>JBDKIU010000029.1:0-13374 GCA_039796915.1 Bacteroidota bacterium | reverse complement strand
GAATCAACACATACCGAATTTTCTTCGGCACAACAGGTCAGGCTGCTCCTTGAAGCCCTGAACCCTTTACGGCATCAGCAACCTGATGCTACCGGCCTGGATTAAGCCTTTTTGTAAGGCTTCGCCGGATTCCCAAACCAAATTTCTCCTTCAGGAATATCCTTGTTCACAAAGGATAAACTGCCCGTAATGGCATTGTCGCCAATGGTGATACCATGCTGCAATACTGTATTGGTGCCGATGAAGCAGTTGCGGCCAATTTTAGCACCGCCAATTTGCGTCTGTCCTGTATTCAGGTTGTTAGTCATCACCTTTGGGCAGATGTATGTACCGTCGCCGACCTCAACTCCACGCGCCAGAATTGAAGCGTAGCGCACGGTTACATTGTTGCCAACCTTGCACTCTCCGGAAGTAGATACCCGTGAATCAATGTAGCAATTCTCACCGATGATGGTGTTTTTGCGGAGCTCCACGTAATTTTTGATGGTGGTATTGTCGCCAATAACTACACCTTCTTCAATAACGCAATACGCACCTATCGATACGTTCCTTCCAATAACTGCTTTTTCTGAAATCATGTTCCTGATTCTTAATGAGTTGCAAAGATAACCTGCCTGAAAAAAGGCTGAAATAAATTTCAGATGATGTTGTTGAAACCATCATTTCAGGGGTGCTGTTTCCACAAGCCAAGGCATGAAATTCCCTTAAAAAAAACTTACCCAACATCGCGGAATGTGCAGATGCCCAACATCTTTGCATCTCCACCGTAAAGTATGTGTTGGTTTTTACAAGGTGGTATGTTTGTCTCATTGAGGTATAGGTTAAAATAATTGTTGTGAAGGAATTGAATACAGATAAGCTTGTTGGTCCCATCCTGATTTTGAGCGCCAAACTGGGTACGCAAAGTGGCGTTGGCGGCAGGCGTTGGGCCTTGTTTGGCCGCAGGATGATGGAACAGGGTTTAGAGGTCCACATCATTACGGCGCAAAAAGAACTTCCGCAGGAGTTTAAAGGGTTTTCAAACCGCGTACACCGCATAGAAAGCGTCTATCCGGACGTGCTGCAATTCGGTCCGCGAAACATCTGGGGCAAGATTCAGTATCGTTTGGCGCTGTTGTATATGAAATTCAGGGTGCGCGGAACGGTGTATGATACCGGCGCTTTGGATGTGCAGAACCTGCGCCGTCTGGCGCGAAACATCATCCGGCAACACAACATAAAAACGGTGATTTGTACAGGTGCGCCGTTCAGCTATTTATATACCGGGGTGCTGCTGAAGCAGGAGTTTCCGCATCTGCTGCTGCTGAGCGATTTCCGCGACCGCTGGACCAACGGATTTCATTACGGCATCCGTGCGCTCCATGCAAAACGCTTTGCCGCGGAAGCCGACCGCGAAGCCGCAGTACTGCGCAGCTCCGACGTAATAACGGCGGCCTGTCCGGACATCATAGCCTATCTTTCAGAACGCGTTCCGGCCAATTATCACCTGCTGCTGAATCCTGTTTCTGACCTGCTGCAGCCTTTGCCGCAAGTTCCTGAATCCATGGCGCCGAAGGTGTTTACCATTACCTGTGCCGGCAATATTGGCAAAGGATGTGAACCTTATTTTGAGCACTTTCTTTCGAATGTAGCCCAGCTTCAGCAACGGTTGCCCGGGCAGTTTCGCTTTGTGTTCATAGGGAATGGAGACCGGGAAATGGATATGTTGCTCGACCAGAATCCCATGCCCTGCATCCAAAAGCACCCGTACATGAATCAGCAGAGTCTGTCGGAATTTCTTTCCGTTTCCAATGCGTTTCTCTTGTTTCAACGTCCGGAAATGGTGAACAGTATTGCCACCAAAGTCTTCGATTACATCAAATTCCGCAAGCCTATTATTGCCTGCGTGGGTCCGGGAGGTTTGTATGATTTAATTACCGAAAACAACCTGGGTTACATCATGGACAGAAACCTGAGCGCCGAAGATTTTATACGCGATATGTCGCGGCTGCGCGATGGAAGTTTGCCCTTCAACCGCCATTTTGATTATACACCTTTCACCCTGGATGCGCAGGTGCAGAAAATACTGCATGTACTGGAAGAGGCCCGGAAAAAGCGCCATTGATGCAGTAATCTGCCTAAAATCAGGCAGATAAAAGGGGAAGCATCAGTTTGTGGAAGTTGTGGGCTTTATTTTTGCATACCTTAACATCATGAGCACACAGGTTTTTGAACACCATCCTTATATCGAACGGCTGAAAAACCTCAATCAGCAATACGAACAACGTTCGGAGTTTCATAAACATGCCGGCGCCATCCTTCAGGAAATGGGCGCAGATAAAGCATTTCTGAAGGAAGTGGTTCGGCGCAACTTCGACGATGAAGGATACAGGGCGCAGGTTTGGAGCCAATACAATATCCCCTTCTTTTACGTGTATGAATGCACCGATTTTCACCTGAAAATCCACTTCTTCCCGGCCATGAAGGATTATCAGCGCGGCCAGGCGGCACATTGCATTCACCACCACAACAACTACATCTTAACCACCGCCGCGATTTACGGCAGCGGCTACGAAACCATGTTGTTCGACAAAAAAGTGGATGTTGATGAGAAAACCCTGGAAACCAAAATGCGTGTGGCGAAGCATTTTACGCAGGAACAACATCCGGTGCATACCATCGATGCCTGGGAACCACATGTGGTCTTCATGCCGCCGGCGTTCAGCACCACCCTGCAACTCTGGACTCCCGACAAAAAACGTGGTACCGATGCACTGCGCAGCAATCCCATCCTGAAAGCTTTAAAGTTGCCGCTGCGCAAGGTGATTTACTGGTGTGGACTGGAACGTGCGGTGGGCATTTCCGCACAAAAAACCTATCAATGGTATCCAGACGGCGATCATTTCAAAGCCATCCTGGAGGATGAGTATTTTGGTCCTACCCGCAATGCCAAAGGCCCGGAAGTGGATTTGTGGAGCATGCAAAACGTGTTCATCTTCATCCAGCGCATGGGCATCGCAGATGCCGATTACCTCCGTGAGGTAAGAGCGCGCAAGGATACGCCCGCAGCTTATCTGCCCTGGCTGGATATGGTGCTGAACGGCACGGAAATTCCTGATACCTGGCACAGAGACAGCATCAACATTCCACGGAAAACATACAGGGCTGAGGATATTTATCAGGCGGCCAAAATGCAACCGCTGACCATCAACGGTTAAGTCGCAACCTGCATTCCTGCATCGCCTACCTTTGCAGCACGTGCGCATCATTTACTTTTCCCCTCATCCAACCCACGATATTGTTAGTGAGGTTGGTTACAGCACCCACCAACGGGAAACCATTAAAGCCTTCAGGGCCCTGGGCCATGAAGTTATGCCCGTGATTCTTGGCGGAACCACGCCGTCAGAAAAGAAACAGTTTGATACTGAATCCGGAGGCCATCGCCTCAAGGAGTTGGTGAAAAAGTGGCTGCCCACATTTGCATACAACGCACTCAAAGATTTGGGCATCAGACGTTTTGACAAGCTGGCTGCGGCCCGTCTGGAATCAGCCATCGGCAGCTTTAAACCCGATCTGGTTTATGAGCGAAGCGAATACATGCAGGATTCCGGCATGCGCGTGTGCCGGAAGGCGGGTATTCCTCATTTTCTTGAAGTCAACGCGCCTTTTATTGAAGAAATGCGCCATTGGGAAGGACCTTCGCTCATGCATCCTTTGGGACATGCTATTGAAAAGCGTAAGCTGCATGCCGCCACAAAAGTGTTCGCCGTTTCTTCGACGCTGCGCGATTTTCTGGCAACGCGTTATGATTATCCGGCGGCGAACATCAGTGTAATTCCCAATTGTATCGATCCTTCAGGCGTGCATGTGGAAGCTGAAGATGTAGAATTGCTGCGGCATAAATTCCAGTTGCAGGGCAAGAACATCATTGGTTTTGTAGGTTCATTCTTTCCGCATCATGGACTTGATGACCTGATCCACGCGTTTGCAGCGATTGAAGAGCAACATCCACAGGCCGTTCTGTTGATTGTAGGCGGTGGCATGAATGAGGACGCGCTGAAGAAACAGGCGGTGGCAACCCTCGGCGAGGGGCGGGTTGTTTTTGCTGGGAAAGTGCCACACCATCAGGTGTATCCGTACATCTCGCTGATGGACATTACCGTCATGCCGAAAAGCAACTGGTACGGCAGTCCCATGAAGATTTTTGAATACGGAATCATGGGAAAGGTAGTGCTGGCGCCCGACAACGGTCCGGTGAATGACGTAATGGAGCACGGCAAAGACGGCTGGCTGGTGAAGCCCGGAATTCCGGCATTGGCGGAAGCGCTGAATCAACTGCTTTCGCATCCCGAAGACCGCCACAAGATGGGGCTTCAGTTCAAAAATAAAATCCTAAATGAATACACATGGAACCGTCAGGCAAGCTACATCCTGAGCCATTTTGCGTAGCGCTGCTTACCGATGGTTTGTTTCCGCTGAGCATAGGCGGCATGCAGAAACACTCGGTACGACTTGCGGCAAGTCTGGCCGATGCCGGTGCACGGGTAATGCTTTTTCATCCGCATGAGCATTTAGATATCGCTGCTTTATTCACCCAGGAACAAAGGGAAAACATAGAAGCGATCTATATTCCCTGGCCGGCAGCCGCGCCTGTTCCAGGCCATTACCTGTTGCGCAATTACCGCTACAGCAAGGCTATTCACGAAGTGCTGCTGCGTGAACAACAGCGTATCAGCGCGGTGTATGTGCAGGGTTTTGCGGGCTGGAAAACCATCAGCAGCGGACTAAACGGCATTCCGGTGGTGCTCAACCTGCACGGTATGGAGATGTTTCAGGCCATGCAGGGCTGGCGCAATAAGCTTCAGGGTTTCATGTTGCGCCTTCCGGCGGCCAGACTGATTAAAAAAGCCGATGCCGTGGTTTCGCTGGGTGGAAAACTCAGCCAAATCATAGCAGGCATTGCACCGGCACAACGCATCCTCACGCTTCCCGTGGGCATCGATGACTCCTGGTTTGAACAGCCGGAACGTATTTCTCCCAAAGAAAAAACCGTACTTTTTGTGGGACGCTATGAATGGAGGAAAGGCCTGGATCTTCTGAACCAAGTGATGCCGAAACTGCTGCAGCAGGCCCGGTTCAAGGTTTCGTTCCGGTTCATTGGCGATATTCCCGAAGACAAGCGTCTGGTTCACGACCGCGTATGTTATGAAGGCGCGCTGCGCGACGAACAGCGAATCAAAAGCATTTACCGCAGCGCTTATGCCTTGGTTTGTCCATCCTACAGCGAAGGAATGCCCACGGTGATTCTGGAAGCAATGGCTTCGGGACTTCCGGTAGTGGCCAGTGATGTGGGTGCCGTGGCGCTGTTGGTTTCTTCCGAAAACGGACAACTCATAGAGCCCGGAAACGCCGCCGCGCTGGAATCAGCCCTTGAAGCCATACTCACATGTACGGAGCCGGAAGCCGCAGCACTTGGTGCAGCTTCCATGCGCAAGGCCGCAGCTTTTAGCTGGAAACAGATTGGCCGCCAGACCCTTCAGACGCTGCAGGAGCTGAAGGCGTAGGCTGAGGCTTGTATTGAAGCCAGGGCACACGCACCTTGCCATCGGCAATGCGTTTGGTGTAGTAATACAGGAAGATAAACAGGAAAAAACCGTTTCCGAAGTAGCTGCCCGTGCGTACCAACCGAACTACAATCAGAATAAAAATACCCTGATTTACAATGTTCAGTTCGCGGAACCTCGGGTGTTTCAGGTGTTTCTTTCCCATGAAGAAACGCAGCAGGAAGAAGAAGATCAGGAACAGCCCAAACAGTCCGGTTTCCGACATCAAACGCAGGAATAAACTGTTTGCGTCGAACTTGTTAAATGTGCCAAAACGCTCAGTAAAATCGGCAGGGAAGTATTTGGCAAAAGTGATGTCGTAGTTGATGGGGTGAGACCCCAGCCCGGAGCCAAACAGCGGATTGCGCTGGAAACTCTCCTTGGCTATAATATAATTGGTATAAAGCGCGAATGTGCTTGAGTTTACAGTAGATATTTTCTTTACATCAATGCCGCCATCGGTGGACTGGAACATCGTCAGGGTATCGTCTACCCGCACCTGGAACTCATAAAAAGCATCTTTCAGGTTGTTGTAAAACCCAATAAACAGAATGACGATGAGCGGCATCAGCAGGAATTTCAATCTTCCTTCAATCAGGGAGAAATAGTTGGCGCTGTACATGTACATGAGCACCATCAGCACCAGGCCCATGTAACCGGCAGAAGAAAACGTGAGTACGAAGCAAACGAAAATCACACCCGAGCGTACCAGGTTTTTCACGTTGTAGCGATACGCCGGTTCGCTGAGCATCCTATAGATGCAATAGTACAGCGCCGGCATTAAGGCAACGGCCAGAAAATACGGCTCTCCCATGATGGAATACACACGGTATAAACCTGCCGAGGTGGATTTCACTTTTTCTGTTATCTGGATGCCGTTCAGCAGCAGCGCTTCAACAATGAGTCCCCAAAGCGCTACCCAAAAGGCGGCGCTCAGGTAAATGTTGAAAATCTTCATGATGTTGAAGCTGTTCGACTTCAGCAGCAGGTAAAAGGCCACCGCCGAATAAGTGATTCCCAGAAACTGTTTCACCAGGTGAAACCCAAGCGTTCCGTACACATTGCTTACACCCAAACTGATCAGGTACAGCAAAACCATCACACGGGTGAACCATTTTGGCAGCAGGTGAAGGGATTGGTTCTTCACCACCACCATGATGATGAAAATGAGGTAAATGAGGTAGTAGTAGTAAAAGTCGAACGGAGTCCGGAAGAAGAAAAAGTCGTCCATAAACACGGAACAGACCATCAACACTGTAAATATCCTGAACATCCGACTGGGCCTTTACTTTAGGTTGGTGCTGAGGTTTTGAAAACGCGCTGAATCATCGCGCCAGCGCTGCCATTCACGGCCACTGCAGGCATACTTCACCGCGCCCATGAGCCAGAAAGCTTCCACATTTACCCGGCGGATAAACATGGGATTCCGGTCTTCGAGGTTGCTTCCCGGAAAAGTGCTGTGGAAATAGCTGTAATGGGTGCTGATGAGCTGCATGGCTGCTGCAGAAACGCGCTGCAACGAGTTGAAAGGTGCGCAGAAATGCGTGGTGTTTTGCTGCAGCACGCGGTCTATCACTTCTTTGGAATGAACCACTTCGTGCAACAGCGCGGCATGATCCTGTTCTTTGTTCATGGTATGGCTCATGCTGTGCGAACCCAGTTCATGACCAAGTGCTTTGAGCTGCAATAGCTGTTCGATGTTCATGGCGCGGAAATCCTCGGGTTCGCGGTCGTAATGCGGATTGATGAGGTTCCTGATATGCGTGCGGTAGTAAGATTCCTGTGCGTCTTCCGCAGCCTGAAAGAAATCGGGGACTACGAAAAACAAACCCCTGATGCCAAATTCTTCCAGTACCTGCGCTGCGCGGAAGTTGTTCCGCAGTCCATCGTCAAAGGTGAATACCACGGAAGGCTGTGTTCCTGGTTTCGGAGCCGCGCCGTGATAGAACTGTCCGAGGTAATCCGGACTTTGCAGCGCGAAGTGCTTCCCCAGAAATTCAATCAAATGCCGCAGCTCATCTGCGAAACGATGGGGCACACTGTGCAGGTTCAGCACCAGCAAATCGCCATTTTGATGTGGGAAACCGAACACCGGAAACAGCAGGTTGCCCAACACTGATTTAATCAGGTGGTTGCGGGAATGAAGTTGTTTGGAATACCGCATGAAGTTGAATTACCAGGTATCAATGTCGCCACGCATCATGTTCCAGCGTTCGGGCATGTCGCCATCGGTTTTTCCGCTGAAACTCATGTGGATGAAGTGTACCTTTTTTTGTGTTTTGTAGAACAGCGACTGCACTGCTTTGCCCGTTTCAGAAGGGCATTCCGGGTTGATGGCCACACTTGCAAATACGGTGCTTCCCTCTTTTCGCAGGGCGCGCATCCATTGTTTGATGCCTTGGCTGATGGCGCTTTCCGGGGCTGTGCCGGCGTAAATTTTCCCAATGCTGGCTTCATTCAGACCTTTTCTCTGACCTATGCGGAACTGAATGTGGATGGGATGTCCCTGAACCGTGCATGAAAACCACCAGGCCGGCCATTCAGGCATGAAGGCTTTACGGTAGTTCCAGAATGTGGTGTCGGCAGCGGTTTGCAGCATGGTGTCGGCCTGCAGGTTTTCGGGAACATCGCCGCTGAAACCTTTGGCGCTGAATGGTTTACGCCGCAAGGCGGCAAACAGGCTTACCGGTTTGATGAACCACAACATGTCGAATACGTGATTCCATCCTTTTTTAACAAAAGCAGGCTTGGATGCGGGCACCGGAAAACCAATCAGATAGTCGGCAGCATCTTCCGCGGCCTGCGCTTTCATGGCATCGAGCAACTGCGCAAAAACGCCGCGACCGCGAAAATCGGGGGAAACCAAAACGCCCAGAATCTGGAAACTGCGCGTGTTGCTGGCAACACCCTGCAGCGGCCAATGGATGTATGAAACAATTCCGGCAAGTGCTTCACCTTCGGTAGCCAGGATGATGCGGTTCCGGCCCTGCTGGTAAGGATGCTCATACAAGGCTTCGAAGCGCTGGACAAACCAGGGTTCCATGAATGGATATTCCTGTAAAGTAAGGGCAATCACCCGTTCTTTCCAGGATGGGTCGTATAATTGAACACGCATGGATGTACAGAAAAACCTGTCTGGCAAAGGTAACGCGAACACAGACAATACAGGAGGATCTGCAAAGGTAGTGGTGGTGTTCAGAGAGTTGGCGCCTTACATGCTGGCCTGTTTGCGCGCCACGGCAGCCCAATCCGGCCATGAACTGCTGGTTTTATGCCTTCCCGTAAATCCAGAAGCACCCTTCGATTTTGGGCAACAGCCGGGGCTCCGCATCGTGGACAGGAGCAAGTTCAGCGCGAAAGAACTGGAACAACGCATCCGGCAGGCCCGTCCGGATCTTGTGTTTATTGCCGACTGGACCAATAAATCTGTGCTTCGTGCGGCCTGGAACCTGCGCAAAGACTTCTTCCTGGCAACGGGTTTCGATAACCATTGGACCGGTTCACTCAAGCAGCGATTGCTTGCACTGGGCGCTTCGCTGGTGTTTCCGCGGCTGTTCCGCCACTTGTTCATTCCCGGAGCGCCGCAGCGTTCGTTTGCAAAGAAGCTGGGCTTCGGCAATCATCAGATTACGGAAGGCGCTTATACAGCCGATACGGCTTTGTTTGAATCGTTTGCTGCAGCACACATGCAGGCCAAAGAGGCGCAGTTTCCGCACCGATTTTTGTGCGTGGCGCGGTACATCCCGGCCAAAGGCCTTGACCTGCTCTGGGAAGCGTTTGCCGAAGCCAAAGCGGAACATCCCTGCGACTGGGAATTGTGGTGTGCCGGAACCGGCCCGATGTGGGACAGCCGTGTTTCACATCCCGATATACGCCATCTGGGCTTCGTTCAGCCGGCAGAAATGGGCGCTGTTGTTGCCGAAACCGGCGTTTTTGTGCTGCCCAGCAACTTTGAACCCTGGGGCGTGGTGGTGCATGAATATGCGGCTGCCGGATATCCTTTGCTTTTGTCTGATGCGGTTGGCGCCGCCTCTGCATTTCTGCTTCCCGAACAGAATGGTTTTCTGTTTGAAGCAGGAAATAAAGCCATGCTGAAAGCCTGTTTGCTGCGCATCATGAAGATGTCCGATGCCGAACTGGTGCGCATGGCAGCAGCAAGCCGCGCCCAGGCTGCCACCAATAGTCCTGAAATCTGGGCACTGCGCTTCCTGAATATGGGAAAATCGGTTTCCGGGAAACACTAGAATAAAGCATCTTCGCAGGGATGTGTGGCATCAACGGAATAGCTGGTCTTGACGATACCTTCCGACTGAACGACCGGTTGGTGCACATGAACAATGCCATCAGGCATCGCGGTCCCGACGACCGGGGTGTTTTCACCACGCCGGGTTGCGGTTTGGCCCATGTGCGGCTCAGCATCATCGACCTTTCTGCGGAAGGACATCAGCCCATGCACAGCCACGACGGGCGCTATACGCTGGTGTTCAATGGTGAAATTTACAACTACAAGCTGCTGAAGAAACAGCTTGCGGATTATCCTTACAAAAGCCAAACCGATACAGAAGTCATCCTCGCGGGTCTTTGCCGCTGGGGGCTGGATGTGATTGGGAAGCTGGAAGGCATGTTTGCCATTGCTGTTTGGGATCATCAGCTGCAAACCCTCACCGTTGCGCGTGACCACCTCGGGAAAAAGCCCGTGTATTACGCCCATGCCGATGGCAAGTTGTGCTTCAGCTCTGAACTTCGTGGCCTGCTGGCTTCCGGATATGTGTCACGGGAAATCGATCCGCAGGCACTGGCCGAGTTTTTCTCCTGGCAAACCGTTCATGCGCCCAATACCATCCTGAAAGGCGTGAAGCAACTCATGCCGGGAACCATGCTGTCCTGGCATCAGGGAACCATTACCCGTCAGCGTTTCTTTGAGCTGCAGGAATGCCGCGACAAGTTCAAGGTAACCGGTCCCTACGAACGCGTGAAGAAAGACGTGCACAGGTTGCTGTCGGATGCCGTTGAAAAACGCATGATCAGCGATGTGCCGCTCGGCGCCTTCCTTTCGGGAGGTGTGGACAGCAGCATCATCGTTGCGCTGGCTTCCGGCTTCCGTCCGGGTGCTTTGCAAACCTTCAACATCGGTTTTCAGGAAGAAGCTTTTAATGAATCGGCCATTGCTGCGCAGGTAGCACCGAAATTCAATACCCGTCATACAGAAATCATCCTCACACCCGAAGAAGTGGTTCAGGATGTGATGCAGGCTTTGGATGCGATGGACTTTCCAACCACTGACGGCGTGAATACGTTTGTGGTTTCGGGAGCAGCCAAGCGCGCCGGCATCACGGTTGCACTGTCGGGTTTGGGCGGCGATGAATTGTTCGGTGGCTATTGGATGTTCCCCTTTTCCCAGCGCATGCAGCAGCTGCGCCTGTTCGGCAAGTTGCCCTTGTCGCTGCGGAAAATGCTTGCCGACGGCTACCGTCGTTTTAAACCCGGAACCAGAGCCGATAAACTGTACAGCATTATGAGCCGTCCGGAGTTTTCCTTTCAGTCCTGGTATCCGGAACTGCGGCGCATTACCGATGAAGAACGCCTGGCCGGTCTGATCAGCAGTAAGCCTTATCATACCGCTGCAGATGCCGTAGGTCAGATTCGGTCTGAAGGCCGTATGGTAACAGAGGTTTCACTGGCCGAACTGCAAACCTATTTGCCCAACATCCTGCTCCGCGACAGCGACCAGATGGCCATGGCGCATGCTTTTGAAATCCGTTGTCCCTTCCTGGATCTGTCATTGCTGGAGTATGTTTTATCCCTGCCCGATGCATTTAAACCGCTGAAGCCCGGCAAGAAATTGTTGCTGGACACCTTCGGACATTTGCTGCCGGAAGAAGTGTATAACCGTCCGAAAATGGGCTTCACCTTCCCTTGGGAAGCATGGCTGCGCGGACCCATGGCAGCACTTGCCGAAGAAGGTATTTTGGCCCTGAAAGAACTTCATGTGGTACAGGGCAATGAAGTGGAACAACTGTGGCATCGTTTCCGCGCCGGCGATAAAACACTCTCGTGGGCAAGGGTTTGGGTGTACATCGTGATGGGTCATTACATCCAGAGAAATAAACTCAGCCTTTGAAGCATATTCTGGTGTTCATAGACTGGTATGAACCCGCCTTCCGCGCCGGAGGGCCGGTACGCAGCATGGTAAACCTGGTGGCGCGGCTCGGGAAGCAGTATCGCTTCAGCATGGTCACCTCCGCATTCGACTATGGAAGCGGCGAACCCATGCCGGGCATTCCGCTGAATACATGGACCCGTGGCAAAAACGAAGAACGCATCTGCTACCAGTTGAAAGGCGGATTGTTCAGCGCCCTAAAGCACATCAGAAAAGAACAACCCGACCTGGTTTACCTGCAGGGCATCTTTTCACTCCGCTATTCGCTGCTTCCGTTGCTGGCAGCGCAACTTTGCCGCAAAACCATCGTGCTGGCACCCAGAGGCATGTTGCATCCCACGGCGTTGAACTTCAAGGGAACACAAAAACGAATCTTCCTGCGCGTGGCGCATGCCCTCGGATTATTCCGCAAGGTGCGTTTTCAGGCAGTGGATGATTTTGAAGCGGCCTATATACAACAGGTGTTTCCGCGCGCACAGGTATTCCGGGCAACCAATATGGCCGCTTTGCCCGATGCGCTGAGTCCTTTGGAACGCAGCCCGGAAGAGCCACTGCAGCTGGTCAGCGTGGCGCGCATTTCTCCGGAAAAAAACAATCGATTCATCCTGCAGCTGCTCAGAGCTGTACCGCATCCTGTAAACATGGTCTTTTACGGCGCAGCCGGAAACGACGAGGCTTATGTTTCTGCCTTCAGGCGCGACTTAGAAGCATTGCCGGCGCACATCAGTGTTCAATGGCATGGATTTCTCGACCCGGAAAAACTACAAACCGAGCTGCGCAAGGCCCACTGGTTCATCATGCCTACGCTGGGAGAGAACTTCGGACACGCTATCTTTGAAGCCCTGGCAGCGGGCCTTCCGGTAATGATTGGCGACAATACACCCTGGAAAAACCTGCAGCAGCAAAATGCCGGCTGGGACCTGTCGCCGCAAAACCCGGAACCCTGGCTCAGGATGCTTGAAACCGCCTATCGTATGGAACGTGAACGCTACCGCCACATGAGCGCTGATGCCATGAAGCTGGCCAGAGCACAATCGGCTTCCGATACAGCCTTTGGGCAATACGAACAACTTTTTAAGTCATGAAAACGAACCTCCAGGCGTTTCGCAATGATGATTACCAGCCGGGAGCCGGAACCGTGAAAATGGTTGTCTGGTACCTGGTCAACGCTTTCCTCATCAACAGCTGGATTCCCTTCAGCGGCATGAGGGCGGCACTGCTGCGCATGTTCGGCGCAAAAATTGGTACCGGCGTGGTATTTAAACCCTACATCAACATTAAATACCCGTGGAAGCTGGAAATTGGAAACCATTGCTGGCTGGGCGAACACGTGTGGATTGACAACCTCGACCGGGTGCTTATAGGGAATCATGTATGCATTTCTCAGGGTGCGATGTTACTCTGTGGCAACCACAACTACCGCCGCAGTACCTTCGACCTGATTACCGGAACCATTACGCTGGAAGACGGTGTATGGATTGGTGCCAAAACGGTGGTTTGTCCGGGTGTTACCTGCCACAGCCACAGTGTGCTCAGCGTTGGCGCCGTGGCTACCAAAAACCTTAATGCATACAGCGTATATGCGGGCGTTCCCGCGCAAATGTTGCGTCAAAGAACTATTCAGGAATGAAG
>JBDKIU010000028.1:0-9019 GCA_039796915.1 Bacteroidota bacterium | reverse complement strand
GCTCGGGAAATTGTAACTGGAGGCGCGGGTGGTATTGCGGGGGAAAATGGTATCCTGCATGATCATGGTATCCCAAAATCCCTGGATGTCTGATTTTCCATTCTTCAGAAACAACAAATAGGGAAACCCAACATTGCCAATAATCATGTCCTGATCTCCGTCATCATCGGTATCCCACAATAAACAGCTGCTGCCACCGGCATGGCGCCATTTAAACGGCTGCGTACATTCACCTAAAAATACTTCATTGGCAAAGGGCGATTCGCGGAAATAGCCATGACAAAAATCCACCAGTCGAAACCTGAAGCTGTCTGCCGCAAGTCCAAATTCCACCTGTTCGTTTCTGCACATGGCATAACCTCCATACGTGCTTTGGTAAAACACCGCATCCAGGTCGCCGTCTCGATCTAAGTCTGTAAAGGAAGGAATATCTCCCGGATCGAGCAGAAAGGGCTGCATGTTGAAGGGCGGATTGGCAATGACTTCCCTGAAAATATCCCCTAAATCCTGAAATTCCGGAACGGGGCCGTGGCTCACATTCTTGTAAATCCTCAGCCTTCGGTCAATGTCTCGGGTGAAAATATCCATTTTCCCATCAAGATTATAGTCGGCGGTAAGGTAAATGGCCAGGCCCTGAGGCAGGTATAACTCGTATTCCGCGCGATATGCAAATTTTGCGTTGCCCGGAGTTCCAGTGTTGACAAAGGGCAGCAACTTGTCTCCGGTGCGGTCAAATACCAGTAAGTCATTCAAGCCATCCGAATTGAGGTCAATATTGTTGAACTGAACGTTGTTCATGCCCCCGGCCCAGGCATTGGGCAGTTGTTTTCCGTCAGCACTTACTGGAATCTGGTTGCTCAAGGCGTAGGTGAAACCAGGTTTTTGTCCGATGACTGGGACATAAACAACAAGCACTGAGCATAAAAACATGGTTAAACGCATCCGAAACATCTTTTACGAAAATAACTTTGAGCCGGCAAAAATGGTTCTGTTGTCTGGGCACAATTGGCATTTGGAGCTAAAAAAAGAAGCATGAACACGGAAGACATTTATAAGTTATACGAGGATTGCGCATACAACGTATGCACAGATACACGGAACCTGAAGGCCGGTTCTTTATTCATTTGCCTGAAAGGTGCCAATTTTGACGCCAACGCCTTCGCAAAATCTGCGGTGGAAGGAGGTTGTTCCTATGCGCTGGCATCAGACTTTGCCTACTGCGACGGATTGCGTATTCATTACGTGCCTGATACCTTGCTGGCGCTTCAGGAACTGGCAACCTTACACCGACAGAAAATGAATGCCACCGTTATTGGTATTGGCGGAAGTAACGGAAAAACTACCACCAAAGAGCTTACTGCGGCGGTTTTGTCCAGGCGTTTCAATACAGTGGCTACGCAGGGCAACCTCAATAACCACATTGGCGTTCCTCTTACCTTGCTGCGTCTGAGGCCGGAAACGGAAATGGCTGTGGTAGAACTGGGAACCAATGCCCCTGGCGAAATTGCGGCCTTATGCCAGATCGCCCAGCCCGATGCCGCCATCATTACCAATATCGGCAAAGAGCATCTGGAAGGATTTGGAAGTCTGGAAGGCGTGGCTAAAGAAGAGAGCGAACTTTATCGTTATGTACAGTTGAACGAAGGACTGGCCTTTGTAAATGCCGATGATGAATGGCTGATGCGTATGGCTTCACGCCTGAATCAAACCATTCAATATGGTTTTCAGCAAAGGGTTGCCGGCCTTTCTGTGGAAGTCATCAGCTGGTTTCCCGAGTTGAACGTACGCTTGAACAGTGCGGAAGGAAACATTGGTTTTACATCGGCCCTTGCGGGTGCGCACAATCTGACCAACATCATGGCCGCCCTAACCATTGGCCAACATTATGGCGTAACATTACACGAAGCTGCCGCAGCCATTGAAGCATATAAACCGGCCAACAACAGATCACAGTGGATTCAAACGGAACATAACCTGATCTGGCTCGATGCCTACAATGCAAATCCAAGCAGCATGCAGGCCGCCATGGAAAGTTTTTCATTGTGGGAACATCCAAACAAAGTGTTGATGTTGGGAGACATGTTTGAATTAGGTGCTGCCGCTGATGAAGAGCATCTGGCCATAGGCCAACTGGCCCAAAACCTTGGATTCAGGGACGTGTTTCTGGTTGGATCTTGTTTTCATCGACTCATTGAATCGGGTAAAGGTGTACACACGTTTCTGCAGGTGGGAAATCTGAAACAATATCTATTGGATCATCCCATGGAAGGTGCAGCGGTTTTGGTAAAGGGCAGCAGGGGTGTGGCCATGGAAGCACTTGTGGAAGTGTTGTAAATCCTGAAAGACTTTATAATTTTGAGCAATGACGAACAGAATGATTTACGGTTTTGCTGCAGCATGCGTCCTTATATTGGCCTGCAAAGCACCTCAAGTGGCTGCGACCAACACAGGAAATGCGCAGAATACATCCACCAGCAACAATTCCAGTGATATCAAACCTGAATGGCTGGACGTGGCCAAGGATATAGACAACAGCGCCACGATGCAGCAATTGGCTACGGGCAAAACTGTTTATTACGGTGCATGCACCAAATGCCACGGTTGGAAAGATGCAAAAAAGTATGATGCTGTTTCTTGGGAACGAATTTTACAAGCGATGATTCCCAAGGCAAAACTTACGCCAGACGAAGCGCATCATCTTCGGTTGTACACCATTGTGTATCAGAAGAGTTAATCAGATCAATGGACATAAAAAAAGCCCCTGAACAGGGGCTTTTTTATGTTTGAGGCCGTTGTTTTCAGGATTTAACCTGTGCAACGATGGCTTTGAATGCTTCTGGATTATTCATGGCCAGATCCGCAAGAACTTTACGGTTTAATTCAATACCCTTGGTTGAAGCAAGGTGCATGAACTGGCTGTAAGACATACCTTCTTCACGTGCAGCAGCGTTGATACGCTGAATCCAGAGCGCTCTGAATTCGCGTTTTTTAGCGCGACGATCGCGATAAGCGTAGGTGAGTCCTTTTTCGACCGCGTTTTTGGCAACGGTCCATACATTTTTTCTGCGTCCGAAGTAGCCTTTGGCTAACCTCATGACCTTCTTCCGGCGAGCGCGGGAAGCTACATTGTTGACTGATCTTGGCATATTGGTTTAGTTTACTGACCTAAGCGCCCTGTATGCACAGGAACTTAAAAGCTACGGTCAAAAGTTTCGGTTTATTTTCCCAAACGGAGCATGAATTTCACATTCCGCTCATCAGCAGGACTGATCACGGTATCATGACCGAGTGCACGCTTCTGTTTGGTGGTTTTCTTGGTGAGGATATGGTTTTTGAACGCCTTATTGCGCACAATTTTCCCTGAGCCTGTTACCTTAAAGCGTTTTTTAGCGCTTGAATTGGTCTTCTGTTTGGGCATATAATTGATTCGTTAAAGTTCGTTTATCCTTTTTTTCCTTTCGGGGCTAACAAAATAGCCATTTTCTTACCTTCAACTTTGGGTGCCATTTCCATTTTGGCCATTCCTTCGTCCTGAAGGGTATTTGCAAATTTCATCAACAACTCTTCTCCACGTTCTTTGTACATGATGGTACGGCCACGGAAGAATACATAACACCGTACTTTATTTCCTTCTTGCAGGAAGTGACGGGCATGATTGAGCTTGAAAGCGATGTCATGGTCATCGGTATTAGGTCCGAAACGGATTTCTTTGATGACCTGCTTGACGGTATTCGCCTTGATTTCCTTCTGCTTCTTTTTTTGTTCGTAAAGAAACTTCTTGTAATCAACAATTTTACAAACCGGCGGCTCTGCATTTGGCGAAATCTCTACCAGGTCTAAACCCGCTTTGAACGCCAATTCTATTGCCTTGGCTAAAGGATATACACCCTGTTCAATGTCTTCACCGACCACGCGAACCTGCTCAGCGGTGATGGCATTGTTGATTTTGTGCAGGGGCTCTTTTTCCCTTCTGTTGAATTTTTGCAAGTCCTGTTCCTTTAATAGGTCGTTTCTTTTGTAATGATTGCGGAAAATTCCGCAAGGCTCATTGACCCCAGATCAGCGCCTCCATGCTTTCGAACACTTACGGTTTGTGTTTCAGCTTCTTTCTCGCCAACCACCAACATGTAAGGGATCTTACTCATTTCTGCATCACGGATTTTCTTACCCGCTTTTTCAGACCTTTCGTCAATAAGTCCGCGAATATCGGACTTTTTAAGTAATTGCAAAACGCTTTGTGCATATTCTATATGCTTTTCACTGATGGGCAGCACCGCAACCTGGTCGGGAACCAACCACAGCGGTAAATTTCCTCCGGTATGTTCCAACAAAACTGCCACAAAACGTTCCATGCTTCCAAAAGGCGCCCGGTGTATCATTACCGGACGGTGCTTTTGTCCGTCGGAACCCGTATAATTTAACTGGAAGCGTTCTGGTAAATTATAATCAACCTGAATGGTGCCCAATTGCCATTCTCTGCCCAAAGCATCCTGAACCATAAAGTCAAGCTTAGGACCATAAAAAGCTGCTTCACCATAAGCCACAGTAGTGTTCATTCCCATTTCCTGTGTGGCTTCAATAATTGCGGCTTCAGCGCGGTTCCAGTTTTCTTCCGAACCAATATATTTTTCAGGATTATTGGGATCTCGAAGGCTTACCTGGGCTGTGTATTGTTTGAAGTCGAGTACACGCAAAACATACAATACCAGATCAATCACAATTTTAAATTCTTCCTTCACCTGATCCGGCTGACAGAAAATATGTGCGTCGTCCTGAGTGAATCCACGAACCCTTGTCAATCCATGCAGTTCGCCGCTTTGCTCGTAGCGATACACGGTTCCGAATTCAGCAAAACGCAAGGGAAGGTCTTTGTAGCTGCGCGGTTCACTGTTATAAATTTCACAGTGATGCGGACAATTCATCGGCTTGAGCAGAAACTCTTCATTTTCGTCGGGCGTGTGAATGGGCTGAAAGCTGTCTTTTCCGTATTTCGCGAAGTGACCGCTGGTTACATATAGTTCTTTAGAGGCAATATGTGGTGTAATGACCTGTTGATATCCAAGGTCGCGTTGTTTTTTTCTGAGAAACTGTTCCAGACGATCACGCATGGCTGCACCTTTGGGGAGCCACAAAGGAAGTCCCTGACCAACGCGCTGGCTGAAGGTAAACAAGCCCATATCCTTACCCAATCTGCGGTGGTCACGCTTTTTGGCTTCCTCCAACATCAGCAGGTATTGATCCAGTTCTGATTTTTTGGGAAAGGTAATGGCGTAAATTCTGGTGAGCTGTTTGTTCTTTTCGTTGCCCCTCCAATAGGCTCCGGCAGTATTGAGCAGCTTCACTGCTTTGATATGACCGGTATCGGGAATATGCGGGCCGCGGCATAAATCAACGAAGTTTCCCTGTTCATAGAAGGTGATGTTTCCGTCTTCCAGGCCTTCGAGCAATTCCAGTTTATACGGATCATTTTTTTCCGTGAAGTATGCGACAGCATCTGCCTTCGATACTTCTTTTCTGATATACGGATTAGCCTGACGGGCCAATTCGAGCATTTTTTTCTCTATGGCCTCGAACTCTTCTGAACTGAAGCGTTTGTCACCAAAATCGATATCGTAGTAAAAGCCTCGTTCAATAGGCGGGCCAATACCAAACTTAATGCCGGGAAAAGCCGCTTCAAGTGCTTCAGCCAAAAGGTGAGCACTGCTGTGCCAAAATGCTGCTTTACCTTCCTGATCATTCCAGGTGAGCAGGGCAAGCGTGGCATCAGTTTCGATACTGCGTGTGGCATCCACCACCTGATCATTCACCTTTGCCGCCAGCACGTTGCGTGCCAGTCCTTCGCTGATGCTCTTGGCGATGTCCAGGGCTGTGATTCCTTGCGGATATTCCCTGACAGCACCATCCGGAAACGTAATCTTGATATTCATGCTTCGCTGCGCGATGTCGTAAAGGTGGCAAAAATAAGCAGGCATCCTGCTGAATGGAATACCCGTGCAGTAGGATGCCATAAAAAAAGCCGCTGTTTTTGTGCAGCGGCTTTTTTGATTTAGTGTTTTTCGTCTCCCGAACAGCAGGCTTTCTTCGCTGCTGCCGGTGAAGCATTTGCTTCAGTTTTTGGCGCGTCTTTGCAACAATCCTTTTTTGGAGTGCAGCAAGGACCACCGCAAGCCTTGAATTTACCGTCAGCGCCGTAATGGCTCATGCAATGTGCCTTTGAAGCTGAATCACACTGCATGCTGTCGCAGTGACGTGCACAAGCTTCTTTGGTCATGGTAGCGCATACACTCATGTCGCAACCTTTGGCGGCACCAGCTTTGGTATCACAGCACTCTGTTTTCTTGCTTTCGCAGTGTGCACCGGCCTTGTTGCCTGCAGGTTCTGCGATATATGGAGCAATGATCAGTGAAACGATGCTGGTGAGCTTAATCAGGATGTTCATACTCGGACCACTGGTGTCTTTGAATGGATCGCCAACCGTGACACCAGTTACAGATGCCTTATGTGGTTCAGATTTTTTGTAGTGTGTTACACCGTCAATCACCACGCCTTTTTCAAATGATTTCTTGGCATTGTCCCAAGCGCCACCGGCGTTGTTCTGGAAGATTCCCATCAAAACACCGCTCACGGTAATACCGGCCAGCAATCCGCCCAATACTTCAGGACCAAACAGGAAACCTACAATTACCGGAGAAATCAATGCAATGGCACCGGGCAGCATCATCTGACGGATGGAAGCCTTGGTGCTGATTTCCACACATTTTTCGTACTCTGGTTCAGCTTTATATTCCATGATGCCTGGAATTTCGCGGAACTGTCTGCGTACTTCCTTCACCATATCCATTGCGGCATTTCCTACCGCAGCGATAGCCAGCGCTGAGAAAATGAATGGAATCATACCACCTACGAACAAGGCAGCAAGTACAGGGGCTTTGTAAATATCGATGCCTGTAATTCCAGCTACTCCTACAAAGGCGGCGAACAAGGCCAAAGAGGTAAGTGCTGCTGAAGCAATGGCAAAACCTTTTCCGGTTGCAGCAGTGGTGTTTCCAACAGCGTCAAGGATGTCGGTACGGCCGCGTACTTCATCTGGCAATTCACTCATTTCAGCAATACCACCGGCATTGTCAGCAATGGGGCCGAATGCGTCAATGGCCAATTGCATGGCCGTTGTTGCCATCATACCTGCAGCCGCGATGGCCACGCCATACAAACCTGCAAAAGCGTAAGAAATGTAAATACCTGCCGCAAGGGTAATGATTGGAACAACGGTAGATTCCATGCCCACAGACAAACCACCGATGATGTTGGTGGCATGACCGGTACCTGATTTCTGCACAATAGAACTCACCGGACGCTTGCCCATGGCTGTGTAGAATTCTGTAATCCAGCTCATGATGGCACCAACCACCAAACCGGTGATGATGGCGTAATAAACGTCCATGCTGCTGAATTTCACACCGCGCAGTTCCAATTCAGCGGGCAGTAACATCGTTACGGCAAAATAGCTGGCCGCAATGGTCAGGATGATGCTCGACCAGTTACCCAGATTCAGGGCCTGTTGCACATTTCCCTGGTCGTTTTTAATGCGAACGAAGAAGGTTCCGATGATGGAGAAAATCAAGCCCATTCCTGCAATAACCATCGGCAGCAGAATGGGAGAGAGGCCGCCGTAATTATCCGCGGATGCATTGATTTCCTGGCCAAGAACCATGGTAGCCAGAATGGTAGCCACGTAACTTCCGAAAAGGTCGGCACCCATGCCGGCTACGTCGCCAACGTTGTCACCAACGTTATCGGCGATGGTCGCAGGGTTGCGCGGATCATCTTCAGGAATTCCGGCTTCCACTTTTCCAACCAGGTCGGCGCCAACATCGGCAGCTTTGGTGTAAATACCGCCACCTACGCGTGCAAACAATGCTATGGATTCAGCACCCAGAGAAAATCCGGTCAATACTTCAATGACTGTTTTCATGGCATCACCCTGCAGCGCAGCGTCGGTGCCAACGTAAAACATGTTATAAAAGGCAATGAACAAACCTCCAAGACCCAAAACAGCAAGCCCGGCTACACCCAAACCCATGACGGTTCCACCATTAAATGAAACCTGTAAGGCTTTTGCAAGGCTGGTTTTTGCTGCCT
Organism: Bacteroidota bacterium; assembly: GCA_039796915.1. Taxonomy (GTDB): domain Bacteria; phylum Bacteroidota; class Bacteroidia; order NS11-12g; family UBA955; genus REEB481. The sequence goes on along the minus strand of JBDKIU010000028.1, from coordinate 880 downwards.
GAGTGGTACGAACGTTGGCCTTGGTGGCAATGCGCATTCCAAAATATCCGGCAAGTGCAGAAAGGAATGCTCCAATCAGGAACGCAATAGAAATGATCCAATGCGAATGGATTTTAATTCCGTTTACTTCTTTAACTGTTCCGCTGTAGGCCAAAAGGGCTGCAGCAACAATAGCGAAGTAGCTCAGTACTTTCCATTCGGCGCGGAGGAACGCCATAGCACCACGAGCAATTTTTCCTGCAAGATTTTGCATTTTTTCATCACCCGCATCCTGACGGCTTACCCAGGAACTTTTCAGTGCCATCACAATGAGTCCGATGACACCCAAAGCGGGTACGAGGTAGAGTATGGTATCTTTCATGATAGAAGTTCTGTTTGAACAGGGCCGCGAAATTAAGATTTTCAGATGAAACTGAAGCATTGGCAGGTGGCTGGCTAAATGCCTGCTAAAAACACCATGGCAAAACGCGTAATTTTTTCTCTTGTAACATCAACCCCGGTAAAGGAATTTTTATCATGTCCAGCAGGCTGAAGAGTTGTTTCACACCCTTGCGGCGCACTGGAATTCTGCTGAACCGGATATCTGCAGACAGGTACCACTGACTGCTACGTGCAATGTCCATTCGGTCATGGAATACGCCCTGTTTGTCTGTCCAGCTGTTGCGGTATCCGCCCAACATGCCGTTTGCACCATAACCCAAAGCCAGATTCAGCCAGCCCGGTAATTTAGAACCAGGGCCAAGGAGGTCTTTTAAACCTGCCGATAGCCAGTACGTTTGCCCGTTGTAATCCTTCATCAGTCGTTCGGCTGGATTTGCTCCAAGCACGGCAGGCCTGAGCGCAGCATAGGTGCTTGGCGCATAGCTGAACTTCAAAAGGA
>JBDKIU010000027.1:0-3217 GCA_039796915.1 Bacteroidota bacterium | reverse complement strand
ATCAACATGGACAAGCCTTACCGCCGCGAAGACAATTACAACGATACCTTCACCAACAGTCTTTGGGAAAATACCGGCAAGGGCTTCAAAAACATCACCAAAAAAGCCGGCGTGTCCAGTTACAGCTTCGGGCTGGCCGTGTCTGCCGCCGATTTGGATCAGGATGGCCTTCAGGATTTATATGTGAGCAACGACTACGAATACCCCGATTTTGTGTGGAAGAATAAGGGCAATGGCAGTTTTGAAGATGTGTGTCGCAGCTGGTTTCGGCATACGTCCTTCTACAGCATGGGCAACGACCTCGGCGATGTGAACAACGATGCCCTGCCCGATGTGGTTACCGTGGACATGCTTCCGCCCGACAATTACCGCAAGAAAACACAGGTGGGCCCGCTCAACTGGGACCGCTACAGCATGCGCGTGGCCAACGGCTACGGCGAGCAGTTCATGCGCAATACCCTACAGATCAACAACGGCAACGGCAGCTTCAGCGACATGGCTTGTCTGGCGGGCGTTGCCGAAACCGACTGGAGCTGGAGTCCGCTGCTGGCTGATTACGACAACGACGGCAAGAACGACCTGTTCATCAGCAATGGCTACTACCGCGACTACAACGACCTGGATTACATCAACTACAAAGTAGAACAGTTCCGCAAACTCAACATGGACAACTTCAAAGGCTTCAAACAAGGCTATTACCTGAAGTTCGCCAATGAGATGCCTTACAAGAAGCTGAAGAACTTCGCCTTCCGCAACAAAAACGGTGTGCAGTTTGAAGATGTATCTTCTTCCTGGGGCCTCGACTTTGAAGGCTTCAGCAACGGTGCAGCCTATGCCGACCTCGACAACGATGGCGACCTTGATCTGGTGGTGAACAACCTCGCCGATCCGCCTTCGGTGTACCGCAACAACGCCGATGTGAAGAAAGACCATTACCTGCGCCTGCAGTTCCGCGGAAGACAAAGCAATCGCCTGGGTCTGGGTTGTAAGGTTTTGGCGGAAACTGACAGCGGAAAGATGTATCGTGAGCTTACCCTGAGCCACGGGTTTCAGAGCAGCAGTGAGCCGGTGCTTCATTTCGGACTCGGCGCGCTGAGCAAGGTGAACAAACTCACCGTCATCTGGCCCAGCGGACAGATGCAGGAACTCAGTTCTGTGAACGCCAACCAGCTGCTCACCATCGACGAGCAACAGGCTACCCAAAAAGCCACAGGAAACCTGTTTGCCCTTGGAAAGACCTTGAACTTGGAAGAAGTGGGTGCCGCCTCCGGATTAAACTTCCGCCACAGCGAAAAAGCCGATTTCATTGATTTCAAATTTGAACCGCTCATTCCGCGCAGGCAAAGCACGCGTGGGCCGGCGCTGGCAACAGGCGATGTAAATGGAGATGCCTACGAAGATGTGTTCATAGGCAATGGCGCAGGAAGCAGCGGCGGTCAGTTGTTTCTGGGAACCGCTGCCGGAGGCTTCACGGCCAAACCCGGACCCTGGAAAAGCCATGCGGCTGCCGAGCAAACCGGAGCCGTGTTTTTCGATGCCGATGGCGACCGCGATCTGGATTTGTACGTGTGTTCCGGTTCCAATGAATTTCCGGATGGAAGCGACAACTACCGCGATCACCTTTATCTAAACGATGGCCGCGGGAATTTTACCGCCTCCGATGAGCGCATTCCCGTATTGCGTACACCGAAGAATTGCGTAAAAGCCGCCGACGCAGATGGCGATGGTGACCTGGATTTATTCCTCGGCGGCGCCGTGATGCCCGACCGCTATCCCATGCCCGCACGCAGTTACCTGTTGCGCAACAACGGTGGCACCTTTTCAGAAGCCACAGCCCAGCTGGCGCCCGGCCTCGAAAATGTGGGCATCGTGGGCGATGCGGTGTTTGCCGATGTGACCAAAGATCAAAAGGCCGATCTGGTATTGTGCGGCGAATGGATGCCCGTGCAGCTCTGGCAGAACATGGGCGGCAGCTTCAAAGAACGCAGCGCCGAACTGGGACTGAGTTCCGGTGGCGGCTGGTGGAATGCAATACATGCCACAGATCTGGACGGCGATGGCGATCTGGAGCTGCTGCTGGGCAATCAGGGCATGAACAGCATCGTGCGCCCGGAAGCCAGTCAGCCGGCGAGTATTGTGGCCGGCGATTTTGATAACAACGGCAGGCTGGATGCGGTATGCAGCTATTACGTGCAGGGACAAAGCACACCCTGGCATGCCTATGATGAAATGGCCGCGCAGATGGTTGGCTTCATGCGGAAGAATTACCTGCGCTACGGCGATTACGCCAACCAGACTGTAAACAGTATGTTCGGCACTCAGGTTGGAACTGCATATCAGCGGCAGGCCGGGAATTTCCGTTCCTGTATTTTTTGGAATGAAGGCAACAGCTTCACCATGCAGGCCATGCCCTTGCTGGCACAGGCCGGTTGCGTGAACGGTATTGCCACGGCGGATGTAAATGGCGACGGCAAGCCGGACGTGTTGCTGAACGGAAACAATACCGGCAACAAAGCGGAATGGGGCAATGATGATGCGCTGAACGGTTTGGTATTGCTGAATCTGGGACAAAGGCAATGGAAGCCATTGCGCGATGCCGAAACTGGATTTCGTGCTGTCGGAAATACCCGGAAAAGCGTATTGCTGAACAGCGCCCGGGGTCCGCTGATTCTGGTTGCTCGCAGCAATGACGTGGCCGGTTTGTGGCGACTGCCCAAAAAACGCTGATGGGCCGCATCATCGTATTTTTCGACGGTTACTGTCATCTGTGCAGCGGCGTGGTGCGCTGGCTGCTGGCTCGCGACAAGAAGCAGCGTTTCCTGTTTGCGCCTGTGCAGGGAAGTACCGCTGTGGAACTGCTGGGCCTGAATGCGGAACAACAGGCAGCGCCGGCGTCGTTGCTGGTTTGGCATCAGGGCCGTGTGCGCAAAGAATCGGATGCAGCCCTGTACCTCGCGCGGCAGCTCCCCGGATTTTGGAAGTTATTGATAGTTTTGTACGTCGTTCCTTCAGCCGTTCGAAACTGGGTGTACCGATGTATTGCCGCCCGGCGCTACCGCTGGTTTGGCAAGTCAGCACACTGTATGTTGCCCGAATCGGGGCAGGAACATCGCTTTTTGCCATGAAAAACTTCAAACGCATACTCTCGCTGCTGGTACTGAGTGCAGCGCCTTTCTTCCTCCAGCAATGTTGTCGCGAAGAACGCCGCGATTACACC
>JBDKIU010000026.1:0-17275 GCA_039796915.1 Bacteroidota bacterium | reverse complement strand
CCAAAAAAGGAATTCAGACGGAAACTTTTACCGCCGAGGAATACCTTTTTGATCCCACCGCCGGCAAAAATCCGGATGCGGTTAAAACCCGTCAATACGTCCTTTTGCCTTAATGAACCCATAATGAAGAAACTTATTTCCTTTCTGTTCCTGGCAGCCGCATATCTGCCCCTGGAGGTCAAAGCCCAAAAAGTTGCCGACAGTCTGTTCATTCGCAGGATTTATGATGAAGCATTGTCCAACGGACATGCCTACAAACGTTTGGAAGAGCTGTGCAAAGGCTACGGAAGCAGACTGAGCGGTTCGGATCAGGCAGAACGCGCGGTGTTCTGGGCGGGGAACATGTTGCGCAGTTACGGATTTGATTCCGTGATGCTTCAGCCATGTCTGGTTCCCTGTTGGGAACGCGGCAGCACAGAGGTCTTAGAAATTGCTTCCCCCATGCTTCAAAAAAGGCTCAAACAGTTCAACGATACCGCGGGCTGGGCCTGTGAAACGTGGGAGGAACAACATAAGAACGCAACGAAAGCAAAGGCATTCCGTTTGCCTGCCTGCGCCCTGGGTGGCAGCGTAGGAACCAACGGTGTGATTTCAGGCCCGCTTTGTGTGGTTCGAAACAAGCAGGAATTGGAAATACTGGGTAAAGCCGGCAAGCTCAAAGACAAGATTGTGTTGTTCAATGAAGCATTTGACGAAACCAAAATCAGCACATTTTCAGCTTACGGCGGCTGTGTATACCAACGTGTAGACGGCGCTTCCATCGCTGCAAAGTATGGCGCCAGGGCCGCTTTGGTAAGAAGCATGAGCAATGCCTGCGACCTGCATCCGCATACCGGCGTAATGCACTATGCCGACAGCCTTCCGAAAATTCCAGCGATGGCAGTGGCAACATCCGTAGCCAACACCCTTGCCGCTGTTGCCGAAGATCCCAAACTGGTGCTCACCATGAACATGGATTGCAAAACCTTTCCCGACCGCTGGTCGCATAATGTGATTGCGGAAGAACGTGGCGCTGAACTGCCGCATCGCTATATCGCCTTCGGTGGGCATTTCGACAGCTGGGATCAGGGTGAAGGAGCGCATGACGACGGTGCAGGCTGCATGCATGCTTTTGAAGCATTACGACTGTTAAAATCACTGGGTTATGCGCCGCGGCATACGCTGCGCTGCGTGTTCTGGATGAACGAAGAAAATGGCGCACGCGGAGCGGCGGCCTACGCAGCCGGAGCTGAAAAAGATGGTGAATTTCATGTGGCCGCGCTGGAAAGCGACCGTGGTGGTTTTACTCCCAGAGGATTTTCCTTAGATGCAGATGAAACCCAAATGGCCCAGGTGAAAAACTGGGCACCACTGCTGGCTCCATACGGCATTCACCTGTTTGAAAAAGGTGGCGCCGGCGTGGATGTGGCCCCACTAAAACACGGACCCAACAGCATCAATAAAAACATGCTTCAACTAGGTTTGATTCCAGATTCACAGCGCTACTTCGATCATCACCACGCCGAAACAGATGTGTTTGAATCGGTAAACCGAAGGGAATTACACCTGGGTGCAGCGAGCCTCGCGGCTATGATTTACCTGCTGGACCAAAACCTGGATTGATCTATTCTAGGAACGTCATTAACCCAACTTTAATCGTATAATAAAATCGACAGAACAGGTACTTGGTTCGGTATAAAGTTGTTTTTTCGGGATGAATGGCATAAGATTGTCGCCCAATACCTATCAAACAACACGCCTATGAAGAATTTCAAACCACTTCTCAAAGCGATGATGTTGATCGGAGCATTCAGTGCGGTAAACGCCTGGGCTCAGACCCGACTCATCGTGGGAACTGTGAAATCCGCCAAGGATCAGAGTTCTCTGGCAAACGTTTCCGTAACAGTGAAAGGTACGAACATCTCTACTTTCACCGACAACGAGGGCCGTTACGCCATCAATGCACCACAATCCGCAAAGCAGATTGTGTTCTTGCTGAACAACTACAAGGGTATTACTTCTGACATTCCTTCAGGCTCAGATGCGCTGGATGTAATCATGGAAGAAGATCCTGTAGGTATGAGCACCATCACCATTACCGCTCTGGGCATCAGCCGTCAGCAGCGCGCTTTGGGTTATGCTACTCAGAACGTATCAGGCAAGGAAATCGCTGGTTCCGGCGAACAGAACGTTGTACAGGCCATCAGCTCCAAAGTAGCAGGTGCCTTTGTTCAGGGTTCTGGTGGAACACCTGGTGCTTCTGCAAAAATCATCCTTCGCGGTAATGCTACCTTCAACGGTAACAACCAGCCGCTGATGGTTGTGGATGGTGTGCCAATCGACAACAGCACCTCACAAACCACTGCAGGCGATTATCCTTTCAACATGAACCTGCAAGGGGTAAACCAGTCTAACCGTGGTGTGGACATCAACCCCGACGACGTTGAAAGCATCAACGTACTGAAAGGCCCTGCTGCTGCTGCACTGTATGGTGTTCGCGGTGCGAACGGTGCCATCATCATCACCACCAAGCGCGGCAAAGCCGGTCGCGGTGGTAAGAACTTCAGCGCAACCTTCTCCAGCTCTGTAGAATGGAGCAAGGTGAACAAGCTGCCTGAAATTCAGATGACCTACGGTCAGGGTGCTACAGGTGGAGGCCGCTCTATTGACTCTGCCGGTGTGCGCAAAACATACGCAGGTGTGGTTCCTCCCGGTTGGACCATTGTTGATGCCGGTACTTCTAACCCGGGTACTCCGGCTAGCTGGGGTCCCAAGGTTGCCAATCCAGTTGACAACATGAAGGACTTCTTCCAGACTGGTGTTGCCTACAATAATAACTTCTCCATCAATGCCGGCGGTGAGCGTACTACCGTTCGCGCTTCTATTGGAAACCTTCGCCAAAGCGGTATCGTTCCAAATACAGAGTTCAAGCGTACCAGTGTTCGCGTGAATACCGATACCCGTCTGACCAACAAAATCAGCTTCGGAAGCTCCATCAACTTCATCAACAGCGGTGGTACCAGAGCACAAAACGGAAGTAACCTTTCCGGTGTGATGCTCTCTATTCTGCGCAGCCCGGTTGACTTCAACCTTCGCGGTGGTCAGGGTGAAGACTTCTGGAAAAACCCCGACGGTAGCAACTACACCTACCTTCCCTTCTATGACAACCCATACTGGTCTGCCTACGAAAACCCATTCACCGATGACGTGAACCGTATTCTGGGCAACACATACATCACCTACCGTCCTTTGGACTGGATTGATGTAACCTACCGCGTAGGTATTGACCAATACACCGATACCCGTAAACAGGTGTTCGCTGTTGGTTCCAACCAGCCAGACAACGCTCCAGGCGGTGAAATCAACGAAAACATCCAGCGCTACAAGGAGTTCTACAGCGACCTGCTGATTACTGCCCGCCGCGAACTGAATGAAGACCTGAACCTGAACGTGATTTTGGGTAACAACCTAAACAACCGTTTCAGCTCTGACCAGTTCCTCCGCGGACGCGACCTGGCCATTCCGAATTTCTACAACCTGAGCAACGCCTCTAACCTGTATGCAAGCTCCGGCACCGGCCGTGTGAAAACTGCCGCGATGTACCTGAACGCTGAACTGGCGTATAAGAGCATGTTGTACCTGAACGTAACCGGTCGTAACGAATGGGCTTCTACCTTCGGTACTGCCAAGAGCAGCTTCTTCTATCCTTCTGCCAACGCTTCGTTCGTATTCACCGAAGCCATCGGAAGCAACAACATCCTGAGCTACGGTAAAATGCGTATTGCTTATGCACAGGCCGGTATCAACCCGCCAGCTTACGCTACCCGCACTTATTACACCCAGCCAACCTTCACCGATGGATTCACTTCAGGTTTGAACTTCCCTTACCTGGGCATGAACGGTTTCGGTCAGAGCAATGGTTTGGGTAACAGCGCCCTGGAGCCTGAACGCAACACCGGTATGGAAATCGGTTTTGACCTGCGCTTCCTGAAAGGTCGTGCCACCCTGGACGTAACCTTGTACAACCAGAAATCAACCAACATCATCCTCGGCATGCCACTGGCACCTTCAACCGGTTACAGCAGCGTAGTTCAGAATGCCGGCGAGATGCAGAACAAAGGTATCGAACTGGTGATCGGAGCTACTCCGGTTAAAACCGACAAATTCTCCTGGGACATCAACCTGAACTGGGCCAGCAACAGAAACGAAGTGTTGAAACTTGCTCCCGGTGTGGATGAAATCAGCACAGAAGCTGCATTTGCATCCAATGGTTCTTATGCTATCGTAGGCGAACCTTACGGTGTAATCTACGGAACCAAATGGCGCCGCAACGAAGCAGGTCAGCTCCTGATTGGTGCCAATGGTCTTCCCCTGGTTGATCCTAAGCGCGGACGCATTGGCAGCCCCTATCCAAAATGGTATGGTGGCCTGCGCAATACCCTGAGCTACAAAGGTGTAAACCTTACCTTCCTGTGGGATGTGCGTGAAGGTGGTGAAATCTGGAACGGAACTTGGGGCCGCATGATGCAGCTGGGCCGCACCAAAGAGTCTGAAGCCCGTGACCGCGAATACCTGATTGAAGGTGTACGCGCCAGCGACGGACAGCCGAACACCCGCAAAATCAGCGCTTACGACTACTTCCGTACCTTCAAGGGCGATGCCGGATCTTATGCATCTGAAAACGCCATTCAGGATGGAAGCTGGGTTCGTCTGCGTGAATTGGGCATCAGCTACAATGTGAAGGTAGGAAGCAAATTCCTCCAGAGCATTGATTTGGGTATTACCGGTAAGAACGTACTGCTCTTCACCGATTATACCGGTGTGGATCCAGAAACTTCACTTACCGGTGCAGGTTCTAACATCGGCGGTTTTGATTACTTCAACAACCCCGGTATGAAGTCCTGGATTGCCAACGTGAAATTTAACTTCTAATCACCCTGTAGCAAGAACAAAAATTATGAAAAAGACAAGCCTTTTTATCGCAATGGGCGTTCTGCTGTTCTCAGCAGGATGTAAGAAATATGTAGAAGGTGAGGACATTTCTCCGAATGCTCCTGCCTCCGCCACTCCTCCGCTGATTCTATCAGCATCTGAACTGTCTGTATTTGCCACCTACGGTGGTAACCTGGGCCGCATCACTTCCATGTGGGCGCAACAGAATGCAGGCTGCCAGTTCCAGTCAGAAGCCAACGACCAATACGTGGTGGATGAAGGTGATATTTCAAACGAATGGGATGTTATCTACACACGAGGACTTAAGAATCTGCGCATCCTGAAGAATCAGGCAGGTGCTGCCAACCCAACCTATCAGGGTATTTCTAATGTGCTTACCGCTTTGATGCTCGGAACTGCCACAGATTTGTGGGGTGATGTTCCTTACAGCGATGCACTGAAAGGTGAAGACCTTCAACTGTCTGCTGCCTATGACAAGCAGGAAGATGTACTTAAAACTGTGCAGAACCTGCTCACCGAAGCGGTTAGCCTGCTTAGCAAAGGTGATGATGTAATTGTGCCCGGCGCTGATGACTTCATCTACGGCGGCGACAACGAAAAATGGATTGGTTTTGCCTACATGCTGAAAGCGCGTTACCACATGCGCACCAGCAAGCGCAACAGCACCTGGCATACCGATGCGCTCAAAGCCATTGACAGTGCCAGAGCTTATGGTGTAACTTCTGAAGCTGCTGACGCCAACTGTGTATTTGGTACCAACTCTAACGAATACAATCAGTGGTATGCTTTCGTCAAGGTTTCTCGCCGTAACTACATTAAGGCCAGCAAAACCTTTACTGACCTGATGAACACCATCAACGATCCCCGTCGCTCTGCCTACTTCACCAAGAATGACAGTGGTCGCTATGAAGGTTCTGCTCTGGGTTCCAGCAACCTGAAGAACGTTTCTGAAATTGGCAGCTATTTTGCCAGCCCTTCAAGCGTTACTCCGCTGGCAACCTATGTGGAAAGCATGTTCATTGAAGCAGAAGCCGCTTTGGCCGCCGGCGACAAAGGCCGTGCAGCTGGTGCACACAACGAAGCCATCAAGGCACACCTTACTCAGGTTACCGGATCTGCCGACCCTGCGTATGTAGCCGCTCAGGCCAGCGAAACCGCGGCCAGCATCACCCTGGAAAAAATCATGACACATAAATATGTGGCTGGTTATACCATGATGGAGCCCTACAACGACTGGCGTCGTACCGGCATTCCTGCCCTGGTGAAAAACCCGAACTCCAACCTGAGCGGTATTGCCCGCCGTTTGCCAACCTCTATCGACGAGCGTTTGTACAACACCAAGGCTACCGTTGTTCAGAATCTGATGGAGCCCGTTTGGTGGGATCAATAATTCCATCGTTTCAGCTATGAAAGAAAAAGGCCGGTAATACCGGCCTTTTTCTTTTAATATTTCAAAAACTTCTGAGACGAACATGCCGCCCAGAGTCCGTAAAGGGCTATTGCTCATGGACGCCTGAACACCATGCTTAGTTCCGCAACGAAACCACCAGCACGGTTTTACTGTAATCCGTAACCTTCAATGCGCCAGACCGAATCAATCCGGGAATGCACAGCAGCTCCGCTCCGGAATACAACAAGGGCAGCAAAGGCCTCTTGAACACCGGAATGCTCAGGTTCGAAAACACATCGCTGACTTTCGTGTGCCCGCCCGAGAACCGAACCATTCGATCGCCCGGCTGCACGCTGCGCAACATCAAAGGCCACTCCAGCCCTTCCGCATCGAAATGAAACATGGATGGGTTTCGTGGTAACGTGTTGGCCACAGCCACAGGCAATAACTGAATACAGATTTCCTGCCCCATCCAGTTCACGCTGCTTTGTTCTTTGCTGAGGTATTTTGTTGTTGCCACATCCCGGTTGCATGGCATCAAAAACCATCCGTCGCGGTGCGTAAACAGCTCCCAGTTTCCTTTGCCCCGAAAGCGCAATCCATTTTTGAAACCTGCCGCATGGACTCGCATGACCAGGTCTGGATGAAATCCAAAAGAAGCCAGGTATTGCTTCAGCCAAAACAAACCCAAAGGCGCTTTTAGGATGGATTCCCGGTTCAGCTGCTGCTCGTGATTGTTTTCCAAACGTACAAACCGGGCATCAAGCCGCCTGAGGGCTGTGCGAAACTCCGCAAACACCTCGCGGTGCAACGCCAAAGCAGTGGCAAAGCCCGCATAGGCGGCAGAATCTTCCTTTTTGAGCTCAGGAATAACCTGCAAACGGAACTTGTTGCGCGTATAATCTGGCGAAGCATTGCTGTGGTCTTCACGCCAGCTGATGCCTTCCGATTGGGCATAGGCCAGAAGTTCGGCTTTGGTTGCAAACAACAGTGGCCTGACGATGGCTGTATGTATTTCTTGCCCGAGAAAAGGTCTGTATGCCGACATTCCGGCCAGGGCGCTCAGCATATTTCCGCGCTTGCGGTACATCCAGAAATGCTCTTCCTGGTCATCGCGATGATGCGCCAGGGCAACCATGCCATAACCGTGCGCTTGCGCCCATTCCCCAAAAACGCGATACCTCCATTGGCGGGCGGCCTGCTGAATTTCTGCTTTGGGCACGCCTTGCATGAAGGCCGAAGCATCGGAAAGATGACAAGGCATGTTCAGCCGGGCTGCCAGTTCCTGCACAGATTGCATGTCGCCCACACTTTCTGCTCCGCGCAAACCGTAATGCACATGCGCCACAGCACAGGGAATTCCCGCACGGTGAAACAAGAATGCCATCACCGTGGAATCCAGTCCGCCACTGAGCGCCAACAGCACAGGTGTTTTCTGTTCGGCATGAATGCCCAGCATGGATATGTGTTGCCTGAACCTGTTTAGCACGTTATTTGCGCTTTGAACGTGTTGCGCTTTCCTTCTTCAAAGATAATCATGCTTGCAGCCCTGCTGGGAGGCTGTTTGTCGCTGTCGGCTCAACCCGTGGGCTTGCAGGGAGATCAGTTAACTTTTGAATCTTCCGGCGGGAAGCGATTGCAGATTCTTGAAGGAAATGTTCATTTCGAGCAGGATGGCAACGATGTGTACTGCGACCGCGCCGAATACGAACTGAATACCAACCAGCTTTACGGAACCGGAAATGTGCGTGTACTGAGCAAAGATGGCGTAACCGTGAACGGCGGTGTCATCCGCTACGATGCCAACACAAAGGTGGCCAGAATTGAACAGGATGTTGTTTTAACAGATGGCGAAATGGTGCTGAAAACACCATGGATCAGCTACAATACCACCACACGCATCGGCTTCTACAACCAGGGCGGACATATCATCAACGGCGATATTGACCTGAAAAGTGGCTCCGGCTCGTATAATCCGGCGAACAAAACCCTTTATTTCAGAAGGAACGTGGTGCTGTTGCATCCGGAATACAGCATGTATGGCGACACCCTGCAATACAATACCGCCACGCGCACGGCCTGGTTCTTCGGCCCTACCGAAATTAGAAGCGAAGACAATACCATTTTCTGCAATTACGGCTGGTACAACACCCGCAGCGGTAAGTCTCAGTTCACCAAAGATGTGGTGATTTATTCCAAAGAAAACATCCTTCGCGCCGACAGCATGAGCTATAACCGCGAGGCGGGAACGGGAAATGCTGTGGGCAACCTGGTGCTGCGCGATACTGCGCAAGGTCTGATTATTTACGGAAGCAGCGGTCGTTACAACCGTTTGCAGCGCTACTCGGGCGTGTACGGAAACCCCGTGGCGCGGCGTTTGGAGCCCGGTGGCGATACCATGTACCTGAAGGCCGACACCTTCGTGTATTTGCAGGACAGCAGCCGCCAGGGCGGTTTACTCAAGGCGTATAAAAAGGCCAGGGTTTTACAGTTGGCCTATGCCGCCTCCTGTGATTCTTTGGTTTATTCGGTTCACGACAGTTTGTTTACCCTGTACGGAAACCCGATGATGTGGAATGAACAAACCCAAATCAACAGCGACACCATCAGGCTTTTGATGAAAAACAGAAGCATAGACAGGGTGCTTTTGCGCCGCAACAGTTTTGTAGCCATGAAGGAAGACAGCCTGCACTTCAGCCAGATTTCGGGCATCGACATGGAACACCTGTTTGGTGCCGATCGAAAAATCAGGAAGACCAGGGTTTTGGGTGAAGGGAAAAGCGTGTATTTCATCAAAAACGACGATGGCAGCCTGGGCAGTGCCAATGTCATCTCTTGTGGTGAAATGACTTTCTATTTCGACTCTTCACGCATCAGCGAAGTGCGTTTTTATGGAAGCCCCGCAGGAAATGTGTATCCACTGAACCAGCTTCCGGAAAGCAAAGCCGTATTGCCCGGATTGAACTGGCTGGAAACTTCCAAGCCCAGACTTGAGGAATTCGCCATTACAGGTGGTTGGCCGGTTTTGCCTTCGGCAGAAGCGAAACGCGCCATCCAAAAACAAACCAGGCAGCCTCAGCCGCTGAAAACAGAAAGGCCGCGAAAGGTACGCCGCTGAAGCCTCAGGCTTTCTTTACAAACTCACACCGCAGCACAATCGCGGTTTTTTGAATGCGGCAATCGATTTCTGCCGGGTCATCGGTGAGGCGAATATTGCTCACTTTGGTTCCCCGCTTCAGGGTAGTGCTCATGCCTTTCACCTTCAGGTCTTTGATGAGGATGACGCTGTCGCCGTCCTGTAAAACATTGCCGTTGCTGTCTTTTACGTCCATAAATGCGGACCAAAGTTAAAGTCGGATAACGCTTCAGAATCCGGCAATGACAAGCATCATCTGCCGCCCCGCACTTGATGGAAAACTTTACTCTTCTTACCTGAACCCCGGACACAGAAAATCATCTTCACAACACTCCTGTTTTCAGGCGAAGCAGGCTTTCGCTGACCGTGTAGTCTTCATCTTTCGATGAAGCACCCGAACAAACGATCCTTAATGTACATGCACCTGATGAAGCTGCGTTCGCTTTTTTTCTATTGCTTCGCAGCATGAATATTGGATTGCTTCGCGAGCGCAAATCACCACCGGATGAACGGGTAGCCCTCACACCGGTTCAATGTGTAAGCATTCAAAAACGCTACCCGGAGGTGAAAATATGGGTGGAAAGCAGTCCTTCGCGCACGTTTAGCGATGAAGAATACCGCTTCGCGGGAATTCCTGTGGTGGAAAAGCTCGACCATTGTGACGTGCTGCTCGGCATCAAAGAAGTGCCTCCGGAGTTTTTGCTGGAAGGAAAAACTTACTTCTTCTTCTCCCATACCATCAAAAAACAACCGTATAACCAGAAGTTGCTGCGCACCGTCCTGGATAAAAATATTGAACTCTATGACTATGAGACGTTGAAATGGGACAATGGTCAACGGGTTCTGGGTTTTGGCCGCTGGGCCGGAATTGTGGGCGCCTACAATGCCTTCCTGACCTGGGGACGAAAGCGCGGCACGTTTACCTTAAAACCGGCCTGGCAATGTCACGACTACGCAGAATTGCTGCGTGAATGTGCCAAAATAAATACCGGGCCCATCAAGATTGCCCTTACCGGAGCCGGCCGTGTGGCCAATGGAACCCTGGAACTGCTGCGTCAGTTGAATATTCTGGAAGTGACTCCGGAAGATTTTCTGCTGCGCAATTACGAACAACCCGTTTTTGTGCATTTGAACAGTCATGAATTGTACCGGCATACATCGGGAAAACTTTGGAATACCGCACATTTCTACAACAACCACAGTGAATACGAAAGCAGCTTCCGCTCCTTCCTGCCCGTATGCGACATGCTGATCAATGGCATCTTCTGGACCGAAGACCTGCCGCGCCTGTTCGAAAAAGCCGATACCACCTGGCCCGGTTTCAAAATCAGCGTGATTGCAGACATTTCCTGTGATGTGGAAGGCTCCGTGCCGATTACCGTGGATGCCACGAGCATCAAAGATCCGGTATTCGGCTGGGACCGTGCCAGACAGGAACGCTGTGCACCCTTTCTGCCCGATACCATTGACGTGATGGCTGTGGGAAACCTGCCCAACGAATTGCCACGCGATGCAAGCAGTGAGTTCGGAGAGCGCCTGTTTCACGATGTCATCCCGGAGTTGTTTGCTGCACAAAGTGACATGCTTGACACCGCCAGAATCACCCGAGGTGGAACCCTCACCGAACGCTTCGCCTACCTCAGCGACTACGCATATCCCGAAAAAGGCTGAAAACTCAGCGCAGCATTACTTTCTGCACGGCTGTAATTCCCTCGTTGTTGCTCAGGTGGAGCAGATAACTTCCGGCTTTCCATCCCTTTCCGTTCACTTCCTGCAGCGTGCCCGTGCATCTTCCATCCATCAGCAAACGTCCGTTCAGGTCGTACAAACGCCAGGTGTATGTACCTGCAGCTAGCACCTGAACATGGAAGATTCCATCGGCAGGATTGGGAAAAATACGCACATCAAAAGTAGATGAGTTGTGATTCAACCCACTGGTAAATCCACCCGGAACCGGACCACAAGGAGCAGGAACCTGCGTGAGGTATCCTCTGTAATCAAGCTGAAAGCCAATCATGGAAAACCTGCGGTGGTCGTAAATGCGCGACTTGATCTGTGTTGTATCGGAAGTGCCCCAGTAGTTTCCGGACCAGCTCCAGTTTTGAACCGTCGGAGCGCTTGTACTGTTTAGGAAGTATGCCGCATAGGTACAGCGCAGAAAGGCGTTTCCCGAAACAGTAAAACTGTCTTTAACAATTCCCATCGAAGGCAGGTAGAGGCCGTAATAAGTACTGTCCACAAAATTATCCCGAATGACAAAACGCCCATGTCCGGCAGCCAAAGCCGACAGATTGATGCCGTAATAAATGCTTTTGAAAAAATTGCATTCTATCAGGGCCTGCTTGGTGTGCGCCTGTCCGTAAAGTCCATAATACGTGTTGCTTCCCCCGAGAAACAAACATTTGCGCACCAGGTTGCTGCTGCCCATGTACAGGTATCCGCCATTGACGATGGTATCTTCGGTAAGTTCAAGATGCCAGTTTTTGTAGGAATTGAAGATAGAATACCCATTGGTTCTACCCAGAATTTTACTGTTGCTGAGGTAAATGTCCACGGAATCTGTGCTTGCTGAAATGGCATACGTCACATCCTCAAAAACACAGTGGTGTGCAAACACATCCGCTTTGCTGCTGCGCATGGCGGTAGATGCCTGCCCCGGGGCAAAACGTGTATAAAGAAATTTAGACCCGCCGCCACTGGTTTTTTGGTAACCCACCGCGCCTGAATTAAAAACCACAACCATGTTTTCCAGGTGAACCAGACTGTCTTTGTTGCCCAAACATTGAAGTTCACCATTCACAAAAAGCGTATAGGAACCCGTGGACTGAATGCGCACTCCGGGCATTACACGCAGGCTGCCACCCTTGGCAACAGTTACAGAAGCATTCATGGTGTAAGGACTGTTTGCGGCATCGAGGATGGTGGTTCCGGTAATGCTGGCAGGAAGGATTGCAGCCTGTGCGCCGACCTTGACACACAGGGAAAGAAGGATGGTGAACGCGAGGTCTTTCATGGCAGAAGTACATCAAAGATACCTTTTCGCGTAACGCAAACCCATGAACTGTTTTTTCATGATTCCACCCAGACAAATGAATCAGATGATTCAATGGAAGCAGAACCCAAATTCCTGGTGCGAAAACATTTGCATGATTTTTGAGGTTAGGCAAACAACGATTGATATTCATGCACACCAACCGCACTTTTACCATGATTAAGCCGGATGCCGTAGCCAACGGACATGCCGGAAAAATCCTTGACCACATCATCCAGGCTGGTTTCAGAGTAGTTGCTCTGAAGTACACACAGCTGAGCACAGCTCAGGCAGAAGCATTCTACGGCATCCACCGCGAGCGTCCGTTTTTCAAAGACCTGGTTTCGTTTATGACCAGCGGTCCGATTTATGCAGCCATTCTGGAGAAAGACAACGCCGTAGAAGATTTCCGCAAACTGATTGGCGCCACCGATCCTCAGAAAGCTGAGGCCGGAACCATCCGCAACCTGTTTGCTAAAAGCATTGATGCCAACGCCATCCATGGCAGCGACAGCAATGAAAATGCTGCCATTGAAGGCAATTATTTCTTTTCCGAGTTTGAGCGGTTCTGATTACCGAACCAAGAATGAATGTTTAGAAACCCCGGAATTTCCGGGGTTTCTGTTTTTAACACGCTGAAGATGTTCGACACGCAACTGCTGATTGACACGATGCGCAGCGCCGCAAACCCTGAGCTGGCGCCACCTATGGAAGCATACATGAAAAACCTGTTTCCCTTTCTGGGGATGAAGAAACCGGAGCGCGCCGTTTTGCTGAAACCCTGGCTGCAACAGGCAAGGATTGCCACGCTGGAACATATACACCAGGCTGTGCAAACGCTTTGGGAACAGCCGGAACGCGAGTTTCAATACGCAGCCATGAGCCTCATGGACACCAAAAAGAAGTTGTGGAATGCGGAAAGTTTCACCCTGATGGAATCACTCATCCTGCATAAGTCGTGGTGGGATACCGTAGATCACATCGCCGCGAACCAAATTGGCGCCTACCTGCTGCGGCAAACACCCGAATTCAGAAGGAAAAACGCCCTGCGCTGGAGCAAACACCAAAGCATGTGGCTCAACCGCACCGCGCTCATCTTTCAGTTGAAATACAAACAGCAGACCGATGCCGATTTGCTTTTTCAGCTTGTGGAAATCCACAGCACATCCAAAGAGTTCTTCATCAGGAAAGCCATTGGCTGGGCTTTGAGGCAATATGCTTATACCGCCCCGGATGAAGTGCGTGCTTTGCTTCAATGCACTCCGCTGCATACGCTCAGCATCCGCGAAGCGTCCAAACACCTCTGAACAGAAGCTGCGTTCATCGGACACCCGGAAACTACCCGCGTGCAGCTTTGTTACCTTTGCCTGAACATGGCCCTCGAACTCCACCAAGTACACACCTTTGCCAATGGACTCCGACTGGTTCATCAGCGCGTAAGCGGCACACGTCTGGCCCACATCGGGTACATCATTCGGGCGGGCAGCCGCAACGATGGCGCTTGGCCGGGCATGGCGCACTGCTTCGAACACATGATGTTCAAAGGCACTGAAAAACGAAAAGCCATTCATGTGCTCAACCGCCTTGAAACTGTGGGTGGCGAACTTAATGCTTTCACTACCAAGGAGTTAACCAGTGTTTATGCAAGTGTTACTACAGAGCACTTCAGCCGTGCCGCAGAATTGCTTACAGACGTAAGTTTTCACAGCGTTTTTCCGGAACATGAACTGCGCAAGGAACAACAGGTAATCTGTGAAGAAATCAACCTATACCGCGACACGCCGGAGGAAAACATCTACGACGAATTTCAGGAACAGGTTTTTGAAGGCCATCCTTTGGCAGGAAATATTCTGGGCACGCCTGAATCTGTTCGGGGAATGAAACGCAAAGACCTGGTTGATTTCAGAAATCAATACTACGGACCAGAGAATGTGGTCCTGGCCGTGGTAGGAAACATCAGCCTTCAACGGGCGGTGCGCACGTTTGAACCACTGCTGGAAAAGATTCCTTTGTATCAAAACGGCAAGCGCAATACAGCCGAAGTGCGCAAATACAAGGCTTCAAAAAACACCAAAACCACCGACCATGTGCAGAGCTACGGAATCCTGGGCACCCTGGCCTATCCGTATGTTCACCCCAAACGCTGGCCGCTCATCCTGTTGAACAACGTGCTTGGCGGACCCGGACTCAATTCAAGGCTCAACCTGGCCATCCGCGAGAAATACGGATTCACCTACAGTGTGGAAAGCGGTTACGCCTCCTTTGAAGATTCCGGCATGTTCCATTGCTATGTGAGCAGCGATAAAAAGAACCTACATCGGGCCATGCAGCTCATTGAAAAAGAGCTGAAAAAGCTGTGCGATACGAAGCTGGGTATCATCCAGATGCACAATGCCATCAATCAGCTGAAAGGTCAGATTGTGATGTCGGATGAACACCGCAACGGGCTGATGCTGCATCTGGGAAAAAATGTACTGCAGAATGGCCGTGTGGACAGCCTGGAGCAGGTTCTTGCCAAGATAGATGCCATCAGGTCGGAAGATCTTTTGGAAGTTGCCAATGAAATCTTCAATTTCGAACAACTGAGTTATTTGCTGTACCTACCTGAATGATTCCGGCACATATCAGGAAATATATCATCGCAGGGGAAAGCGAAACGCTTGATTTTAAGCAAACCATCAGCAGCGCAGCCAAAATTGCCAAAACGATGGTAAGTTTCGCCAACCACAAGGGTGGAACCATCCTGGTAGGCGTGCGCGACAACAAAACCATCGGTGGCATCAAGAGTGAAGACGAAAAATACATGCTTGACCTGGCCGCTCATTTCTTTTGCAAACCAGAAATCAACCTCCTGCTGCTGGAGCATGAAGCAGAAGGAAAAACCATCATAGAAGCCATCGTTCCCAAAGGCACGGAACGGCCCTATTACGCCAAGGATGAACAAGGAAAATGGTGGGTTTATGTTCGGGTAAACGACCAGTGTATTCTGGCCAGCAAGGTGACCGTTGACGTGATGAAACGCCAACAAAGTCCGCATGATAAAACCTTTAGCTTCACACCATTAGAACTGGGCATTCTGCGCATGGTTGAAACCCAGGTGAGGGTAACCATGCCGCAGGTTTGTCAGGCATTTAACATCAGCAGACGTCGGGCCACGCGCATCCTTGTGAACCTGCTGAGTGTTGGCGTATTGCGCAGCCATACCACAGAAAAAACGGAGTTTTATTCGTTGGGAGAACCTTAATCAGCATCAACGGATCAGGTGGAACGTGGCCTGGTGCCAATGCCGCACACCCTGATAATCCACAAGGTTCAATGATACCACGTACACACCTGATGGAACAGGACTTCCGCGGAAGTTACCGTCCCAGGGTTCGCTGTTTTGGGTTTGATAAATCAGCTCGCCCCAACGACTGTAAATCTTCATGTCATACGCCGTAATTCCCTGTCCAACAGGACCGAAAACCTCATTCTTTCCGTCGCGATTTGGTGTAAAGGCATCCGGCAGATACATCGTATAGATGAAGCTGATGTAAACCGGCTTGCTGAACGTGTCGGCACAGCCTTCTTTATTCGCTACATATTGGATCACCTGATACCTTCCGCTGTCGGCGTAGCGATGCACAAAGTCACGCTTCTGATATACATTTCCGTCGCCGGTGCCGTACCAAAGCGAGTCTGCGCCGCTGCTGATGTCGAAAAAGCGGATTTCAGGCTGCAGGATGCTGGCACCCTTTTCAGGTAAGGTGGTGAAGCCGGCAACCGGCATCGGATGAACAACGACCTGTTTCACCGTATCATATTGACAGTTATAGCTGGTGGAAATAGAATGCTTCACCAGATAAACTCCTTCGCGCTTATAGGTGTACACTGGATTTTTCGCCGCAGATGTCCTGCCGTCGTTAAAGTCCCAATAATACTTTGAAATGGCTGCACCGGGCGAAATACTCGCATCTTTAAAGCTGGTGGCAGTTCCAAAGCAAACCGTATCCACCTGAAAATCGGGAATCACCCTGTCGTAGGTCGCAACGGTTTTCACGGCAGAGTCTGCGCAGCCGCGATCACTGTAGGCCACCAGCGCCACGCGCCAGGTTCCGGCCGATGGATAAGCATGCGTTGGATAACCCACGGCCGCAGTATCGCCATCGCCAAAACTCCAGCGGATGGAACGCACAATGCCACCTGCCAGACTGATGGTATCACTGAAGCTCAACTTATTGTCGTAACAGCGGTTGGTGAAGCCAAACGCCACCCTCGGAAGGGCATGCACGCGAACCGTGGTGAATGTATCATACACGCATTGGCGGTCGGTGCGGATGCGTAAATCAATCCGGTAATTGCTGGGAGCTTTGTACCTGTACAATTGGTTTTGCGACAGTGAAGAATCTCCATCTCCAAAACGCCAGATCCAGTTGGCCGGGGTTCCATTTCCAGCGTAAGTTCCTTCAAAACGACCATATTCTTTGTGGCAATGGTCGGAAGTGGTTATTTGTGGCCTTGCTGCACCGTGCACCACCACGTTTTTCAACAGTGAATCGCGGCAACCCTGCTCGCTTTCTTCCATCAGCTTCACCCGATAGATTCCACCGACGGCATAACGATGCAACGGGTGAATTAAAGTTGAAGTTGCACCATCGGCAAGATCCCAGATGCGTTTGGCAATCCTTCCCGCAGGAATCGATGAACTGTCCTTAAACCTGCTGTACACGCCTTCGCATACACTGTCCACATAAAAATCAGGACGTGGCAGCGGGTAAACCCAAACAGAATCCGTCAGGCTGTCGGC
>JBDKIU010000025.1:0-12703 GCA_039796915.1 Bacteroidota bacterium | reverse complement strand
AGTGCGTCGTAGTAAATAGACACTGCATAATCGGTGGTTCCTCCGCCGGGTGCGGCTTTCCAGCCAATCAGGCCGGGATAGCGCAGGCTGCGCACATCCAGTCCGTAGCGCTTGAAGTAATATTCCGCATAACGTTCGCCTGCCAGTTTGCTGATGCCGTACACGGTATTTGGATCCATCACGCAGTACTGAGGCGTGTCGAGTCTGGGCGTATTAGGTCCGAAGGCGGCAATGCTGCTGGGCCAGTACACTTTGGCTACGCCGGCTTCCAAAGCAGCATCGAGCACATAGAACAGTCCGTCCATATTCAGCTGCCAGCCCAGCTTGGGGTTCTTTTCGGCAGTGGCGCTGAGCAGCGCAGCAAGGTGGTAAATCTGATGCGGCCTGAACTGCATGATGGTTTCTGCCACCCCTTTTTGATCCAGCACGTCCAGCTTTTTGTACGGAACGTCGGCTACATTCCCGGCATCGCGCACATCGGTGGCCAGTACATTTCCATTTCCATAGATACCGGCCAGGGCCTCAACCAGTTCCGTGCCTATTTGCCCGCAGGCGCCAATAACCAGAATACGTTCTGACATGTGCTGCAAAAGAAATGCATGGCCCTGAATTATGGAACCCAAACTGTAAGGTATCTCGTTCCTGCTGAAGCGCTTCTGTGTGTTTCACACATGCCAAAAGCGGGATTTCGGTTAAATTTGCGCACCTTGTCCGATACCAAACCCATCCTTTACACCCTGAAAAACATCCGGTTGTTGCTTACGGACAGGCAGCTTCGCAGGAGCAAACTCATCATTGGCATTGCTACGTTGATTTCCCTGGCGGATGTGCTGGGACTTTCGGCCATGGTGCCGGTTTTGATGCTGGCCATGGACCGCAGCTTTCTGGAGAAAAGCAGCAAAATCAGATGGCTGTTTGATACGCTGAACTTCAGCTCTGAAGCCCATTTCCTCATCTTTCTGGTGGTTTTGATTCTATTGTTTTTTCTGTTGAAGAATTTGTTGGCCATCCTGTTTTACCGATTCACCCGGAAAAATGCCTTATCGATTGTGTCGAGTCTGGCATCGCAATGTTACAAGCATCAATTCCGTGCTGGAACAGAGCTGCGGTTTGACCATCATGCCTCGCAGCTTTCCGACAAGGTGTTGTTCACGCCTTTTCATTTTGTTACCGGCGTGTATTTTCCGGTCATCAACCTCATTTCAGAAATGGTGGTGGTTTGTTCGCTGCTGCTGGTGTTTGGCCTCTATAAGCCGCTGCTGTTGGTGTTTCTGTGTGGCTTGTTCATCCCTTCCTTTTACCTGGTGAATCGCTATACCCGAAATCGGGTGTTTAACCTGGGAAAAACCAGCAGCCATTTCCGGGAAAAAGCTACCCACATTCTTGATTTTGGCCTGCCCGGTTACATCGACATTCGCATCCACAAGGCCGAACAGCGCTTCTTCGAAAAGTTCAGATTATACCAGGAAGGCTTTACTTCGGCGGGCATCAGAACGGTCAGCTTCCAATTGATTCCGGGAAGGATTAACGAGCTGGTTGCACTGGCCGGCATCATCCTGCTGGTTTTTTACGGCTATTTCATCAGCGACAATCCGGGTGATGTGCGCATCACGTCTGCATTGCTCGCCTTTTCGATTTTCCGCTTGATACCGGCGGCCAACCGCGTGTTGCAGGCCAACCTGCACATCAAAGCGCATCATTTCACCATCCGGCGGATTTTGGAATGTATGGATTCCGGCGACGGTTTTCAGGAATACAGTCCGGAAGCGTTCCGCGAGCGGATCACCCTTTCCAACCTGAGTTTCAGCTATCGCAAAAGCGGACTTCAGGTGTTCGATGGTGTGGATTTAGAAATTCCGCGCGGTTCCTGCATTGGCATTGTTGGTCCTTCGGGCGCCGGAAAAAGCACCCTGCTGAAGTTGATCATGGGGATGGAAATACCTGATCATGGAGCTGTTTTGTGCGATGGCCGCGTGATGGAACATGGCCTGAACCTTTCCGGGTTGTGTGGTTATGTGAGTCAGGAACCTTACCTGTTTCAGGGAACCCTTGCCGAGAACGTGGCACTCGGACAGGCGCCGGGAGCCATCGACATGCTTCGGGTGATAGACTGTTTGAAAAAGGCTGCCTTCATTCCGGCCGGGGAGGAAGCATCCTGGCCTTTTCAGGAAATTGAAGACCGCGGTGGCAACCTGTCGGAAGGACAAAAGCAGCGCATTTCCCTGGCCCGGGCTTTGTATTTTGACCGTCCGCTGCTCATCCTTGACGAACCTACCAGCGCCTTGGATGAACATACGGAAACACAAGTGCTGGAAACCATACAGGATTTGCGAAAACACGGAAAAACCATCATCATCATTGCACACCGCACAAGGATGTTAGACCTTTGCGACCAAATCTACCTCATCAAGAATCAAAAGCTTCATATCCAATCATGAATACCTACAAATTTGCCGTAGTTGGATGCGGCCACATCGGCAAAAGACATGCTGAAATGGTGGTACGCAATCCCCAGGCGGAACTGGTGGCCCTGGCCGACATCAGAGACAAGGACAGCCTGGGCCTGGACGCATATCAGGTGCCCTTCTTTTCATCGCTGGAAGCGCTGTTGCGCGAAGGTCCGGCCTTTGACGTTCTTTGTGTAGCCACACCCAACGGCCTTCACGCCTCGCACGCCCTTGCCGGATTGGAAAGCGGTCATCATGTGGTGATTGAAAAGCCTATGGCCCTAAGCAAAGCCGATTGCGAACAGGTGATTTTCAAAGCCATGCAGCAACATAAAATGGTGTTCTGTGTGATGCAAAACCGCTATTCGCCGCCTTCGGTCTGGATCAAAGACATCATACAGGAACAGGTGTTGGGCGATATTCACCTGGTTCAGGTGAACTGCTACTGGAACCGCGACGATCGCTACTACAAAGCCGGAGGCTGGAAGGGTTCCAGAATCCTTGATGGCGGCACGCTGTTTACCCAGTTCAGCCATTTTGTGGACATCATGTTCTGGCTGTTCGGCGACATCACCGATATCAAAGCGCAGTTTGCAGATTTCTCCCACCAGAACAGTACGGAGTTTGAAGACAGCGGCCTGGTGCAGTTCCGCTTTAAAAACGGTGGCATGGGCTGCATCAACTACAGCACCGCCGTATGGGACAAAAATTTCGAAAGCAGCATCACGATTATTGGCAGCAAGGGAACCGTGAAAATTGGCGGACAATACATGAATGAAGTGGAATACTGCCACATCCAGGATTACACCATGCCCGAACTGCCACCGGCAAACCCTGCCAACGATTATGGTCCGTATAAGGGAAGCGCCGCGAACCACAACTACATTTTCGACAATGTAATCAACTCGTTGAATGGTGGCGAATTCCCCACCACCAATGCGCTTGAGGGATTGAAGGTGGTTGAAATCATTGAAAATATATACGCTCAAAATCCCTATTTCCGGTTGAAATTTAAGGATGCCTGATTCGCGGAATATGTTCCTCATCGCAGAGATTGCACAGGCCCATGAAGGCAGTCTGGGTATTGCCCATTCCTACATCGATGCCCTTGCGGAAACCGGTGTGGATGCGGTGAAGTTTCAGGTGCATATTGCCGAAGCCGAAAGCAGCAGCCTGGAACAGTTTCGGGTGAACTTCAGCTATGAAGATGCCACCCGTTTCGACTACTGGAAGCGCATGGAATTTACTCCGGAACAGTGGGCCGGCCTGAAAAAACACTGTACCGAAAAGGGTATGGAATTTCTGGCTTCACCATTTTCCGTTGCGGCGGTCACACTGCTGGAACAACTGGACGTGAAGCAATACAAAATTGGCTCAGGAGAACTGAGCAATTTTCTGATGCTGGAACGTATTGCCCAAACCGGAAAGCCCATCATCCTTTCTTCAGGCATGAGCGATTGGGAAGAACTGGATGATACCATTGCGTTTCTCAGGCCCTTCGGCAACAAGCTGAGCTTGATGCAGTGCACTACGGCATATCCCACGCAGCCCGAACAGTGGGGCCTGCAAGTAATGGCCGCGATGAAAGAACGCTATAATATTCCGGTAGGGTTTTCTGACCATTCCGCGAACATTTACGCCGGACTTGCCGCTGCTGCGCTGGGCGCTTCGATGCTTGAATTTCACGTGGTTTTTCACAAAACCATGTTCGGTCCTGATGCCAAAGCTTCTCTTACCATCGAAGAAACTGCGCAGCTGGTGGCCGGATGCAGGCAAATCAGCAAAGCACTTCAAACACCTGTGGCCAAAACCGACGCTGCCGCATTTTCAACCCTGAAAACCATGTTTGGTAAAAGTCTGTGTGTCAACAAGGATTTGCCCGCAGGCCACATCCTGGAAAGTGCCGACCTGGAATCCAAAAAACCCGGCGATGCCGGTATTCCGGCACACGACTATCGGAGTTGCATCGGAAAAAAACTCGTCCAGGATTTGAAGCGCTGGTCCTTCCTGAAACCTGAACACCTTCAATCCTGAATCAAACAAACCCTCAAAAAAGCAACATGAGCATCAGAAAAATATGTGTTGTGGTAACGGCAAGGCCGAGCTACAGCAGGATAAAAACCGCATTGCAGGCCATCAAAGATCATCCGGATCTGGAATTACAGTTGGTGATAGCGGCTTCGGCTCTGCTCGACCGTTATGGATCAGCAGTAAACTACATCCGTCAGGATGGTTTCGACATTACCGCTCAGGTTTTTAATGTACTGGAAGGTGAAAACCTTACTGCCGCGGCTAAAACAACAGGCATCGGCATTCTGGAGCTGAGCACGGTGTTCAACAACATCAAGCCCGATATGGTCATCACCATCGCTGATCGATTCGAAACCATGGCTACAGCCATCGCAGCTTCCTACATGAACATTCCATTGGTGCATATTCAGGGCGGCGAAGTGACCGGAAATATTGACGAGAAGGTACGCCATGCCATCACCAAGCTGGCCGATTATCACTTCGTGGCTTCTACATCTGCGTATGAACGGGTCATTAAACTCGGCGAAGAACCGGATTCTGTATTTAATACCGGATGTCCGAGTATTGACCTGGCGGCCCGCATCAAAGAACAGCCTGCACTTGATTTCGATCCTTATGAAAAGTATGGCGGAGTGGGACAGAAGCCCGATTTGAAAAAAGGATATTGGGTGGTGATGCAACATCCTGTAACCAACGAGTTTAATATGGCGCGCAGGCAAATTGAAGAAACCCTCAGCGCCATGTATCAGAGCGGCGAACAGGTGCTTTGGTTCTGGCCAAACGTAGATGCCGGAGCCGATGCTACTTCCAGCGGTATTCGTACATTCCGTGAAGACCACGACCTGCACAAGTTCCACTTTTTCAAAAACATGGAACCCGATGACTTCCTGCGTTTGCTGTTGAATGCCCGAGGTTTGGTTGGCAACAGCAGCGTGGGTATCCGCGAGTGTGCGTTTCTGGGTGTTCCGGTGGTGAACATTGGATCTCGTCAGAACAAGCGCGACCGCGGGCACAATGTGCTGGATGTGCCTTACGAACGCGAAGCCATCCTGAAGGCGGTGCACACCCACAATGCCAACCGGAATATTCCCACGTCACACGTGTATGGCGGCGGCGACGCGGGCGAGAAAATCGCTGCATTGCTGAGTACCCTGCCGTTGAAATTCCACAAAACCATCGCCTACTGATTTGTCTAAGATTCTGGCCATCATTCCCGCCCGTTCCGGTTCCAAGGGCGTTAAGGACAAGAACATCAAGCTCCTGGATGGAAAACCCTTGCTGTGGTATTCTGTACAGGCGGCGCAGGAATGCCCGGAAATCGATACCGTTCTTGTGAGTACCGACAGTGAACAGTATGCCTCCGTGGCACGTGACTGTGGTGCGGAAGTGCCCTGGCTCAGGCCGGAAGCGCTTTCTGCCGATCATTCCGCCAGCATCGACGTGGTGATTCATGCTCTGGAATATTACCTCGGACAAGGACAACAGTTCGATGCGGTTTGTTTGTTGCAGCCCACTACACCGCTGCGCGAAAAAGGTTCCCTGAAAGGCGCGGTGGACCGCTTCCTCAACCTCGGCGCAGATGCTTTGGTTTCGGTGGTTCCGGTGCCTCATGAATACAATCCGCATTGGTTGTTTGAGCCCGATGCACAGGGTTTTTTACATATTGCCACGGGCGAAAAGGAAATTATCAAAAGAAGACAAGAACTGCCTCCGGCGTTTATGCGTGATGGAAGCATTTACCTGACCAAAACCTCGGTATTGCTGGAACAGCGCAGCCTCTACGGTGAAACGCTGGCGTTTTGGGAAAATACTGTGGATTTTCGGGTGAATATTGATGTGGCCTCCGACTGGCTTCTGGCGGAAGAAAAAGTGATTTCGCTGAAAGGCCGGTTTATCGGGTCCTGAATCAGTCGCTTTTGTGACGCGGGTTACTGCACAGCCCGTGCGCAGGAAGTTGCTTTGTACCATTAATCAGTTATCCAATGGAACAGAACAGCAACTTCATGCCGCGCATTGGCGACATGGCCCCCGATTTTGAAGCGCTGACCACGAAAGGCAAGATTCGCCTGAGCGAATTTGCCGTCGGAAAATGGATCATCCTTTTTTCCCATCCTGCCGATTTTACTCCTGTATGCACTACAGAAATGAGCGGCTTCGCGCAGCAGAAAGGCACCTTCGATGCCATGAATACCGAACTGCTTGGATTGAGCATCGACAGTATTCATTCACACCTGGCCTGGGTGAACAATGTGCGCGAGAAAACCGGTGTGTATTTTGATTTTCCCATCATCGCCGATCTGGATATGAAGGTGAGCAAGCTGTACGGCATGCTGCAGCCCAATGAAAGCGAAACAGCGGCCGTGCGTGCGGTATTCTTCATTGATCCTTCCAGGAAAATCCGCCTCATCATGTATTATCCGCTGAATGTGGGCCGGAACATGGATGAAATCCTGCGCGCATTGGAAGCCCTGCAAACTTCAGACGCGCACAAAGTGGCCATGCCGCTGAACTGGAGAAAAGGCGATCAGGTGATTATTCCTCCACCAAAAACCCTGGATGAGATGAATGAGCGTCTGAACGACAACAGCATCGACCGTGTGGATTTTTACCTGGCACGGAAGAACCTCTGATTGTTCGAAACTCGTAGAAGTATTCATGGGGCAACAGCAATGTTGCCCTTTTTTTGTACGCCCGATGAGGTATCAGTCGCTCCTGAATATTGCCGTTTTTATCTGGCTGCCCTTGCTGCTGGTTGCGGCTGTGGCAGATGTCTTCAGCGAAGAAATGAACTGGGGATGGGAAGATTATGTTGCGGCAACACTTTTCCTTTCGGCAGGAACAATCCTTTTTTCCTGGATTCGCAGGGTGGTTGCAGACAGGTTAAGGCAGTCTGTTCTTCTGGCAGCGGCTTGCTGCATGCTGGCACTGCTTTGGGCCTTACTGGCTGTAGGTTTCTGAGGATAAAAACTTGTTCAGAATTTAATCTGATACGCTACGTAAAATCCGGAGCTGCGGAACCTGATGTTGTTTTTAAATGTCGCGCCATTGTATTCAAAAGGCCGCACCGGGCTCCACAGGGAACGATGCATTACCCATGAAAACTCCAGTTGTTTAAACTTTACGCCTGCATTTAAAATGCTGATGGGCAGCAGACGGCGAATGCTTTGGTGCGTGGAGGCAACCGCAAAGTCATAGAAAGCGGCGGGCGCATTTTTGTACCAGCTGTAATCGGCACTTAGTGTTTCATGAGGGAATTGTCGGTATGCGCCAAGTCCGAAGCTGCCAAACAGCCGAACAAGGCCCAGGCTTAACGAACCTGAATAGTGCGCAGCCAATCCCGGCATGGTGCCTGCGTGGTTGATGATGCCAGGCCCGATAAACATGCCATTGTTAAACTGCGGATTCAGGTACAGTGGACTATAGTTGAGCAGCAGACTGCCGCCAATACTGCTTCCTTTATTCAGGCGGTAATCGTAGCGCAGCATGAACGGATTTCGCCATTGGTCACCATTCAGGTATTGGATGCGCAGGTTAGCAGCCGGCGACAAGGTAAGCGGTGTGGTTGTATTTCTGGCGATTCCCAGCATGGGTGTAATGCTGTGCCTGTTCTTCCGCGGTTTATCCGCCATCAGCGAAGGCGTTTGGATCCACACAAAAAGTAAAGCCAGCATGGGCATCTGCCGGAGCATAAATCGGCCTGATGTGTGCAGCATGGAATTCATAAGATGGTAAACGAAGAGGTCAATCTTCGTGCCGCAAATGCTGGTTTACCAGGCGTGAATACTGGGTGGGTGTGGCTTACTCCACAGTAACGAAATTAGTTCCAACCAACGACCATACAAAGGGGCTAATTTTTACCTCACCTTAAGTATTGATTACTACTCTGCAACCTTATGGACTGCGCCATACAGTGACTACCAACAGTTTCTGTATGACACTATTGATAAGATGCATGCGGATGGCAACAGCTACATCAAGATTGTCCAATGGATGAACGACAACGACTATCTAACCCCAAGAGGTTCAACTTTCAAACAAACCATGCCCCTGGAGCATTCACATGAATAAGAGAAGGAGGGTTGAACGGTTTTCCCGAACTTTTGAGTTCCTAATCAACGATGTAGGGTTTGGTATGAACAAAATGGAGTGTTTATTCTTTCACGAATCGATAATTCAGCACTTGTCCTTTTGCTTCCAGATTAAGTATATACAATCCACCAACCAAGTCATTTGTATCAATATAGGAATTTTTATTTTCAAGTAAACCCTTTAAAGTTTCTACACCAGTAGATGATATTACCTTAAAACGTACAGGATAGGAATTGTTTGACTTGAAATCAACTCGGAGCGCAGCTGATGTGGGATTTGGATAAACAACAAATTGTTCTGTAATATTAGGTTTAGATACAATTGAACTTGTAAAGTCACCCGTTTCGTCATGAAACTTTACCATTACCATTTTAAACGGTGGATTGTAATAACCATGTAAAGTATCTTCACATTCTGGTATTGACAGATTTACGTATTTGATCCCCGGGTTAAATCCTGTACCTGTGCCATAAAAGGAACTATCTATTCCCAGAGCTAGCGCCTTGATGGATCTTGCCTCTTGAAGTTTTTGCGTGTAAATAATGTTTCCCCAAGGATCATATTTCACCAATGCGCCATGCCACTGGGAAATGGTATCATTCGAAAATATTAAACCACTTAAAGATTGTCTTCCAGAATAAACCGAGATGGTAGAGTTGCCCCACTTGTCTGTAATTATATCATTTGCTACGTCCATTTCATCACTACCTCCATGACGCAACCATAACTCCTGACCATTTGAATTTAATTTTACCAGATAAATATCTTGTGCATAGTTTCCATTTGGCGAAATTCTGTGTGCAAAACGTAAGTTTCCAATGACAGTACTATCACCATTTCCATTTGCGAGAACATAGAGGTTTTCAAACTGATCTATTTCTAATTTTCTAAAACATGGAACACTAAAACCAACCGTTTGATTAGGATGAAGATACGTTAACCCTTTCTTTAACCATATTGAGGAAAACTGCTTATCCATTTTTAAGATAAATGAATTAGTCGCTCCATCGGTAAGTATTAATTGAATGCCATCGATATTCAACCTTGAAGATATGTATTGACCAACTAAATAAACATTATTAGAATTCGCAGAAGACTCTATACCATAAACTTCATTCACCGAGTTAGGATCTATTTGTTCAGCCTGTAACACTTTACCATTCAAATCTAGTTTGGCAATAATTCCGTTTTGAGATTGAGTAGAATTAAATGAAAATCCCCCAAACGATTGAGTGCCGAACCCCATATTACCACAAACATAAATGTGATTATCATTAATGGACATGTCAGTAAAACTGATAGCGGTGGTTCCTGTTCTGGGTACATAGCTACACCAAACATTATTTCCGTAAGCATCATATTTTGCCACGAACCCGCTACCAATTGGATACCAATTTGGTGCCATGTAAACGCTATCATCAACACTGAAAATTCCACATATGTACACATTACCAAAACTATCACATTCCATTTTGGTAGGTGTCATGATGGAATTTATCGTGGTTCCTTTCGCTTTTGCAGTCCATAGTCTTTGCCCTTGTGCGTTGTATTTATTGATGTAGAATCGATTTTCTAACATTTCAATAACTGTATCCATGGTGAACCAATTTCCGCTGAAGGATCCAGAATTATATGAATTACCAAATTTATCAGTGCAAACAGCATCACCCCAAACGTTTCCACCCAACAGATTAACACCATTTGTGTAGCCACAAGTATGACGCAGCCATTCTGCTGTTATTTTCGTTTGCGCTAAACAGTCACCTGTAAAGGAAGCAATCAGCGCTATTAAATAAATTCTGATCATTCTCGATTAATTAGTTTTAATTCCCGAGAATACAGGAGCATCAAACACTGTACGTTCGGAATTACTCCACGGTAACGCTCTTCGCGAGGTTGCGCGGTTGGTCCACGTTACAGCCACGCATCACAGCGATGTGGTAGCTGAGCAGTTGCAAAGGAATGGTATTGATCAGCGGGCTCAGCGATTCGTCGGTTTCGGGAACTTCAATCACGTGGTCGGCCATTTCCTTCACCTTGGTATCACCTTCTGTGACCACAGCAATGATTTTTCCTTTGCGAGCCTTCACTTCCTGGATGTTGCTGATTACTTTTTCGTAATGCGCACTGTTGGTGGCAACCACCACAACCGGCATTTCTTCATCAATCAGCGCAATCGGACCGTGCTTCATTTCTGCAGCGGGATAACCTTCGGCATGGATGTAGCTGATTTCCTTGAGTTTCAGCGCACCTTCAAGGGCAACCGGGAAATTGTATCCGCGGCCCAGGTACAAGAAGTTGCTGGCGTCTTTATACTTGGAGGCAATGTCCACAATCTGGTCGTTGAGCTTCAGGGCTTTTTCCACTTTGGAAGGAATAGATTCCAGCTCATACATCAGGGTGCGTAACCTGTCGCTGCGCATGTTGCCTTTCAGCTTGGCCACGGCCATGGCCATAATGGCAAGAACGGTTACCTGTGCAGTAAATGCTTTGGTGCTAGCTACCCCGATTTCCGGGCCTGCGTGGGTATAAGCTCCGGCATGGCTCATGCGGGGAATGCTGCTGCCCACCACGTTGCACACGCCAAAAACCGTGGCTCCGTTGTTTTTAGCCAGTTCCATCGCTGCCAGCGTATCGGCAGTTTCTCCAGACTGGCTGATGGCAATTACCAAATCGTCGTTGTAAATCACCGGATTGCGGTAACGGAACTCGCTGGCGTATTCCACTTCCACAGGAATGCGCGCGTATTCTTCAAACAGATATTCGCCTACAAGGCCCGCGTGCCAGCTGGTACCGCAGCCAATCAGCAGCAGGCGTTTGATGTTGCGCAGCTTCTCTTCATATTCGAAAATACTGCGCATGTGGAATTCAGCCTCTTTGGGGTCGATACGTCCACGGAAACTGTCCAGGATGGATTTGGGTTGCTCGTAAATTTCCTTAAGCATGAAATGCTCGTAGCCGCCCTTTTCCAGTTGTTCGAGGTTCATTTCCAATTCATGCACATAAGGCGTCTGAATTTCGTTGTCGATGGTGCGCACCGACAAAGAACCATTGTCAACAATGGCAATTTCCCCATCGTTGAGGTAAATCACCTGGCGGGTGTATTCCACTATCGGCGTGGCGTCGCTGGCCAGGAAAAATTCACCTGGTTCTTCGCCAATGCCTACCACCAGCGGGCTTCCTTTTCTGGCGGCAATAAGATGTTCAGGATGGTTTTTTGAAAGAATAACGATGGCATAAGCGCCTACCACCTGAGCCAATGCAGCGCGAACTGCATCCTGAAGCGACAGGTTGGTATGGTTCATCACATCCTCAATGAGGTGAATGAGCACTTCTGTATCGGTATCACTCTCAAAGGTGTGACCGCGCAGCAACAGGCCCTCTTTCAGGGTCATGTAGTTTTCAATGATGCCGTTATGGATCACCGCAAGTTCACCGTTCTGTGATTTGTGCGGGTGAGCATTCACGTTGTTGGGAACTCCGTGGGTGGCCCAACGGGTATGTCCCATGCCCATGTTGCCTTCCACATCCTGGTCGGTAAGACTGTTTTCCAGGTCAGCAACCTTGCCCTGCTTCTTGAAAACGCGCATGTCGCCATTCATCAGGGCGATGCCGGCGCTGTCGTAGCCACGGTATTCCAGGCGCTTGAGACCTTTAATGAGGATAGGGTAGGCCTGTTTCGGGCCAATGTAAGCGACGATTCCGCACATAGGGGTGTAATGATTTGCGCGAAATTACATCATTTCCAGCACTTGACCTTGGCGCGGCTTTCCTGCAGCACCCATGCGGCAAAGCCTGATTTTATGCAGAATTTTAGCTTTGTTGCCTGGGTGGCATTCGGAACTCATCTGTGAAAAAGAGGATGGAATTGGGCCGTGGTATTTCAGGGAAAATGAACACATCGCTAAAAACACCTCATTTTTTGGGAAAGTAATCGCTGAATATTCATTATTTCTGGCGGATAGTTCAGAAACAGGAGATAGATTTTGTTGAAGAAGAAAATGGCATCATCCGTGCATTTGAGTTCAAATGGAACAGTCGGGGCCGGAACAAAATTCCCAACTCGTTTCTCAGCGCCCACCAGGCCTCAGGTCTTGTTGTTGTCAAGGAAAACTTTCGCGACTTTGTGCGGAAAG
>JBDKIU010000024.1:0-4127 GCA_039796915.1 Bacteroidota bacterium | reverse complement strand
CGATATGCAGATTTTTCGTCTGGGTAAATCGGGGCGCATGTATCCGTTTAAAATCAGGGCCGATCAACGCTTAATTACGCACAATAACCGCGCGTTCCTCATCAACCAGAATGAGTGGAACCTGCCTGCATCGCTTCATCCGATCATACCTGTGGACTTTTATCATTACGATGGAACCATCAGGGGTTTTCGCGTGCTCGACAACTGGTATGGAACAACCGCTGCGGGCGGCAGGAAAAACAAATATTACCTCAAACACCGCAAAGGTGAACACATGTTCTTGCGCGATGATAATGAGATTTTCTTCTATGTTCAGGGCGTATTAAAATACCACAATACCCTGCTTGAGGGCTATGAAGATGTGATTCGCTTTGAGGACAGCCTGGTGGTGGTGCGCGAAAAAAGTGGATTATTCTTTTTCAACATAAACAGCGGACTGATGCAGAAAACCGGCAGTTTGGAACCGCTGCGCATCGGAGAAGCCATCGTTATTTTTCCTGTGGATCACATCACCTATTATTTAGGAACATACAATTACGGAATTGCAGAATTAAACCTCATGCCCGTGGAGGTGCTCAACGGGCCCATTCCGTCCATCCACAGAAACCTCTACATTTATTCGTATGCACGCACCTCTGATTCTGTTTTTCTGACCACATACGAAGGTTTAATCAGGCTGTCGGAAAACATACAAAACAGTGCCCTACTTTGGAAATCACCGGTAACCAGCAGCAGCCTGCTGATTGATGATCAACAGCGCGTGTGGACAAGCATGCATCGGAATGTTGGGTATTACCACCTACACACCAAACGATTCATTTCACTGGGAGAAGTTCCCTTCACCCCACATATTTTTTTCAAACATCAAGGTGCGTTGTACTTTACCGTTTACGAACATCTGTATCGAATCGACCCCAAATTAAAGCAGCTTGTTTACTTGAAAAATTATAGCGGAACGCGACGCTTTTATGGGTTCAGAAAAATCGGTAACAAATATTTTCTGCTCAGCGATCATGGATTGGTTCAGTTGGACCACAACATGAATGCTGTGGCCCAAAAATACCCGGGGTACATCATCCGTGATGTTGTGGAAACTCCTAAAGGCATTTATGTGGCTACTTATGGCGACGGTTTACATCTGCTTAAAGCCGATGGAACGGGAAAGCGGATTTTTCAGGATCGTTTTGGCTGGAGCAGTGCCGCACTGAGCCTACGCTACGACAGCCTGCACAAACGCCTGTGGCTGGTGTGCAATAAAGGCATTTTCATTCTTGAACTGGACAAAGCTGGAAATCCCGGCCCCGTGCAACACCTGTTGGCCTGTGGCTCGGAATTGCCATGCACCGAATTGAACGGCGGCGACTATGAAGTGCGGCCGGAAGACCGCTATTATTATTTTCCGTCGAACGACGGGCTGATGAAGATTCCCATTAACTGGAATACGGGAAAAGCTACCAAAGAGTTTATGCTCAAAACCATAAGCGCGGGCGGAAAAATCATTCCAGTTTCAGACCAAATCCATCTTCCGGCAGCACATAAAAACTTGGTATTAAAACTGCTGATTCCTTTTTCTTTTCATGAAGAAAATGAAGAACAGGAATACCGCCTGCTGCCCTTGTTCCAACAGTGGCGACCCATTCCGGAAAACAGACAGTTGCTGTTTTCCCAACTGCCCTTTGGAACCTACACCTTATGGATCAGAAATGCCAAAGGCGAACGCCGCATCACCACCATTCATGTAGCGCGTTTCTGGTTTCAGGAACCCTTGTTTCACCTGTCGGTTGTCTTGCTGTTGGTGGGCGCTGTGGTGCTGCTGTTCTACATCCGCACCCGCAGACTGCGAAACAGAAGTGCCTTATTGGAACGGGCTGTGGCACAAAAAACCGAAGCCCTGAACATCAACCTGAAAACCCTGGAGGCCTCGCAAAAACGCCTCGCCGAAGAAACGGCCATCCGGGAAAATATGAACTCGGTATTGTTGCACGACATCCGCAGCCCATTGCTGTTCCTCACCCAATCCAGTTACAACCTGAACAACAAGCTGCGCCTGCGTTTCCCGGAAGTATTGGATGCGGCAAACGTTCTGGCCGGCACGGTGAAGGATTTATACATCCTGTCCAGCGATTACATCACCTGGCTGAAAAACCGTAAGTCTGGTCAAGGGCCCGAGCCGGAAATGCTCAGCCTGAACAAACTCATTGAAGAAACGCTCAACTTTTACCGGCCCATCATCAGCGCCACCAACAACAGCTTCACCTACCACTGCGCGCCGAAAGACCGGGATCATCTGTTCTGTACCGACGGGCAATTGCTCCGCTGCGTGCTGCGCAACCTGATCGACAACAGCAATAAATTCACCCAAAACGGAAGCATCCGCGTGGAACTGAACCATGAAGCGGGTGCCGGCATCATTACCGTGTACGACAATGGCAAGGGCCTGCCCGCGCGCATCCTCACCACCTACGCACGCCGCAGCAAGGACAACCCAAAACTGTGGACCCTCAAAGCCATGCCGTCGGAAGAAATCGGCATGAACATGATTTTGCAGTTCACCGAAATGATTCAGGGCGTGATTACCTACGAACGCCTGCCCGATGAAACCAGCAAATTCCGCCTGGTGCTGAAAGAACTCAGCGTTCAGGATGATGCCGGCGCTGAATCGCTGAAGTCGATGCCGTAAGTATAGGCCAGCTTCAGGATTTCGGTATAGCTGTTTACCTGCAGCTTCTCATAAATGCGCGCCTTATACGTAGAAGCCGTAGAAGGCTTGATGTTGAGCTCCTTGCAAATTTCGGTATTCGATTTACCATGCACCAGCGCGATGGCGATGTTCAGCTCTTGCAGCGATAATGAGGAAAATGGATTCTCGGTCAGCTCCTGCTGCGGCGGTTTCCAGTTGGGTAAGCCACCCAAAACATGCTTCAGTGCATCGCGCAGCTGTTCAACACCGTCATTCTTGCAGATGTACGCCACGATGTGCTGTTCATCGAGCTGCTTCTCCAGTAGTTCTCGCGGAAACATGGTAAAAACCACCAACGGAACCCGCGCAGACAAACGTTGGATTTGTGCAACCGATTCACCCGGACTCACGCCCGGCATCTTCACGTCCGATATCAGCACGTGCACCTCGTGGTTGTTCAGGAGCCGCTCGGCTTCCATGAACGACTCAGCCTCATACACCTTGCTCGATGGCCACTCCTGCCGGATCATCTGCTTGACGCCGAAGCGCACAATTTCGTGATCGTCCAGCAACAGAAAGTGCCGATGCACGTCTGCTCCCTGCTTGCGTTTTAGATCACTCATCGGCCCTGATTTTCCGAATCCCATTTTTAAAGATTCTGCCCGCAAATATAACTTAATGCCTTTTCATTAGTTTTTTTTGACTTTCATGTGATTTTACCCTTCGTAAAACAGCTTCTCTTTTTCGGGGATTGCATGCCGGTTCCCGAAACCGCCTAAATGCCAAAGCTCATGAAATTCATTTTTTAAAGATTCTACCCTTTCAGAAAACATTTACGGCTTTTCAATAATCTTTTTTGACATTCATGCGATTTACAACCCTCTTCGCCAGATTCCCTTTTTGAGCTGTTATTTCGCTGTATGGAATTCAGCTTTATTCTGGTCAATCCTTCATACGCGCCCCATGTGGCCCTGATTCAACTCAACCGTCCCAAGGAACTGAACGCCCTGAACCTGCAGCTGATGGGCGAAATCCGCGACGCCCTGAAGGTGCTGGACGACGACGAATCCGTGCGCGCCATCGTGATTACCGGCAACGAACGGGCCTTTGCTGCCGGTGCCGACATCAAGCAGATGGCCGGAAAAACCGCTGTGGACATGTTGCTGATCGACCAGTTCAGCACCTGGGATTCCATCCGAAAAACCAAGAAACCCATCATCGCAGCCGTTTCCGGTTTCGCCCTGGGCGGAGGCTGCGAACTGGCCATGCTGTGCGACATCATCATTGCCAGTGAAACTGCCCAGTTCGGCCAACCGGAAATCAACATCGGCGTGATGCCCGGCGCCGGTGGCACCCAAAGGCTTACCCGCGCCGTGGGCAAGGCCTTGGCCATGGAAATGGTGCTCAGCGGACGGTTTATCAGTGCCGAAGAAGCCAAAGCTGCCGG
>JBDKIU010000023.1:0-17039 GCA_039796915.1 Bacteroidota bacterium | reverse complement strand
GCAAAGACGGCGACGGCATGCGCAAAGCGCTGGAAAAAATTCGCGGCATTGCAACAGTTCCTGTGGAAGGTGAAGTGTATCAGGGAACCGTGCGTACCATTACCGATTTCGGTGCATTTGTTGAAATTCTGCCCGGCCGTGATGGCCTGCTGCACATCAGCGAGCTGGCTTGGGAACGCGTTGCCAGCATGGAAGGCGTGCTGAAAGAAGGCGATAAGATTGAAGTGAAGTTGATTGAAGTTGACAAGAAAACAGGAAAATATCGTCTCAGCCGCAAGGCACTTTTACCCAAACCTGAAGGCTATGTGGAGCGCGAACGTACGCCACGTCCGGAGGGTCCAAGAAGAGACGGTCCTCGTGGTGGTCGTGACGGACGTGATCGCGGCGACCGCGGTCCCCGCCCGCCAAGGGAAGACTGAACCTGAAACGGTTTCATCCAAAAGCCCCCGCAACGCCAGTTGTGGGGGCTTTTTTGTTGGTCGTGATGCAGGAACTTTTTCAATGCTGAAATCCTGCCTCAGACCTATGCTTATTCTTCTGTTTTGAATTCTGCCAGAAAGTGGTAATAGCGGCCCTGTTCGTTCCAGGTTCCTGTGAGCACGGATGTGCCCAAAGCGCTGAAATAGAGTTTTGCTTTTACTGCCGCCTGAATTTCCTGTTCCTCCAGATAACTGCCTTGTCCGCTGAAGTTCTTTCCATCTTCACTGAACAGCTTTACCAAGCCGCCCTCCATGCCGGCATTGCGCTGCCAGTCGAATGCCAGCTGCAGGGTTCCGCTCAGATGTCCCTGAATTGCGGCCGAATACACTGTTTCATGTTCATGGGTGCCGAAGTTGTCTAAAATGTGCTGGTCAAACCATACAATGTGACCCTGAAATTGCTTGTTGCTGCTCATGTGTAAATACGTGCAGCAAAGTTCCCGACAGATCTTCCGCCCGGTACTGACCATTGTCAACGGAACAAGGGAACCGCGTCAGGATTTGCAGGGCAAACGGTATTTTCGAGCCATGAAGAAGATTCTGGTTACCGGCAGCAACGGATTGCTCGGTCAAAAACTCACCGATTTATACCTGAAGCAGCCAAACCGAACGCTCATTGCCACTGGAAAAGGTCCGGATCGCTATCCCAATCCCGGAGGATATATTTATGAATCTTTAGACATCTGCGATGCGGACCAGGTTCAGCAGATAGTGCAAAAGCATCGTCCGGATGTGGTCATCCACACGGCGGCCATGACTAATGTAGATGCCTGTGAACTGGACCATAAAGCCTGCGACGCTTTGAATGTGCATGCCGTTGCATCTCTTACGCGCGCTGCGGAAGCTGTGGGTGCACGCTTCATTCACCTGAGCACCGATTTCATCTTCAATGGAAAAGAAGGTCCTTACGATGAAGAAGCTGCCGCGGATCCTTTGAGTTATTACGGACATTCCAAATGGAAAGGGGAGCAGATTGTGCAACAGGAATGCAGCCGCTGGGCCATCCTGCGCACGGTGCTGGTGTACGGTATTGTGCACGACATGAGCCGCAGCAATATCGTTTTATGGGCGAAGCAAGCGCTGGAACAGGGAAAGCCCATGCAGGTTGTTGACGATCAGTGGCGTACACCAACCTGGGCCGAAGATTTGGCCATGGGTTGTTACCTCGCCGAAGTGCATGACGCCCAGGGGATTTACAACATCAGCGGTTCGGATTTCATGAGCATTTACGATTTGGTTTCCCGCGTAGCGGATTACTACGGCCTCAGCATGGAACACGTATCGCGTGTGGGCAGCAACACGCTCAACCAACCCGCTGTGCGTCCGCCCAGAACCGGATTTATTTTAGACAAGGCCCGCCGCGAGCTGGGTTATGAACCGCATCGTTTTGAGGAAGGGATTGCAGGAATGGAGGCCATGATGAAGGCGATGCAGCGGCCATGATTTCTTTCCCATTTCATGAGGATCTGACCTTTGAAGGGCTCAGCATCACGCTGCACACGCTGCACCGCGCAGATGCGGTTTCATTTTACAGGCTGGTGAAGAAAAACCATGATGATTTGCTGCATTCCTTTCCCATCATGTGTGAAGAATTGAGTTCATTGTTCAGAACCCGCAGCTGGCTGGCAGAGCGCAGGCGCCGACAGGCCCGCGGGCAATCGCTGGTTTTGGGTATCCGCAGCAGGGAAGACGGCGCGCTCATCGGATATCTGGCCGCCGTGCACATGGATCACCGGGTTCCGAAATGCGAGCTGGCATATTTTCTGGATGTAGCCAGTCGCGGGAAAGGATGGATGCTGGAAGCCTTGCAGTTGTTGCTGGATTATTTGTTTTACCAGCTGGGTTTCAATAAGGTATTATGCAGGGTGGCAACGGAAAACATCGCCAGCCTACGGCTGCTTGATGCGTTGGGTTTTGTGCGTGAAGGATTGATTCGAAACGATTTCCGCAGCGGACAAGGCGTGCTTGGCGACTGTGTGTACATGGGCAGGGTTCACCCGCGCACGGTTAATAAAGATAACGTTTCAGGGTAGCCTGATTCAATCCGCCTCCCGGAATCCCGAACAAGCTTTCACGGATGAAGCGCAGGGCAATGGTCATCTGGTTTTCCACGGTTTTCGGGGTAATATCCATGAGTTCTGCGATTTCCTTATAGCTCAATTGTTCCATTCTGCTGAGCAGGAAGATTTGTTTGCAGCGTGGAGGCAGTTTCGCCACGATGGAGTAGATGAGTTGTTCTGTTTCGGCGGCGTTCAATTGTTCGCTGAAGTTGTACGGTTCAGCCAGCGGTGGAAGTTCATCGCCGGTTTCCGCCCAGGGGACCGACGGCCTTTTCAGGTGGTTGAGGCAACGGTTTTTTACGGCACGGTACAGATAGTTTTTCAGGCCGGAATCCAGGATGAGGTGTTCCCTTTTGTCCCAAACGGCAAGGAATACATCCTGAACGATTTCGGCAGCATCGGGTTCGCTGCGCACAATGCCGGTGGCATAATGAATCAAACCGGGCTGAAACCTGCGGTACAAGTTTTCGAGGTTGGCTTGTTCCTTCAGGTTGCTCAAGATGGGAGATTAAAGTTATGTCGGCCCGGATCAGTTGGCGTCGCTCAGGAATTGAATCCGCATCAGTTGCAGTTCTTCCATGGTGTATTCACCGTCGAAATGTTTCAGGGCAATTTCCAGGTTGTCTTCTTCGGTGCTGCGCAGGAAGCCGAAAATTTCCTCCTGCAGTTCCTCGTCGAGGAATTGATTGATGAAATAACGAATATCCAGACGGGTTCCTGAGCCAACGATCAGCTCCAGTTCTGAAACCAGATCGTGGAATTCCATGCCCAGGCTCTTGGCAATATCCAGAAGGTCGTTCTTCTTGTCGATGTTCTGGATGATGGCCACTTTTTTTCCTGATTTCTCACCGGTGGTTTTCAGCACGATGTCCTGTGGCCTTTCAATGCCATGTTCCTTCACATAACTGCTGATATAGGCCACAAAAGGCTCACCAAATTTTTGTGCTTTGTTGCGGCTTACGCCGTTGATGTTACACAGTTCTTCCAGCGTAACCGGATATTTGGTGGCCATGTCTTCCAGGCTGGGATCCTGAAACACCACGTAGGGCGGCTGGCCTTTATCACGGGCAACCGTGCGTCGGATGTCTTTCAGGTGCGTGAACAGCACTTCATCACAAATGCTTTCGAGTTTAAAGTTTTCGTAATCTTCTTCGGTAACACTTTCAAACTCGGTATCTACAGCCATTTCGAGGGGCTGAGGCTTTTTGAGGTAGGCTTCGCCCTCGGGCGCAAGGCTCATCAGGCCGTATTTTTCGATGTTCTTGTTCAGGAAGCGGTTGACCAGGGCCAGCCTGACAATGCTTTTCCAGAATACTTTTTCTCTTTCCCTGCCAATACCAAACTCAGGCATCAGGTCGTGGCCGTAATCCTTGATGGAATCAATCCTCTTTCCGCAGAGGAAATTAACGATGTGGTTGAGGTGGAATTCGCCGTTGAGTCTTTTCACAGCGTTCAGGGCCACACGCATCTCTTCCTGAACATCCTGTTTGGGTTTAGGATGGCGGCAGTTGTCGCACATCCCCATACAATCCTGCTCTTTAAACGATTCACCGAAATAGTGCAGCAGCAGCTTGCGGCGACATTGTGCAGATTCAGCGAAGGCCGCGGTTTCTGCGATGAGCAATCCGCCAATTTCCTGTTCTGCCACTGGTTTGTCCTTCATGAACTTCTCCAGCTTTTCGATGTCGTTGGGGTTGTAGAACAGAATACAATCTCCATCCATGCCGTCGCGACCGCCCCGGCCGGTTTCCTGATAATAACCTTCCAGGCTTTTCGGAACATCGTAGTGAATAACGAAGCGTACGTCTGGCTTGTCGATGCCCATGCCAAAGGCGATGGTGGCAAC
Source organism: Bacteroidota bacterium (assembly GCA_039796915.1). GTDB lineage: Bacteria > Bacteroidota > Bacteroidia > NS11-12g > UBA955 > REEB481. The sequence continues at coordinate 12,654 of JBDKIU010000023.1, read as the reverse complement.
AATCACATCAGCTTCCTCCATCAGGAATTTATCCTGGTGTGCGGCGCGGGTTTTGGCATCCAGACCGGCATGGTAGGGCAGGGCCCGGATGTCGTTCACCTGCAGCATTTCTGCTATTTCCTCAACCTTTTTACGGCTCAGGCAGTAGATGATTCCCGACCTGCGGGGTTTGCTCTTGATGTATGAAATGATTTCCTTATGCACTACGTCTTTGCGTCCCTTGGGGCGCACTTCGTAATACAGGTTGGAACGGTTGAAGGAAGATTTAAACAGTGCGGCATCCATCATCCCCAGATTTTTCTGGATGTCGAGCTGCACTTTGGGTGTTGCGGTAGCGGTAAGTGCCATCACCGGAACATCGTCAATGGCCTTCACCATTTGCTTGATGCGTCGGTATTCCGGTCTGAAATCATGCCCCCATTCGCTGATGCAATGTGCTTCATCCACAGCCACAAAAGAGATATTGGCCTGTTTGAGCAGTTCGATGGTTTCGTCTTTTTTCAGGGTTTCAGGCGCAACGTACAGGAGTTTGGTGTTTCCGGAAAGCAGATCCTCAACGACGGTATTCAGTTCCCCTTTGGAAAGTGTGCTGTTGAGGAAGTGTGCGAGGGAGCTGCTGTTGGCAAATCCGCGGATGTTATCCACCTGATTCTTCATCAGCGCAATGAGCGGGGAAATGACAATAGCGGTGCCGGGCAGCATGACTGCAGGCAGTTGATAGCACAGTGATTTTCCGGCACCCGTGGGCATGATGACAAAACAGTCTTCACCCCTCAGTATGCTGTTGATGACTGCTTCCTGATTGCCTTTAAATCCATCAAAACCGAAGAATTCTTTTAAAGCTTTTTTTGCGTCTAAAGTTTCTGCACGAGACGAGGTCACCATATTTCCTAAAGATGGTTTAAAATTAACACTAAATGCCCCAAATATGCTTTAGCAGAAATAAAATAATTTCGCAGCCTGATTGAGATGTTGACACCCGAAAACAGAGACAGGATTCTGGACTATGCACGCGAAGCGCTCGCCATCGAGTTGGATTCGTTGTCGGCATTGCCACGCATGGTTGATGATTCCTTCGCCACCGCTGTGGCCTGGATGCTGGAAACGCCGGGCAGGGTGGTGTTTACGGGGATTGGCAAGAGCGCCATCATCGCCCAAAAGATTGTGGCCACCATGAACAGCACCGGAACTCCGGCCATGTTTATGCATGCTGCCGACGCCATTCATGGTGATTTGGGCATGATTCAGCCCGATGATGTGTTGGTAGCCATTTCCAAAAGCGGAAATACGCCGGAAATTAAAGTGTTGGTTCCTTTGCTGAAGCGCAACGGCAACAAGTTGATAGCGATGGTTGGAAACAGACAAAGTGAATTGGCCCTGGCGGCCGATCTGGTTATTGATACCACGGTGCAGCGTGAAGCCTGTCCGCATAACCTGGCGCCAACCACCAGCACCACGGCGCAGCTGATGATGGGCGATGCGCTGGCTGTTGCCCTGCTTCGCATGAAATCCTTCAGCAGCGAAGATTTTTCCAGATACCATCCGGGCGGCGCCCTGGGCAAGCAGTTGTACCTTACTGCCGGCGGGTTGGCCCAGCGCAATGCGGCACCTCAGGTGCTCCGCTCGGCGCCGCTGAAAGAAGTGATAGCCGAAATTTCCGGACAGCGCCTGGGTGCCACTGCGGTTCTTGATGAAGCCGGGAAGCTGGCAGGCGTGATTACCGACGGCGACATCAGAAGGATGCTGGAACACCGTACCGAAATTTCAGGAGTTCAGGCAGCTGACATCATGACGGCTCATCCAAGAACGGTTGAAGCCGATTTGCTGGCGGTTCGTCTGGTTTCGCTCATGCAGGAATGGAAAATTTCCCAGATCATTGTTACAGATGCAGGGAAATATATGGGCATGGTGCATATTCACGACTTGAATCGGGAGGGATTGCTGTAAGGATTCCATGATGGATAAAAATAACGCATACGTAGTGATCATGGCCGGTGGCATCGGCAGCAGGTTCTGGCCCCTGAGCAAAAGAAGCCAGCCCAAACAGTTTATTGACTTCATGGGCACAGGCAAATCGCTCATCAGGCATACCTTTGAACGCTTTGCACGTCAGTTTGACCCCGCCAATATTTTTGTAGTTACCAACAGGGAATATGCGCAGCAGGTACGCGAACATATTCCTGAGTTGGGTGCAGACCAGGTTCTGGAAGAGCCTGCATCGAAGAATACCGCGCCCTGCGTGGCTTTTGCCAGCTATCATATTTATGCGCGAAATCCGGAAGCAGTATGTGTGGTAGCGCCCAGCGATCATCTGATTCTGGATGAAACCCGTTTCCTGGAACACATCAGCGAAGCCGTTTCTTTCGCCGCAGAAAACCATGTTTTATGCACCCTGGGCATCACGCCTACAAGGCCAGACACAGGTTACGGTTACATTCAGTACAATACGGTTCCGGCAGCGGGCAAGTTTCATAAGGTTCGTTTGTTTACAGAAAAGCCTTCCGCAGAGATTGCCCAGACCTTTGTGGACAGCGGGGAGTTTTTGTGGAATTCAGGGATTTTTATCTGGAAAGCTGCTACGGTCATTCAGGAATTTGAACAACATCTGGAAGACGTGGCGGAGCATTTCCGCCCATTGAGTCTGCCCGGTGCAGCTTTTCCCACGGCGGAAGAAATGGACCGTATTTACAGCCTTACCCGAAGCATCAGTATTGACTACGGCATCCTGGAACAGTCGGAACATGTGTATGTAACGCCTGCGGCCTTCGGCTGGAGCGACCTTGGTACCTGGAAATCACTGCACGACATCAGCCCGAAAAATGAATATCAAACTTCGGTGATTGGCAAAAAAGTGATGACGTATGAATCTGCCAATTCCTTGGTATTCAATGGATCCGGAAGGTTAATCGTGCTGAAAGGCGTAGACAACCTGGTGGTGGTGGACAGCGGCGACGTGTTGCTGATTCTGGATAAAGACCACGAGCAGGAAATCAGACAGGTGGTTGCTGATGTGCGCGACGTGTTCAAGGAAAAGTACTCCTGAACAGGCTTCTGTGCTTCGTGAAGCTTTAATTACTCTTTGCTGGCTTCCAGGTAGTAAAGCACCCTTCCGTTTTTGTTAAACAAATACATTTTGTCCTTTTTTACGCCGTAGGAAGTAACCTTCCTCAGGTCGCCGGCAATCAGGCTGTCGTCGGGGCCACAGGCATTCAGGCTGTATTTCACTTTGGGAATGTACAATTTGCGCACACCCGGAACGGAATACTTGGCAAACAGCACGTTGCAACCGGTATTTCCACGCAGGGTTGAATCAACCGGGTTGAATACGAGGTAAGGTTTGCCAGCGCTCAATACAGGCATTTTAATGGGTTTGCCGTTGTATTCTTCAATAAACCATGTTGTAGGCACCGGAGTGGCATTGATGATTTCTGAATAAGAATGACAAGAACCCAGAAGAAGCAAAAGGGCGCTGAGGTAGATAAGTCTGTTCACGGATGAGGGAATTGGGTTGATTGCTGTGTTGGTAGCGCGAAGTGGAATCAGTCGAGCTTACGCTTCACCTGTTCCAGTTTATACACTTCCAGGTAATCACCAACTTCAATGTCGTTGAAGTGATTCACCTGAAGTCCGCATTCGTAACCTTTAAGCACTTCTTTTACATCGTCTTTGAAACGTTTCAGAGACGACAGCTCACCTTCATGGAGGATGACACCATCGCGCAGTACGCGTACTTTGGCGTTGCGTTCAATTTTGCCATCTGTGACATACGCACCGGCAACGGTTCCCACTTTGGAAATCTTGAATACATCGCGCACTTCCACGTTGCCAATCACTTTCTCAATGGTTTCCGGACTCAACATGCCTTCCATAGCCATTTTAACTTCTTCAATGGCTTTATAGATGATGGAATAGTTGCGTATGTCGATTTCTTCCTGCTCGGCAATTTTCCGCGCAGCAAGTCCCGGACGCACGTTGAAGCCGATGATGATGGCGTCTGAAGCAGAAGCCAGCAATACATCCGTTTCAGTGATCTGACCTACGCCTTTATGGATCACGTTCACCTTGATTTCTTCGGTACTCAGCTTCAGGAAGGAGTCGCTCAGCGCTTCTACAGATCCATCCACGTCACCTTTCACAATCAGGTTCAGTTCTTTGAAGTTTCCAATCGACAAACGACGGCCAATTTCATCCAGCGTGATGTGTTTGCGTGTGCGCATGCCTTGTTCACGCACCAGCTGGAAGCGCTTGTTGGCCAGGTCTTTGGCTTCAGATTCCTCGGCAAGCACAATGAATTGATCACCTGCCGTGGGTGTTTCGCTGAAGCCCAGCATTTTCACCGGTGTTGAGGGCGGAGCCGTTTCCACGCGTTGTCCGCGTTCGTTGAACAGCGCCTTCACACGGCCGTAGTACGGACCAGCCACCACATTGTCGCCAACGCGGAGTGTTCCGGTTTGAATCAGAATGCTGCATACCACGCCGCGGCCTTTTTCGAGGGTGGCTTCCACCACGGTTCCTTTGGCCAGCCTGTCGGGGTTTGCCTTCAGTTCAAGCATCTCGGCTTCAAGCAATACTTTTTCGAGCAGCTTGTCCATGTTGATGCCTTTTTTCGCTGAAACTTCCTGACACTGGTATTTGCCGCCCCATTCTTCCACCAGAATGTTCATGGCAGAAAGCTGTTCGCGGATTCGGTCAGCATTGGCGCCGTCTTTGTCCATTTTGTTGATGGCAAAAACCATGGGCACACCTGCCGCCTGAGCGTGGCTGATGGCTTCGCGCGTCTGAGGCATTACGCTGTCGTCGGCGGCGATGACAATAATGGCGATGTCGGTTACTTTGGCACCGCGGGCACGCATCGCTGTAAAGGCTTCGTGACCGGGCGTATCGAGGAAGGTGATTTTCCTTTGATCGGGCAGGGTTACTTCATACGCACCGATATGCTGTGTGATACCGCCGGCTTCACCTGCAATCACATTGGTTTTGCGCACGTGGTCGAGCAAAGAGGTTTTACCGTGGTCCACGTGGCCCATCACCGTTACAATCGGCGGACGGGGTTTGAGGTCTTCGGGGCGGTCGGTTTCTTCTTCCGCTTCAATTTGGGTATCGGCATCGACAAATTCCACTTCAAAGCCGAATTCGTTGGCCAGCAGCTGGATGATTTCTGCGTCCAGACGCTGGTTGATGGAAATCATCAGGCCAAGCGAGAAACATGCGGTAATCACCTGTTGCACGCTTACGTTCATCATGGAAGCCAGTTCGTTGGCCGAGATAAACTCCGTAACCTTTAGGATTTTTGATTCCATCTGGCGACGGGCATCCTGAGATTCCTGTTCGTTGCGTATGCGTTCGCGTTTGTCGCGTTTGTATTTGTCTTTTACGCCTTTCCCTTTGCCGGCGTTGGAAATACCACGCATGGTGCTTCCGATGTTTTTGCGCACGGTGTCCTGGGAAATGACTTTCTGTTCTTTGTTGTCGCGAGGCTGCTGTGTGGCCGGGGCATTGGGGTCGCGAACCTTGTCGAGGCGAACCTTCTCGGCGCCCAGTTTTTTACGTGGCCTTTTGCCTTTCGCATCAGCGTCAGAGGCTGGCTTCTTCACCGGTTCGGCGGGAAGTTCAATTTTGCCTTTGATGCTGAGTCCGCTGATTTTTTCAAAGCGGGTTTCAATCTTTTCAGGCTCTGGTTCAGGCTCGGGAGCCGGTTTTACTTTTGGTGCCGGTGGTTCTTCCTGGGGCGCGGGTGCTTTTACTTCAGGCTGGGGTGTTGGTGCCGGCGTTTTATGTTCAGGTTCAGCTGCTGGTTCCTGTGGTTTGGGCTGAGGCTTGGGCGTTTGTTTTGCGGCCTCTTCCTGTGCGCGTTTTTTCTTCTTGAAGTCGTCTGATTTCCCTTTGTTTGATTCGGGAAGTTCAATGCGACCAAGCACTTTCAGTTCGCGCACTTCTTCGCGGGGTTTCTGCACTTCAGGAACTTCCTGAACGGGTGTAATAACCTCTGGTTCGGGTTCGGGAACTACTGTTTCCACAACCGGTGCCACGGGTTCGGGAGCCGGAGGTGTTACTGGTTCCGGTTCCGGCTCCGGGGTTGGAATCGGTGCAGGAGTTTCAGCAACGGGCTCTTCTTTTGTTTCTTTTTCCTTCTTGGGAAGGGTTTTGCTCAGGGTTTTCAGGCTTGGAGGAACAGCCTTTTCATCGGCTTTGGATTTCAGCCTGTTTTCAATCAGTTTAGATTCCTCCCGTACGGCTTTATCCTGACGGAATTCTGCAAGTAAAACCTGATACATTTCTTCAGAAATTTTAGCCGTGGGCTTATTTTCAATCTGAAAGCCCTTTTTCTGAAGATGTTGAACCAGCACAGCAAAGCTGTTGTTCAGTTCTGCTGCGACTTTGCTCAACCTGTATTCCTTATCCGTCATTATTCGATACTATCGTGCGAAATTAAAGGTTTCAAGCGGCTTAACCAAAGAATCATCACGCAAAAGGGAAGCCGCAGCTTCCCTTTCACGTAAATCGGTGTATGTTTAAAACCCCGTATTATTCAAATTCGGATTGCAAAATCTTCTTGATTTCGATGATGGTTTCTTCTTCCAGGGAAGTGCGTTTCACCAAATCTTCATTGCTGGTACGCAGTACGTCTTTGGCGGTATCGCAGCCGATGGCTTTCAGATCATCAATCATCCACTGTTCGATTTCGTCGCTGAATTCATCCAGTTCCACATCGCCCTCGTCTTCTTCATTGGTTACGCGGTAAACATCAAGCTCATAGCCGGCGAGTTTGCCTGCCAGACGAATGTTGAAACCGCCTTTGCCGATGGCCAGGGAAACCTGATCGCTGTCCAGATAAACCTCTGCGCGTTTGGTGGCTTCATTGATTTTGATGCTGCTGATTTTTGCGGGCGACAAAGCGCGCTGAATGAGCAGGGAATTGTTGGTGGTGAAGTTGATTACGTCGATGTTTTCGTTGCGCAGTTCACGCACAATTCCGTGGATACGGGAACCTTTCACGCCAACGCAGGCGCCCACAGGGTCGATGCGGTCATCATAACTTTCCACGGCAACTTTGGCACGTTCGCCGGGCTGACGGACAATTTTCTTGATGGTAATGAGGCCGTCGAGGATTTCAGGAACTTCCAGTTCAAACAGGCGTTCCAGGAATTCTGGCGCGGTGCGCGACAGTACGATGCGCGGCAGGCTTTTGTCCATTTCCACGCGTAAAACCACGGCACGCAGGGTGTCGCCTTTTTTGTAGAAATCGGAAGGAATCATCTCGTTGCGTGGCAGAACGAGTTCGTTGCCATCATCGTCCAGAATCATCAGTTCTTTTTTCCAGATTTGATACACTTCACCGCTGATGATTTCACCAACTTTGTCGTTGTATTTCCGGAAAACTTCGTCTTTCTCCAGCTCCAGGATTCTGTTCATCAGCGCCTGACGGGCGTTCAGGATGCTGCGGCGACCAAAGTCGTCCAGGAAAACCTGTTCAACAGCGTCTTCACCCACTTCATAATCGGGTTCCAGCTTGCGTGCATCGGAAATGCTGATTTGCAGGTATGGATCTTCTACCTCGCCTTCTTCCACAATCAGGCGGTTGTGGTACATTTCGATATCACCGGTTTCGGTGTTGATGATGATGTCAAATTGCGCATCTGCACCGTATTTTTTCCGGAGCATGCTTTTAAAAACATCTTCCAGAACACGGATCATGGTGGCGCGGTCAATGCTCTTGAATTCCTTGAACTCAGAGAATGAATCAACCAGATTGATGCCGATCATTTCGGCGTTCATTTTCTTGGCCATGGTATGAGGTATGGTTGTTTTGGTTTAATACTTTAGGTCGATGGTAATTTTTGCCAGTTCTTCCCACTGCAGTTGTACCGTAGTAGCAGGATCTTTCTTTTTCAACCCGGGAATTTCCAGCTGCAGCAGGCCGCCTTCGGCCTGGGTTAGTTTGCCTTTCCATTCGCTGCCGTCGCGCATCAGCACATGAACGTTCCTGCCGATGTGTTTAGGCAGTTGTCGCTGGTTTTGCAACGGCTGGTCTGCGCCGGGTGAGCCGATTTCCAGCGTGAATTTATGATCGCCGGGATCGCGTTCATCAACGGCTTTGGATACGGCCCTGGAAAAAAGGGTAATCTTTTCCATGCTCAGTTGCGTGTCTGCATCAATGGCAATGTTGATCATTGTTTCGTTCCTGTTCGCAGTAACGGAAATGATAAACACATCGGTGCCTTCGGTGGCCGCTTCGGCAATCTCGCGTATGATGGCGGTTAGTGTTCCCATGTTTCTGATGCAATACAATAAAAAAGGGGACTTTTCGGGTCCCCTTCCTGTTGGAAAGTGAGGCAAAGGTAAGCCATATTTCCAAATATTCTGCAATTAACCTCCGCTGTTCTATTTTCGGCGCTGTGTTGCGCCAGCTTTTGCCTTGCTGCCTGAGTCTTTTTTTGCTGCCTGCCTGTATGGCACAGAAAAAGGTATTGCCTCCTGTTTCCGTGGAAAGTCTTCCCGCAGCGCATGCAGCGCGACAGTTTGGTTACGAAATGCGTTTGGGCGAATCTGTGTCCACCGTGCTGGTTCAGGTAACGCAGCCGGGTCCGGAAGCCTATGCCATGACCATGAATCACGCCGGTATGCTGTACCGCACCCGGTGGAATCCTGCACAACGCGCGAGCAGCAGGAGTCTGGCGGTAGCTTTTCCTGATGACACTGCTGCACTGCTTCCCTCCGCACTCATGTTCAGGCTCAGCGATACGCTGTTGCAGGAATTGGTGTATGAAGGTCGTACGCAGCTCGACCTTGTTCGGCCATACCGTGCTTATGAAGCCGATGGCCGCGCACAGATGGCTTCGGAGGTCTTGGCGTCCTTGAGTATTCAGGTCCGCGGTGATACGCTGCTGCCGGTTTCATGCAACGGTTTAGAAGTATTGCTGCAATGCCGCATGGCCGAGGGTGAAAGTTCAACTGGCCGTTTTCGCCTGTTTTTCTCCGGAACAACCGATCAACCTTTGCTGTTGGGTTGGGATTTTCAGCACAGCGTGCGTTTAAGCTGGATCGACATGCCCGACCTCCGGCCGAATCCCTTGATGCTGCAGGCAGGAAGCTCGTTGTTGTTTCTGTACAACCATCCTGTGATGTTTCAGGGCATGTGGGATTATATGGACGACAGCCTCTGGCTGCACGTTGAACGTTCAGACTCCTTGCTGCTGGGGCGTTATCAAATTTCTGGAAAGGGCAGTTATTCCCGGAGCGGCCGTTTCTCTTTTGAATCGGGGAGGGGCGATGATCCGGTGATGCGCCTCGTTCCGGAATACAGCATGGAAGATTGCGCGCGTTTCGGCCTGGTTTGCGGGAATTGGTTTCTGCGCAGCGCCCAGTGGAATGCGCTTCTCAACCGAGCTGCAGTGCCGTTGGAAGTGAATGAACACAAAGACGCCCAATGGTTTTCGCCCGTGCTCAACGACGACGGAAATTTTGCGTTCAGTCGCCAGCTGCGGGTGTACGGGGCAGAATGCCAAATACCGGTGCTGCGCCTGAAAGACCAACAATCTGAAACCGTGATGGATGTTTTATCGAACCGCGATGTTCCTTTGGTGGTTTATTGGCAGGAAGGAACAGAAAGTCTGGAACTGAAGGAAGTATTTCCACCTGCCGGAAAAAGAAAACGATGAAGCATCTGAATCCCTTTTACCGCCCCAACAAGTCCATCCATACGTTATGGATGTTTGCCGCCGCGCTGTGTTTCCATTCCTGCATGGCTCGCCGACCGGCAACTTCCACCGAGGTCGCGCCATTGCCCTGTTTCAATGCGGCCACCGAACTGCGCTACCTGCGTCAGCAGCCTGAGCGCGTGGATACCGTGCTGATTTCCATGTGCGGCGTGGATTCCTGCCTGGGTTCTGAAGGAAAGACCGTGGGCCTGATGGATTTTCTGCATCAAACCTTCGGACTGTCCGGGGTTTCGGCGGCTGACCTGAAGCCCGAACCACGTGCAAAACATCGGTTGTTGCTGAACGGAAGCATGCGCACGGTGGCGGTGTCGGGTTCAACAGACCGTCGCCGTGGACATTGGTTGCGTACCTGTTCCGGACAGTTGTTTCCGGCTGAAATTTATGAGCCTTCCGGTGTTTTATGGACGCTGCACGAGGTAAAACACCCTGTGACTGCGGCCGATCCTTTGAAACTGTCACGGGGCGCGGTGCTTACCTATAAATTCCGCTATCTGGATACTGCGAAGTTGTGGCAAACAGACACGCTGAATCTGAAGCTCAGCCGGTTCGACGACCGTGTGCAGGGACGTTATGTGCGTTACCACGGACAGATGCAGGAGCCCGGCGTTCGTTACGGGATGGTAGATGCAGCGTTCAGCGACGAAAAAACACCTTCGGTTTTGTGGCTTTTTCCCGACGAAGTGTGCCGTCCAATGCCCGAAGGTTTTGAAGGCAGCTGCAGGTTTTTGTGGTTGAGCCCATCGGCTTTACATGGTGGATTGCAGTCGCGCCGGGTGACGCCCTTTTTCTTCGGAACATTCAGTTATCCGATGGAAGGAACACTGCTTGCTTCATTGGAGGAACAGCGACTGTTGCATCATTATCCAATGAAATTACGCGGTGTTTCAACAGTTGTCGAGGCAAGTTTCCTTCAATTCCAGGGCGGTTCATTGCAGTTTTTGCCCTGTGCCGGTAATCCGCTGGTGCTGGCGGCAGCCACCGATGTGGCGAGCCTGGAGTTGATGGCTGTGGAGTGAAGCGGTTTAGAAGTTACATAAATCGCGGCGTTCCCATCGGCTACTGTTTTAGTTCCCGGAACCTGTGACAACCGTCTTTACCATGAGTTTTGGATTCACGATTCACCGAAGGTCTCATATCTAATCTCCTTCCGGCAATACCTTTGCGGCATGAAAGCCATCATCCGCCAACAGCAGCGCACGGCACAGGAAGCCATGTCGCTGGAAGACCAATACGGTGCGCACAATTATCACCCGCTTCCCGTGGTGTTGAGCAGGGGCGAGGGCGCATACCTCTGGGATGTTTCCGGCAAGCGTTACCTCGATTTTCTGGCTGCATACAGCGCGGTAAATCAGGGTCATTGTCATCCGAGACTGGTGGCGGTGATGCAGGAACAGGCTGCGCGTTTAACACTTACCTCGCGGGCGTTTCACCACGATTTGCTCGGGGCTTTCGAGGAATATGTATGCGCCTATTTTGGTTATGACCGCGTGCTGCCCATGAATACAGGTGTGGAAGCCGGGGAAACCGCCATCAAGCTGGCACGCAAATGGGCCTACGAGGTGAAAGGCGTTACGCCCAACAAGGCGAAGGTGGTTTTTGCGGCAGGCAATTTCTGGGGAAGAACCATTGCTGCGGTAAGTTCCAGTACCGATCCCGACAGCTATACGAACTTCGGTCCTTTTGTTCCTGGTTTCGAAGTGGTTCCCTACAACGACCTGGAACGTTTGGAAGCAGCCATCAGCGACGGCGATACTGCGGCGTTTATGGTGGAACCCATTCAGGGTGAAGCCGGCGTCATCATTCCCGACGAAGGTTATCTGGCCGGTGTTCGGGCTTTGTGTTCCAAATATCAGGTATTGTTCATCGCAGATGAAATCCAGACAGGGCTGGGACGAACAGGTGCGCTGCTGGCCTGCGACCATGAAGGCGTGAAGCCGGATATGCTGCTCCTCGGCAAGGCCCTTTCGGGTGGTATGATGCCTGTTTCAGCGGTGCTCAGCAGTCATGAGGTGATGAATACCTTAAAACCAGGGCAACATGGCAGCACTTTTGGGGGAAATCCTCTGGCCTGCGCCCTGGCTGTTGAAGCGCTTCAGATCCTTAAAGACGAACAACTTCCGGAACATGCAGCCGCCATGGGAAGCTTGTTCCGTGAAGGCTTGCAGGCGCTGAACATCCCTGGTCTGAGCGGACTCCGGGGCAAAGGACTGATGAGCGCCGTGGATGTTGATGCAGCAGTTTTGGGCATGAACGCCAGAACCTGGTGCGAACGATTGCTCGATGCAGGTTTGCTCTGCAAACAAACACATGACCATACCGTGCGCATGTCGCCGCCATTGGTGCTGCAGGCCGCGCAGGTAAAGGAAGCCCTCAACGCCATCAGGATTTCTTTAGCTTGATCAGCAGTTAAGTTTTTATGAATCAGCATAGATTGAATTTCCCCGGGTATGTCAGCATTTTAGGGCTCGGATTGTTGTCGTTTTCGTTTGCCGCTTGCGGATTGTTCAAGCATCGGGAAACAGAACCTCAAGCGCAACAACATAACCACGAGCACAACCACGACCATGATCATGGCGGCAGCGCGCATGCAGGCAGCGAATCTGGGGATACTTCGGAGCAATGGAGCACGCAGCAGTTTCCTTCTTCCAATAACTTGTACCGCATGATGGGCCTGATTGTGGGCGCGGTGGATACTTCGGACCATTTCATCCCAAGCCACGCAGATATGTTCATTGCCAATTTCTCCGAAGCATACCTTCCACAACAGGCCTCCGGAGCAATCCTGCCGCTGTTGTCGCAGAAACTGGCGGGTTGTACGGTGTACGTTTCCGCTGCTGCACAGCAAGCCGAAAGCAAGGTGTTTGTTCCCAGAATGGCGCGATTGCTTGATCAAATCCGTTTTGATTCTTCCGCGCTTCATTACCGTGGCTGGAGT
>JBDKIU010000022.1:0-7415 GCA_039796915.1 Bacteroidota bacterium | reverse complement strand
AACTTTGCAGAATTGGCAATATCTGTAACTACGCCGCGGAAGGAAGTTTCCTGAAAGGCATCCACTTTAACCACCGCGCTGTCGCCTTGTTGCAGTCGGATGATGTCGTTTTCGTTCACATCTACCTGCACTTCCATCATCCTTAAATCGGCAATCCGCATGATTTCCGTACCTGCCATTTGTGCGGTTCCCACCACGCGTTCCCCTTTCTTGCTGTTCAGCTGCGATACAATTCCGGAAACCGGTGCGTAGATGCTCGTTCTGCCCAGGTTTTTCCGGCCTTCATCCAGGCGCGCCTGAAAACTTTTCACCGTAAAACCTGCGGCCTGTACATTTTTCGCGCTGCTTTCCGCGTCGGCAAGGGCCATCTGATATTGGGATTCAGCGGTTTCAAATTCCTGTTGGCTGATCACCTTTTGTTGATAAAGGCCTTGTTGTCTTTTGAAGATATTCTCGGCCTGTCGCAGCGCGGCCTGTGCCCTGGTTGCCTGCGCCTGCGCAGTGGAAAGTCCGGCGCGTGCATTGTCCAGGCTGGCCTGTAACTGATCCACCGTGCTTACGTAGATTTCCGGGTTGATGCGCAGCAGCAATTGCCCCTGAACCACAGAGTCGCCTTCGGCAACGAACAAATCAATAATCTGTCCGCTTACGTCGGCGCTTATTTTCACTTCTGTTTCTGGTTGGATTTTACCGCTGGCAGAAACCACTTCTGTAATGGTTCTGCGGGTCGCCTTTTCGGTGCTCACCCGAAGTTCGGATTTCTTACCTCCGAAAATCCAGGTAAACAACAACAACAGCAGTGCTATTCCGGCAACAATGATGAAAATTCTTTTTTTGCTCATGGGTGTTTAGGGGTTCAATTCAATGGAAGTTCCGCTGTAAAAATCAAGAATCATCCGGCGAAAAATGCGTTCGTATTTGCTTTGAATGAGGTTGGATGCGGCGGTAAATCGCATGCTGCGCGCAACCACCAGTTCGGTTTGGTTGGCTTGCCCGGCCTCGAACCTGCGTTCCAGGTAATCCAGATTCAATTGCTGCAGCTGATAGGCCGCTTCATTGGCCTTGTACCGCAGGTGTGCCTGACGAAATCCATTGTAGGCATTCACAATTTCCGTGTACAGCTGATACCGTGCGCTGGTTTCCTGCAGTTGTGCACTTTGCAGAGCCAATTGTGCCTGTCGGATGCGAATGTCCACACTTCTTTTGCCGAACAAGGTCCAGTTAAACTGCATTCCGGCGCTTTGGCCGAAGTTGTCCTTGTATTGATCTGCAAACGGGATGGTGTTGAGCGTGTATGCCAGCTCTACGGTTTCAACCAGCTCATTGGTGCCTGATACAAATCCGATGGGTCGGGTTCCGGTGATTTGTGTGTTGATGATGCGCTTGGCGTTTTCCGAATACAGGGTGTTGAGGTTGGCGCCTGCGGTAAGGGTTGGGTACCTGCCGGACTGGGCCGCTTTAACAGCAAACTGAGCGCCAATAACCCGATACTTGGCGGCCCTTATTTCAGGACGGAAGTTCTGGGCAATCTCAAAAATGCTGTCGGGTTGATAATCTTCAGGTTGTTCATTTCCCACCGGGAGGTTGGGTTGAATGACATCAAAGTCGGCGTCAAAGGGAAGCAGCAGCAGGGAGCGGAGGTTGGCCAAAGCCTGTTCCACTTGGTTCTGGGCGTTCACAATATTTACTTCTTCCGAACTCAATTGCGCCTGAAGTGCCAAAATTTGAGGTTCTGCGATGCTACCCGCTTCGAAGAGTTTCTTATTCAGTTCCAGCTGACGCTGCAAACTTCCTTTATTCACCTGCGCTGCCTTAAGCAGTTCCTGGGCCTGGAGTGCCTGCAGGTAAAAATTGGCAATGCGTAATGCGATGTTGTTGTTTACGGTTTGTACGTCGTCTGAAGATGCAAGGAACGCGTAGCGTGATTGCTGTGTATTGTAATGCAGCTGACGGCCTGCAAACAGAACGACATTGCTCTGCAAACCCACGTTGTTGCTGTAAATGCGTGTTTGTGTAAAGGTATTGGTGAACCGGTCAATAGAGCGTCCGTTTTGCAGAAATTGACCAGAGCTCAGGCTTACATCAGGCAAGTGGTTCCATTGATTCAATTCCAGGTTGTTGGCGGCCTGTTCTTTATTGATTCCGGCCTGTAAAACTTCCGGGCTGTTTTTCAATGCATGACTGATACACTCTTGCAGTGTCCAGAATTTTTGTGCGGCGAGCGAATTCCAGGAGGGTGGAATCAGCATGACTATGGCCAGCAACTGCTTCATGGCTCAAAAATACATTACAATAAGGCTAGTCTTTCCAACTTTTAAGTAAAAGCGCGGATAGGGTTTGACACTTCGTGCGGATTCTGCTTCATCATGCGGTAATCTGTAATGAGTTTTACATATTTGCGGGCATGGACCGCTTTACAGGGCTTCTTGGCATCGTCTTTCTTCTGGGGCTGGCATGGCTCATGAGTAACAACAGGAAACGAATCGATTACCGTTTGGTAATCAGCGGCCTCTTACTGCAACTCGTATTTGCACTCTTTGTCTTAAAAACTTCGGTAGGGGCGAATATTTTCAGCTTCCTTGGAAAGGGCATCAATAAATTACTGGAGTTCTCAGACATGGGCGCTGATTTCGTGTTTGGTCCGTTGGTGCGCGCTGAACTCATGAATTCGGTATTCGGACAGGGAACCATTTTCTTTTTCAAGATTATTCCGACCATCATTTTCGTGGCCGTTCTGGTGAACATTGCATATCATCTGGGGATTCTGCAGTTCTTTATCCGCTACTTTGCGCGGTTCGTGCACAAGGTAATGCGCGTGAGTGGGAGCGAGGCGCTGAGCAATGTGAGCAGTGCTTTTGTGGGGCAGGTAGAAGCGCAACTGCTCATTAAACCTTATGTAAAAGGTATGACCATGAGCGAATTGTTGTCGAGCATGAGCGGCAGCATGGCCTGTATTGCCGGCGGTGTGATGGCATATTACATTTCCACCGGTGTCGATGCGCGTTATCTGCTTACCGCCAGTCTGATGTCGGCGCCCGCTGCGCTGGTCATTGCAAAAATTGTATGGCCTGAAACTGAACCTTCCGAAACCAAAGGAAAGGTGCAACTGGAAGTGAAGAAGCAACACGACAACCTGCTGGATGCCATTGCACATGGTGCTTCCGATGGATTGAAAATTGGCCTGAATGTGATTGCCATGCTGATTGGCTTCATTGCGCTGATTTATCTGGTGAATTATTTGCTGGGCATGCTCGGAAATTTGGTGCACCAGCCATTAAGCCTGCAATGGATTCTGGGTTGGGTGTTTTCCGGTTTTGCCTGGCTGATGGGGGTTCCCGCGGCAGAAATCAATCAGGTTGGCGGATTGATGGGTACCAAGCTCGTGGTGAATGAATTTGTGGCGTACAAAGATTTGGTGCCCATGATTCAACAGGGTACTCTTTCTCCCAAAAGTATAGCAATTGCCACCTTTGCATTGTGTGGTTTTGCCAATTTCAGCAGCATTGCCATTCAGGTTGGAGGAATCGGGCAAATTGCGCCTGAACGCAGGGCCGATCTGGCTAAATTGGGTTTCCGGGCGCTGCTTTGCGGCACATTGGCGAATTACCTGAATGCCGCGCTTGTAGGCATATTGCTCTGAACCTTTCCAAAAAATCTTTGTTTCAATGGGCATATGAAAATCTATACCCGTAAGGGAGATGACGGCACTACTGGTTTAATAGGCGGAGCGCGGGTAAAGAAACACCACCTCCGTGTGGAGGCTTATGGAACGGTGGATGAATTGAATGCCCACATCGGCGTGTTGCGTGCACAAACGCAAAATCCGGGTCTGCTGGAAGCATTGGCTGAAATCCAGAATCGTCTGTTCACCGCAGGATCTGTATTGGCAACAGCCGCTGATGCGGATTTCGTGATTCCTGGCCTGGAACCGGGCGACGTTGATTTTCTGGAAGCACAGATTGACCAAATGGATCTTGAATTGCCGGAATTGAAAAACTTCGTACTTCCCGGAGCCAGCCTTTCCGGCGCACAGGCACATGTTGCCCGCTGTGTGTGCCGGCGTGCGGAGCGTCTGGTGGTTTATTTGAATGAAGAAAGTGCCGTGGATGCCCTGGTTATTCAATACCTCAATAGGCTGAGCGATTATTTGTTCACGCTGGCGCGTTTCCTCGACCGCAGTGAGGGCGGACAGGAAGTAATCTGGATGCCACGAAAAAAGGCAAGCACCTGAGGGTACTTGCCTTGGTGACTGCAAATGTTTGCAGTTAATAGCCGCCCTGTCCGGGTTGCCTGTTCATGTTCATCTTCATGTCCTGAGCCAGCATGAAATCGGGCTTCAGTTCCAGACAACGGTCAATAAGTTTCATGGCCAGACCGCGGTCGCCGCTCATCAGCACCAGATAACTCTTCAGATACGTAAATGCGGCTTCAACTGGAATTTGTTGTTGGCTATTCGCTTCTGCAACTTCTATACGCACATTTCCGGTAGGAATTGGGTTTAACTGCAGTAAGGAAAGCACAATTGAATCGGCTTTCGCCACACGTCCGGTGAGGATATGCGTAGCAGCAATGTTGTACAGGTATGTGTAATCTTTAGTTCTGCTCCACAGCTTTTCAAAACGTGCGATGCCTGCGGAATCTTTCTGCTGCTGAATATCTACTTTGGCTTTAAGTTCATTCATGCCAATATCTTCAGGCTTCAGCTTCAGGCTCAGCGCAACGTAATGGTCTGCAGCTTTGGGGTTTTGGGTATAGAAGTAATAGTAGTATGCAAGGCTGTCGTTGACCCAGGTTGCGGTGGAGTCGAGCACGGCGATACGGTGCAGTGCGGTAATGCAAGTGCCGCGGTCTCCAACCTTGCGTGCATTTTCAAAAACAGTGACCTCATGAGCCGCTTTATTTTGTTTCGAAGGCGCTTGTTGGCAAGCAGCAGCAGCGGCAGCAATCACAGAGAACAGGAGGATATTTTTCATGTTTGGATTTACGTGTTTCGGTTGTTTTTTGCGTTGAAGGAGTAAATTTGCTGATTAATCGTTCCGGCGAAGATAATTCGGCAGCATGAACATGTTCGTTCGTTGTGTTTTGTTTTTTTTCACACTCCTGCAAGCCAGGGAATACGTTCATGCGCAATGCGGTGTAACCATCACTGCAGATAAAACCCAGGTTTGTGTTCCGGGCATTGTGAAGCTCAAAGTTTCAGGATGTCTGACCTGCAGCGGAATAGACTGGGATCTTGGCAATGGCTTCGTTCCGGGTAAAGACACCTTTTCTGTTCTTGTAGGAAAGGCCGGTACCTATTCTGTAACCGTGCGCCTTCGCCTGGCAGGCGGCGGAACCTGTACGCAGGTGCGCCAGAATTTATTTGTTGGCGTGGCAACGCCGCAGCCTAAGTTACAAGCCAGTGCCAAGGCCCAGTGTTTTGGCAATGACAGTATTGAATTTAAAGATGTAACGCCCGGGTCATTCAAGCGCGATTGGTTTCTGGATGGAAAAACGTTTAGAAACGCTCCACGGAATATAAAAGTAAGATTTAGTCCACCTGCAGGCTACAAGGGCGTGTTTATGATTGTAACCGACTCGAATGGCTGCACCGGTTCCAGATTTATAGATTCTGCGGTAGGTGTATTTGATTCGGTAAAAGCCAGTTTTCAGGCAGATGTGGTGAAAGGTTGCGTACCCCGGGCTGTTCAGTTTTCATATAAAATTGATTCTTTGGGAATTCCGCTCGACTATCTGAGCTGGAATTTTGGATCTAAAGGGCCGGCGACCTATAAAGGCCGCGCGTTTCCTAAAGTTACCTATACCCAGGCCGACACGCATAAGGTAATCCTGACTGTGGTAACCAGGGCCGGCTGCCGATATGAATTCCCCGACAGTAATACTTTGAACTTCGGAGATCCTTCGGCACTCTCCGTCAATACCGCAAGCCAGACGATCTGTATCAACGGCATTGCGAGCATTTCCGTAAATGGGAATACGCAGTATCCCATTTCATGGGACTGGACACCGTTCGCAACGCAAACCGATTCTACGAGCCGGTTTTCCAGAAGTTTTCGTTTTCAGGATACCGGTTTTTTTGCCTTGACGCTCAGACAGGTTCATTTGGGTTGCGTATCGCAGCGAACCTTTTCAAAATTGGTTCAGGTTCAGGGACCTAAGGTGAATATTGGCATCAAAACACCTTCTTACTGCAGCATTCCGGACACTTTGGAAGCACTGAACAGAACTGCAGAACCCAAAGGTTTTACCACTACCTGGCGCTGGACTGTGACCGATGAATTTGGCATGCCCGTAACCACAAGTACCCAGAAAGATTTGGTGTGGTATCCGAGCACACAATCTGACTTTGATGTAAAGCTGGTGGCGCAAAGAACCAATGGCTGCAGGGATTCAATTACCATGCAGAAGGCTGTGCTGTCTGACAGTATTTATGTGCCGGTGCTGGTAATTCCATCTACGGTTTGTCCGGGTCAGACGGTCAATATCCTGCCGGATGAAAACGACATCCGGAATCGAAAAGGGTATACGTACAAATGGCAAATTACCAACCGAAAAGGAACCATTCTGGGTACTTCCGGCGGTAAAACCACCAATTTTTCAAGTACAGACACTGGAAAGTTCACCGTGCGGATGATCGTATTCGATGGAAAAAGCTGTTACGACACTTTGCTCCTGAAGGATACCATCAAGGTTTATTATCCGCGCACCACGCTGCGCATTGCAGACAGTATTGTATGCAGAAACCATCAGGCTGTTTTTTATGCCAAACAGGTGAACGGTTCACCTACAGCGAGGCACTGGTGGGACGTGTATAATTTAGATTCTGGTGGATATCGGGTGGCATCTGGAAAAGACAGCGCAAAATTGCAAATGCTCACCAACGGGCGTTACCGCATGCAGTATTCTTATTCAGATACGGCCATGGGCGGCTGCTCCTTCAAAATGTGGTATCCAGGGAATTTGTTTGTCAATGGCCCCGTTATTTCCATCACAGCAGATCCCTTTGAAGATTGCGCTCCGCTCAGAACCTGGTTGCGTGGTAAAATCCTTGCAGACCCGGATTATGAAAAAAATAATGTCAAGCCAACCCATAGCTGGAGTGGATACATCCCGCGGCAGTCGTTGATAGATTCTCCATTTTTGCTCACCACAAAGGCCATTGTTTACAAAGGGAAACAGTTCTTCAACCTTCGCTATCGCGGGAAAAGTGGATGCTTGGATTCGTCGGTTTACATAACTGCCTATGGCGGGATTTCCAGTGGATTTGCCCTGGGCGGAACAACGCGTTGTCCCCGCGATACCTACCAGGTCATCAACTATTCAAGCAAAGTAGCCACACATTTTAGGTGGATTGGTGCGCATCAGGGTGTTAAAATCCTGCCCACAGATACCTCCAGAAATCCAAAATTCGTATT
>JBDKIU010000021.1:0-12278 GCA_039796915.1 Bacteroidota bacterium | reverse complement strand
GCCCTTGGACAAAGAAGCATCTAAGACAAATGGTAAAAAATTCTGGGATCGATTCAGGGATGAATTAAGAAAGTTCATCTGTGAGAACTCTAAAATCAAGGAGTTATTCGAAGGTGAAGGTAATCTGGTGGACTTCCTTAAAATTTCAATTCCAATTATCATCAGTGCACTTGGATGGGCTGCTATGGGACCTTTGGGCTTAACCATACTCGCGTCTGTTGCGGCCCTCATTGCCAAGGTTGGCTTTGCGGCATATTGTAATATCTGAAAATTCTAAATTTATAGTAAAAACTAATGTGTACAGATGCATTTACATAGGCATTCTGTTTCATTGATGTAATACAATTTCAAAATCAAAGCAGTTGTTCCAACGGGAGCAGCTGCTTTTTTGTGCCGGAGGTGGCCGTCAAAGGCAAACACACATGATTGCCTATCTTGCCTGAATATTCTTCACTGAAATGACTGCATTCTTGAGTGCAGCCGCTTCAATCCACACTTTTACATGATGCGGAAACGCGTGATACCTGCTTCCATCTATGACGACTCCCCCCAAATCACAACACTTCAACTACCTGTTCCTTGGCATGGGTGCCGGCAATTCATTACTGCTGATGCAATTGGACCGTCAAGGTTTGTTGGATGGTAAATCCATAGGCATCATAGATCCCGACCTTAAAAATCGCAATGACCGAACCTTTTGTTTCTGGGCGACCGATGAAGAAGTAGCTTTTCTGGGCTTGCACGCACTGATTTCAAAAACCTGGAACGAAGTGCAGGTGGGCAACGAAGCGCCACAAAGTATTACCCCTTATCGTTACCACCACGTTTCAGGAATACATCTTTACAATCATGCAAGGGCCATCTTGCAACAGCATGCGCATTCCTGGTTTTATGAATCGTTTCAGGGTTCAGGTACCGCGTCATTGTTCGCCGACGGCGCCGCCATCAGCGCCGATCAGGTGTTCGACAGCCGTCCGCCGCACTACCCCAAGCCGCGAATACACGAAAGTTACCTGCATCAAAGCTTCATAGGCTGGAATATCACCACCGAAGTACCCGTATTTGAGGCGAATAGTTTTGTGATGATGGATTTCTCCATTCCACAGCAAGAAAGTACACAGTTTATGTATGTTTTACCCTTTGATGCATGTCATGCCCTTGTGGAATGTACCCGGTTCGGGAATGAAGAAATACAGGAATCTGATGCAGCAATTATCCTGCACGAGTATATCAGCCGGCATTACGGAGCTTATGTGGTTCATGATGTGGAACGTGGCAACATTCCCATGTGCAGTGCAGCGATTGAACGGGCGGAAGTGCCGACGCCATGGGTCGCCACCGGAGCCAGAGCCGGAAACCTGAAGCCGAGTACCGGATATTCCTTCCTGAATGCCTGTCAGCATGCAGCAATCATTGCCGGTCGTGCGGTTCCCGGGGTTAAAAAATCTCGTTATGCCTTCTACGATCGTTTGTTGCTGAAAATCCTCGAAACAAAGCCCTTTCAGGGCAAGCGCATTTTCGAGCAATTGTTTCAAAAGGTTCCTATTCCCAGGGTGCTTGGATTTCTTAGTGAAGCGGCATCGTTTGGTGAGGAAGTATTTATACTTTCCAGACTTCCCAAGCGCTTATTCATGGCTGCAGCGCTTCGTGATTTTTGGTGGCATATGAAGAATTACCGCCTTTTGCCCTGGCTGCTGTTCGGTATGTTGTGGATGCTGCATGGATTGGGTATGGAAGCCGGCGGATTGGGATTATTGACCCTGGGTTTCTTGCTGGTTGGATTGCCACATGGAGCTATCGACCACCTCCTGGAAACCGGAAATCTTCGCACGCCCATCCGACCATTGTTCATCCTGAAATATCTGAGTATTTCGGCCTGTATGGGTGCACTCTGGCTATTGAATCCGAACCTGGGTTTATGGGTATTTCTGGCCTACTCTGCCTGGCATTTTGGAGAAACAGAGTTCAACAGCCAGGGAAGAAAAACGGGATTTCTGAGTTTCATCTGGGGCTCGTCGATGTTGGGGCTCATTCTTTTTACCCACATCACGGAGCTCAATGAGGTATTGCGTGAATTGAATATTTCTGAATTGCCTGAATCGCTGCAATGGCTCAGCTGGCTTTTTGCAGCAACATACCTTCTAACCGGTGGCGTTTCAGGACTTACAGGTTTATACCTATTTCCGGCCCTGATGCTTCCTTTGCTGCACACCTTTGGGTTATACTTCGTTGCCGACCACAGCGTGAAAAGTTCCGTTCATCTGTTCCGCAGCTTTCAGGCAAAACCAGCTGAACTCTACCGCAAGGCCATCCCATTTACCCTTGGGGCTTTGCTGCTTGGGGGATTATGCTATTGGGGTGGTTTTGGGGAAACCGAAGGAGCTACAGGGCTGTTTTTCATCTTCCTTTCCTGTCTCAGCTTCCCGCATGTTCTGGCCATGCATCATTTTTATCGAAATTCAGCGCCAACAAACAGGGAAAATATGGCGGCATCCTGAAGCCAGTAGTTCAATCTTGGCAGACTGAACTGTAAACCGCCCCAACCACTGCAACCTGATGTGGTGGTAAAGTCACCATTCGTAGTGTGCTAAGCTATGGTGGTGAAAGCGATGAATACCGGCTTCCGGGTGCACGTAGCTTTGACTATGTTATTGGAATAAGCTATGAATAGAAGCATGAAACTAATGGTCATCCCACTGGTTTTGGGATGGTTATCGCTGCTGAGCAGCTGCTGCAAACCGGAGATTTCAGGGAATGTGCCCGGTACTTTGCGGCCGCAGGAAACAGGGAATTGGTGTTGGGCGGCAACTACCCAAATGTTGGCTCAGCACCTGGGAATCGCTGTAACGCAATGCGCACTGGCCAACGAAAGATTCGGTCGTACCGACTGCTGTGACCCGGAAACACCCAATACGGCATGTCCAAAGCGCGACGAATGCAACAAGCCTGGCTGGCTGATGCTCGATTTTGTCGGTGTTTCACATACTGAAAAAGACACAGCGCTCAGCTGGCAGCAATTGAGGCAGCAAATTTTCTGCAGCAAGAAACCGATGGGTTATGCTTATGGAACGCCTGGTGTTGTTGGTCATGTTTTGGTGATCAAAGGATACATCACCCTGGGCGGAACCAATTATCTGGTGCTGAATGACCCTTGGGCGCCATGCGCCGGCGCAGAGCGCATCATCACTTATGAAGAGTATGCAGATCCGGCAGGTTCTTCAACCCATTGGACTACTTTTTACGACATTAAAAAGAAAACGCCTTAAACACGAAAACCATGATAAACCTGAGTAAAACCCTATACATCGTTGTAGCAGCCGGGCTTGCAAACTGTACCAGTATGGATCAGAAAAATTCGGACAATCGCGAGCGTACCAAGTCCTTTCCGAGCGTTGCGGAGGCGGCCAAGGCGGCACAATCCGATATGCTGTCGGCCATCGCACAAAAGGTAGATTTAGCTGTTGATCAGGAGGACCTGCGCAATGCAACGGCAGGCCCCGAAATCAGCATCATGCACCTTGATCCTGAGGTGTTGTTGCGGGAAGACACCGGAATGAATCTGGCAAAAATGGCCATAACAGAAGGGAAGTTGCTTGTGCCGTATCTGAATAAAGGGTCGGTCGTAGCTGTTTCGTTTCTGGGTCAGCAGGGCCAGGAATTCAAAATCACCGGTTTGGGCGACCGCTTCATTACCGAAGAATTGAAGACCGTATTTTTAGTGAATCAAAAGGTACAAGGCAACATCCGCGTGGTGCAGGTTGGAAACCTGAATGCCACCATTTACCTGGTTGGTCAGGCGAATGATGCGAATCCATCCATGCCAGCCTATGAAGTTTTCAGTTCCTATCAAGGGCACAACCTCCGGGAACCGCTGAACGAACGGGAATTTCTGAGCGTACTCGCCAAAGATGCCCGTGCTTTCAGGGAACAATTTGGCGACAGTTTGAAAAAGCAAAAGCTGGTGCGCTGAACGTTGGCGCGCTTCCTTTGAATAATAACCTGGAAGGTGCATCTGAAGATGCGCCTTTCTTTTTGGCTGAAGGAAGTATCGTTTGGGCGGAATTCGATGATGAGAAGGAAATTTAGCTATTTTTGTAGAACAATTCTAAATAAGGATGGAAAAGCAGATGCACGAAGTGATCACCATATACGCCGAGGCAACGCCAAACCCTGCGAGCATGAAGTTCGTGTGCAACAAGATGTTGTTGCCCAATGACAGCGCAGATTTCCGCACTGCGGATTCCACAGCGGACGCACCTCTGGCCAAGGCACTCTTTGAACTGCCATTTGTAAACGGGGTGTTCATCATGAACAATTTTGTGAGCATCACCAAAAATGACACCTATGAATGGTTCGATTTGGTTCCGGATGTCCGCAATTTTTTGCAGGAATGGATAGAAGCCGGTAAAGAAATTGTGTATCCTGTGAAGCAACTCAGCCCCGAGCAGGAGTCAGAAATCGAACGAAAAATCCGCCAGTTGCTTGAAGATCATGTGCGCCCTGCAGTTGAAATGGACGGCGGTGCCATTGACTTTAAGAGTTTCCAGGAAGGAATTGTAACCGTAACCTTAAAAGGCAGCTGCAGTGGTTGTCCAAGCAGCACCATGACCCTGAAAGCCGGTATTGAAAACCTGCTGCGTCGCATGGTTCCCGAAGTTGTTGCTGTTGAAGCAGAAGCGGGTTAAGGTGAATCCATACCGGAGGTTCATGAACCGGCATCTGGTGTGAATATGTGCATATCTTACAAGAGGCAGCAGGCAACCTGACTTGCTGGGAACAGTCTAAGAACTAATATTGCCCTTAGACTGATGAAAACAACATTCTGGAAGCGCAGCCTGCGTGCAGGCATTCTTTGCGCAGCCTCCCTGTATGTCGGCCTGCTGCAGGCTGCTACCGTTTACGTTGATGTAGTTTCCGGGAATGATGCCTGGAATGGTCAGCAAGGAACGTTTATGGGCGGTACCACAGGCCCCAAGAAAACTATAAATGCAGCACTGCGCATAGCAGCCCCCAACGACAATATCTACCTGGCGGACGGCTCCTACAATGAGTCGGTACGTATTACCAAGTCATTGGTTTTCCAGTTTTCCAATGTGCAGGTTCGCACCCTTTGGATGGACACTGCCGGCGTAACCCTGAATCTGGTTGGAAGTACGTTTAAAGTGCGTGATTCACTGGTGCTCACCAACGGGAAAGTAGATGCCAGCAGTCCGTTGTTGCAATTCATCGTGCAGGTTAGTGGAAGAATCATTGGTGGCAGCAGCAACAGCTATGTGGATGGCAGGCTGTACATTGAAAACGCATTGACTTCCGGTGCAACACTGTTTTATCCGGTGGGTGACAAAACTGATTATCGCCCGATGCTGATTACCTTCAATCAGAATGTAATGGCAACAACGGCTTATGGTGTTCGCGTGTATGCTTCTGCAGCGCCGGCCGGGCCACTGCCTCCCGGAATCAAGAACATCTCGCTGGTGCATTACTGGGAACTGTCCAAGATTGGTCTGGCAGTTCCTTCTTCGATTTTCCCTACCCTCAACTACGACGATACAACCAATAACGACGAAGTATTTCAAACAGCGAAACTTCGTGTAGCCTACCGCAAGGTGGGCTGGCCCTGGCAGAATTTGGGGGGTGTAGGATCCGGCACGCCAACCGGTGCCATCACGGCAACCACGGCAGCCGATTCTGTGGGTTACTTTACGCTTGCCAACACCACCGATGGATTTAATCCGCTGGGTGCTCGCTTTCCCTTTGCCCATTTTGGATGGAATGGGAAATGTGAAAAAACAGATATTCAGTTCCTGGATTCTTCAGCTACGTTCCCTGGAACGCTTACCCGCTGGCATTGGAATTTTGGTGTGCCATTCAGAACCGATGACACTTCCAACCTTCAAAATCCGGTGTTCCGCTTTCCCGGAACCGGGCCTTATACCGTAACGCTGGTGGTGTTTAACTCGCTTGGGCGCAGCGATACAGCCAAACGCGTGATTTCCCTGCTGCGTGCGCCTGTGGCCAACTTCAGTGCTGGTAATGTATGCCTTGGTGATTCCATCAACTTTAAAGACCTGAGTGTGGTTTTTGGAACAGATTCCATCGTAGCTCGAAACTGGGATCTGGGTGACGGATTTACCACTTCGCTGAAGAATTTCACTTATACCTACGGCGCTCCCGGCACGTATGATGTGGTGCTCAGCGTAACATCTTCCGCAGGATGCAGCAATTCCTTGTTGCGTAAGGTAAATGTATATGCCATTCCTACACCGGATTTCACCTTCTCCAATGTGTGTAAAGGCGATACACTGAAACTGGAATCCATTCAGGCTCCCGGTGATTCACTGGTCGGCTTCAACTGGTACGTGGGAAATACCTTCTTCTCCAATAAAAAGAATACCCAGCGTTTTTTCCCGAATGAAGGTACTTACGACATAAAATTGGAAGTACGTTCGCTGCAGGGTTGTGTGGATTCTGTGCGCAAAAACGTTACCATCTTCCGCGCACCTATTGCTTCGTTTGCCCTGACTCCGGGTTTGCCTGGAAATGATTCCATGCAATGCTTCCCCGGAAATAATTTCAAATTCACCGATTACAGCCAGAATTTCCAGGGCCAGGGCCTCGATGGTTGGTTCTATTGGGGAGATGGAACACAGTCTTACTTCACCAATAAATCCAAATCTTATTTGAACTCAGGAACCAAAGTGGTGAAGCTGCTTCTGGAAACGAAAAACGGCTGCAAGGACAGCATTACCCGTGTCTATATCGTTAAGGCACGCGTTTACGCCGGGTTCCGTGTGAACGCACCTTGCTTCCCCCAAATCACAGAGTTTCGGGATTCGGCAAGTACTTCTGCCAGCCCCATTGTGAGCAGAACCTGGGATTTTGGAGATATGAATGGTGGAAGTGGTGATTCAGTAGATCATCAATACATGAGCGCAGGCAGCTACAGTGTTTTGTATGTAGTAACCAGTGCTGAAGGTTGTGCAGACTCTATGCGTCAGCAAATCACGATTGCAGCAACGCCCACCATTGCCATCACTGCAGGATCCAACAATCCTTTCTGTTTCGGTGATACACTTCTGGTGGATGTAACCGGTGGAACTTCTGTGATGTGGATGCACGACAATCAAACGATGCGTACCAGACAATTCTGGACTCCGGGGCTGTACCGCGTGCGGGCTTACAACGGTCCGCAGTGTTTTGTGGAAGACAGTGTTCTGGTGAAGCGTTATCCTGCGCCTGTGGTTTCTGCTGGAACAGATACCATTCTGGTTAAAGGTCGATTCATCAGCCTGAATGGAAGCGGAGGGAAGACTTATAGCTGGAAACCCGCTTCAGCACTTGACAATCCGGGTGTACAAAATCCGAAGAGCAGGCCGTTGGTGCCCACAACATTCTACCTGGAAGCCACCGACAGCAACGGTTGTATCGGATATGACACTGTTTTTGTGGACATCACCGAACCTGGGTTTATCCGCATCCCGAACCTGATCACACCGAACGGCGACCAAAAGAATGATTTATGGGACTTGAAGGAATTGCCGATGGCCGACCTCTGTTCGGTGCGCATTTACAACAATCAGGGTATCCTGGTGTTCAGCGCGAGCAATTACAATAATGACTGGGACGGAACCTTCCGGGGCACCAAGTTGCCGGAAGGGGTATATTTCTATCAGCTGGATTGTCCGTTTGAGCCGGAACCGTATAAAGGATATGTTCAAATCATCAGGTAATCAGGAGGGTCGTACAGTGAAAAAATCAACAATCATCTATGCGTTTTGCCTGCTTACCGGAACGGTAGCCGCGCAAACAACCACAAGGTTTGATCAGTTCAGTCTGGAACCATCAATGGTTTCACCTGCGGCCATCAACAGCCGTGGTCTGGGCAGTGTGAGCCTCTTCTATAACCACATGTACACGAATATTCCCGGAACACCGGAGAATATGTCGCTGAACATTGCCGTGCCGGTTGCTTATAAAAAAGTGGGTTTCGGGATTCAGTTTACTCAGGAGAAAATTGGGTTTTCCAACCTGCAAAACTGGAATGCTTCCTATGTTTATACCGTGCAGCTGAATGACCGTGCCAACCTGCATTTAGGTATGGCTTTGGGCATGCTGAATCAGAAGTTTGACCTGTCACGAGCCATTTACAACGACCCTGATGATGCAGTTATTGAAGCCATTCTGCTTGGTACCAGAACCAGCCGTCTGGATATGCGTGCATCTGCCATGTTCCAAACCGGTGATTTCAAGATTGGCATCTCCGGAAGCCGTTTTGTAAAACCACGTTTTGATTACAATTACTTCCGTTACAGAAGTGATTTCCAGTTGCAGAGTATCGTGAATGCTTTGGCCATGCATAAAATCCGTCTGGGCCTGGAAGTGAGCATTGAACCCTCGCTGCTGGTTACGTTCTATGACCTCGCAAATCCGCGTGTTCAGGCCAATGCCATGGTAAATTACCGCGAAAAAATTTGGGCCGGTCCTGTATTCACCGACAACCGACTTGGTGGCGCCATGGCAGGAATGAATATCCGTGATGTGTTCCGTGTGGGATATTCGTGGGTGGCTCCCATGACATCCGTTAATACGCAATTGGGCGCTACTCATGAACTGTTTACATCTTTCTCTTTGGGCTATGCCCGGGTGTCAACGCCCGCCGAAGCAGCAGCGCTGACTCCTAAAGTAATGGATACTACAACAGTTGCACCGGAACCGGTAGTCGCAAAAGAGCAGCCAACGAAACCTGCTGTGGAGCCCCAGGTGAAGAAACGCGATACCCTCATGGTGAACAGTTTTGATGAAATGAAAATGCTGCGTCCCGGTATCGATACCTCGACCATGATGTTCCCTGCGGTAACGACCAGTAAGCCAACTACACCCGGTTATTATGTAGTCGTGGGTAGTTATGCAAAAGAAGTGAATGCAGATTATCTGTTGCGTAAGTTATACATCAAGGGTATTACGGCGTTTAAATTCCGCGATGTTCGCTCGAATTATTACTATGTCTATATCTATCGCGGTGATACCCGTGAACAGGCGGATGTAGTGCGGTTTAAGGAAACCAACCTGGACATTCCGGGAATCTGGATTTACAATGTGAAACCTCCGGTTCCTACGGTCAGGTAAGAAAAAATACCTGAGGAATTAAAGAAAAAGGCAACGTGGTCCACGTTGCCTTTTTCTTTGAGATTTGTTGAAAGCTGTTAGTAATCTGTTACAAGCTGCGCAACAAACTGTTCATGCTGGTAGTTCCATTCAGAATATCACGCAGGGCGGAAATTTTCACGCGCTCCTGGTGCATGCTGTCCCGGTGGCGCAAGGTAACATCGTCGTGCGCAAGGCTGTCATGGTCAACCGTAATGCAATAAGGCGTGCCAATGGCATCCATACGGCGGTAACGTTTGCCAATAGTGTCTTTTTCTTCGTAGTAACAGGCAAAGTCGTAACGTAAGTCATTGAATATTTTTTCTGCCAGTTCAGGTAAGCCATCTTTTTTAATCAGGGGCAAAATGGCGGCTTTCACAGGTGCCAGTGCCGGAGGCAAAGACAACAAGGTACGCGGTTCGGCGCCGCTGGTGTCGAGTTGGAAACATCGACACAGCGTGAGCAGGAACATGCGATCCAATCCAATACTGGTTTCAACCACATAAGGAATGTAGCTTTCGTTGCTTTCCGGATCAAAGTAACGCAGCTTTTTACCGCTGAACTGTTCATGTCTGCCCAGGTCGAAATCCGTGCGGCTGTGAATACCTTCCACTTCTTTAAAACCAAAAGGAAAGTCAAATTCGATATCTACCGCTGCATTGGCGTAATGGGCCAGCTTTACGTGGTCATGAAAACGATATTGTTTCACATCGGCACCTAAAGACAGGTGCCATTTCATGCGTGCTTCTTTCCAGTAGCTGTACCATTCCAGTTCTGTACCCGGTTTGCAGAAGAACTGCATCTCCATCTGTTCAAATTCCTTCATGCGCAGGATAAACTGGCGAGCCACGATTTCATTGCGGAAGGCTTTCCCGGTTTGTGCTATCCCAAAAGGAATTTTCATTCGTCCGGTCTTTTGCACATTCAGGAAATTCACAAAGATGCCCTGAGCCGTTTCAGGTCGGAGGTAAAGACTGTCTTCACCATTTTCGGTGGCACTCATTTGTGTCGAATACATCAGGTTGAATTGGCGCACATCCGTCCAGTTTTTGGTGCCGCTTACGGGACAAACTATACCTAAAGATTCTATCAGCTCTTTGATTTGATGCAGTGCACCGCTTTCCAGGCTGTCTTTTAAAATCTGATCTACACGCTCGTTGGTAGCCAACAGCTCCTGAATACGTGGGTTTGTTTGGATGAAGAGGGCTTCGTTGAAAGATTCACCGAACCTTTTGGCTGCTTTTTCTACTTCTTTCTGAACTTTTTGTCTGTTTTTCTCCTGATAATCTTCCAGCAACACATCAGCACGGTAACGTTTTTTGCTGTCTTTGTTGTCAATCATCGGATCATTAAATCCATCCACATGTCCCGATGCTTTCCAAATTTTGGGATGCATGAAAATAGCAGAATCCAAGCCAACGATGTTCTGATGCAGCTGAACCATGCTTTTCCACCAGTATTCGCGCAGATTCTTCTTGAGTTCTACGCCATTTTGTCCATAATCATACACAGCGCTCAGGCCATCGTACAACTCACTCGACTGGAACACGAAACCATATTCCTTGGCATGCGCCACCACTTGCTTGAAAAGATCTTCGTTTTGCATAAGAACAGGGCAAAGATAAGCCTGGGATTGAGCCAACTCAGACGGATACGCCTAATGCTCAGGCAGATCTTTTGGTAAATTTCTAAAGAAGGTTGGTTGTTCTTAGGTAAACGTCTATATTTGCAGTCCTTTTTAAGAAATATGGCCAACCATAAATCAGCCATCAAGCGCATCAGAGCAAACGAAACCAAGCGTGAGTTGAACCGCTATCAGCACAAAACTGCACGTACCGTGGTGAAAAATATCCGTAAATCCACCAGCAAAGCGGAAGCCGAAAAAATGTTGAATGGTGCAGCCAGCCTCCTGGATAAACTGGCCAAGCGAAACGTCATTCACAAAAACAAGGCTTCCAACCTAAAAAGCAGCCTGACCAAGTACGTTGCTACTTTGTCCTAACGCTGATTAAAAAAACGATATCAAAGGCCTCCGAAAGGGGGCTTTTCTTTTTTACAACAAACCATCATCGGCGAAGCTCAGATAGCCGGTATGCGCAATAATCAGGTGGTCCAATAGTTGAATATCCATCAAAGAAGCTGCGTTTTTCATTTTTCTGGTAAGGTTTAAATCCGCTTCACTGGGCCTCAGATTTCCACTTGGGTGGTTGTGGCAAAGGATTATGGACGTTGCATGGTCATCGAGCGCCATTTTGAGGATACGCCTTGGATCGGCAACAGTGCCGGTAATGCCGCCTTCTCCTACACGGTGCATGCCTACTATTCGGTTTACCTGATTCAGCGTCATAATCCAAAACTCTTCGTAGTGAAGGTCTTCGAGCCGCGCGTGGATAGCTTGATAGGCATCCTTGCTTCCGGTAATCTGAACGGATTCTTGTTTGGGCGTTTTACGCCGGGCACCTAATTCCAATGCTGCCATAATTGTTGCGGCTTTGGCAGCGCCAACACCATCTATTGCGCACAATTCTTTCATCGTGCTTCTGGCCAACTGTGATAAATCATGTCCGCAGCGATTCAATATATCTCGGCCAAGATCCACGGCACTTTTGTTTCGTGTTCCATGGCCCAACAGAATGGCCAGGAGTTCGGCATCACTCAGTACCGTCTTTCCTTTATGGAGGAGCTTCTCGCGTGGACGGTCATCTTCTGCCCAAGTGCTGATGGGCGCACGTTCATTCTTTACTATTCGTTCCATGGAGCGATTTTGCGTCAAATTTTACGCATCCTGTATCTCCTGTTCCGTTTTCAAATGCTTAAAATGAGTATGTGTGATTGTTTTTATCTTTTTGCTTGCCTCTAATGTTCATTTTGTTAAATTTGGCAAGAACGAATTGATAAAAAAATAATCAAATGAGCGATGCACAGGAAAAACTGAAAGCCTTAAAGCTGACCATTGACCGTCTGGAAAAGCAGTATGGTAAGGGTGTGGTAATGAAGATGGACGAAACCCGTACCGTTCAGGTAGATGCGGTTTCAACCGGTTCACTGGGCCTGGATTTGGCTTTGGGTGTTGGCGGTTTTCCCAGAGGCCGGATCATTGAAATCTATGGTCCTGAATCTTCTGGTAAAACAAC
>JBDKIU010000020.1:0-19391 GCA_039796915.1 Bacteroidota bacterium | reverse complement strand
ACCATCCGGCAGTGCATGAACCACACCACGGGCATTTACGACCTGATCACCAATTCCGATTATTACCTGGCAGTCCTGAACAACCCGATCAAACGCTGGACCCCCGAAGACCTGCTGCCGTTTGCCTATGACAAACCCGGCTATCCTTTGGATACATACAAAGCCTATTACAGCAATACCAATACTGTTTTGGTGATTCTTTGTCTGGAAAAGGCCACCGGGCGCAGCCATGCGGAAATGCTGCGCAGCATGATCTGGGAACCGCTGGGCATGCGCAGCACGTTTTATCAGGGACATGATGAAATTCCGTCTTCTGCAGCGCAAGGTTATTTCGACCTGCACAGCAATGGTGGCCTGAGCAATGTGAGCAACCTCACCACGGGCAGCGGCAACGGATATGGCGGCGTGTTCAGCAATGTGTATGACCTGCATCGCTTCCACCGCGCGCTGTTTGCCGAAAAGACCCTGCTGAGCCAGGCTTCACTGGATGAAATGCAGCAATGGGTTCAGGAAGATGCAGATTTCTTTACCGGCGCCGGCGCCATCAAGAAGTTCACCAACATGCAGACCTACGGTGTGGGCCATACCGGCAGAGATCTGGGTTACAGCGCCAACCTGTTCTGGTTCCCGGAGCGCCGCGCCATCATGACGTTTTTTGTAAACTACGGCACCAACGGCGAAAGCGATTTGCGGGAGGTATTCCGCGATTTTGAGCGGGAAATTACCGATGCCATGCTGCGCTGAGCGCTCAGTGCATGCAGCACATATACACCTTGCTCTTCTTCACATACGCGGAAGGAACGATACGGCGCACTTTGGCCAAAGCCGGAGCAACAATGGTGTTTCCCAGATTGGCGGAAGCGGCTACCACAATGTAGTACCCGGGCCTGAAGCCTTCATACGCTGTGGAATATTCTATGCTTACATACACGCCATCATCATAGCGGCCACGGGCTATATAACAGGGCGCTTCGCCAAACTCTGATGTGCAAATGGTGTCGTCAAAGCTCAGCCCCGTGCCTGCGGCAGGCTTCAATCCGCGCAAATCGAGTTCGTAGCCGCTGGCCGTGGCCACCTTTTGGGCCTGTTTCAGGGCTGAAGGATAATCGGTGTATGAGCCCGCAATCAGGAATTCGTTGGTAACGTAACAATCCGGATCTACCTGAGCGTGCAGCGATACCGTGGCAAAAAACATGATGCTGAACAAGAAGCGCATGATGCGAAGTTAAGTCCACAAACCCTTTGTCATTCTGCCTGCCCAACGTGTCATCCTGCGACCAACGGGAGCCCCGGGCGCTGAACGTCCCGGATCTCTTATTCCACCTTCAGCACCTGCTGCGACCACTCCTGTTTGCCATTGCGGGCGTGCAGCATGTACAAACCGGGATACAAAGTCTGGATGTCGAAATATGCGATGGTTTGTCCTTTGTTGATGCGGCTTTGCATCACCTGTCGTCCGGTTGCGTCCAAGAGATATAGGTCCACATCTTCTTTGACCAGACCGCCCGCCTGAACGGCCAGTAAATCGGTGGCAGGATTGGGGAACGCCCGGATGTTCAAGGACTGAAATTCTGCAGCGCTGAATCCGGTAGATGAAGGTGTATAGACCGTGGTGGTTTCTCCCACAGTGGTAACCTTGGCTGCTGTTCTTACTCCGTAAAACGTGGGACCAACCACATAGGGATAGGCTGAATTATGGTTGGCATCAACGGTGGCGAAATAGCAGTAGATACCCTGAGGATAATCGGGCGTGATGCAGAAACGTCCGTTGTGTTCATCCAGATAATCTGCTTCACCCGGATGGGTTTTAAACTCATAATCCTCGCGGAAATAGCCCAGCGGATACGTGCCACCCACAACAGGTCCGTCAGAAACATCTGTTCCA
Source organism: Bacteroidota bacterium (assembly GCA_039796915.1). Taxonomy (GTDB): domain Bacteria; phylum Bacteroidota; class Bacteroidia; order NS11-12g; family UBA955; genus REEB481. The sequence goes on along the minus strand of JBDKIU010000020.1, from coordinate 17,506 downwards.
TCGGCGTGATGGGTGCGCACACTGATGTTACGCAGTTGAAAACCGGACTTCATGCGCACAATGCCACCGGTTCCGTCGGCATTTTTATAGCCATAGGCGCCATAAATGGGAAAGCCGTCATACGCAAAGCCAATCAATGGTGCATGTTTCGTGGTGTCAATCACATACAAACCGTCGGCATCGTAGAGGTTGCACACGGTGGAAATCACCTTTTTGTCGAGTTTGAAGGCGCTGGGGTTTTGGTGGTGATGGTAATTTCCCATGGCCGGATGTCCTTTGCTGCAGTCGAAGCCGGGTTTTTCGGCCGGAATGGCGTCGCGGTTCCAGCTTTGGGCTGCACCGGGGCCGCCTGGACAAGGCGGATTTCCGGGACCACCGCAAAGGGCGTTGGTTGAGGTATTCCAAGCCACACCATCGCGGTAGTCAAACAAGGCCACACCATTGATAAACAGGCCTATATTGCCTCCCGTGGTGGCGGTTGAAGTACCCGAGTTTTGCTGCGGTTTCAGCGGAAACTTGAAGATTCCGTTTTGGTCGGAAGCCTGTGAAGGATTTCCATCCTGGAAAGGTCCTGTGGGATACGCCGGAATGCCGCGGGTGCTCACAAATACCCAATCGGCAGAATATTCCACCTTCTGGCAGTTCACCAGGATATTGTTGGCAATGGTGGTGCTGTTGCCGGCTTTATAATACGATCCGGTTTTGGTCGTGTTTTGCAGCCAGGAGGTGATGGCCGGGCCTTGCGCCTGAAGCTGGCTTGCTGCCATGACGCAAAGTGCTGCCAGTGAATGAAGTTTATGGTTTTTCATGGTTGATTTTTTCTGTAATAGATTCTGCATCCAAAGGCTTGGGTAGAAGGCGTTCTTACCATTTTTCCGGCCAATAGATCGGACAAAGCGGCCGCTGCATACGGTTCGGCCAATTCCGGTTCCTGCCCGTTGCTGTCAATGGCCCCGCTGTACCGCAACACCCAAGTCTGCCGCTCTTTCCATAAGATGAATACTTGCGGAGTGCATACAGCTCCCATCATAGCTGCTACCTTTTGGTCGGCGTCCTGCAGGTAGGGAAATTCCCATCCTTCCGTCTGGGCACGCTGTGTCATTGCTTCCAGGGTTTCATCTTCATAAACCAGCGTATCCATGGCGTTGATGGCCAGTAACTGAACCCCGGCACTGTCGCAGGTTCGGGACAGCCTGTTGAGTCTTTCGGTATAAAGCCGGGCAAAAGGACAGTGGTTGCAGGTGAATACCAGCACCATTCCTTTCAGTGATTGGTTTTCTGCGCTGGCATAAACACCGCCACCGGCTTGGTTGAGTGAGAAATCGCGAAACAGCACCCCACCGGCGGGCGGACTGTCCACCTGCAAAAACAGGCTGAGCAGCATGGTGCAGAATACTGTACTCATCGCTTCACAAATGGAATGATTGTCTGTGCCTTATCTGCCTCAGCCGTGATGTGCAGGTAATATACTCCGGGCGATAACCGGCTGATGTCAATTCCGCTGCTCAGTTCCGGCCGGGGCAGCATCATCATGGTTTTGCCGGAGGCGTTGGTGATGTTGAGGTAGTAAATACCGGGGGAAGACTGTCCGGAGGCAATGAACAGGCGTTCGTTTGCCGGATTGGGATAGGCGTAATAGTCGGTTTTTGTAGTTGTGGTTGAAATTCCCTGCTGCGAATCGCTCACCACAAACTGACCCATCATGCCTTCATCTTCATGGTTTCCAAAATGACAATGATACATGAACGGATGTTGCGGGTCTGCCTGGTCTGAAAAACGGGCCACAAAGCTTACTGTTTCATTGCGGCTGATGAAAAAAGCATCTTTCCAGCCTGATTCATGAGCGCCAATGGGCCCGCTGCTGCGCGAAACAATCTTGAACTGAACATCATGGATGTGAAAGCAATGTCCGAAGACATTGTTGTTGGTAACACTCCATTTTTCCGTGGTGTTTTTCTGCACCTGATGGTTGATGTAGTTGATGTCGAACAGCTTGTTGTCAAAGCGAAACGGATTGTTGGCAGGCTGTCCGGCTGTAACGATGAGGGTTCTGGTGTTGGTGGCATCGCCGGCGCTCAGGTATTGTTGTTTCACCAAGCTTGCCGGAAGGCTCAGCACAGGATTGGCTGTCTGTGCGCCAATGATGACATGCAACACCGTGAAATCTTTGTTGTTCAGCAAGCTTCCAAATGGTCCGGTAGTGCCTGGTTCTCCTCCGGGGAAGCTGTTGGATTGTCCGGAATTATACGCCTTCAGGTCCAGGGTGCTTCCTTCGCTGAGTCCGCTTAAATCGACAAGGATTTCATAACGTTCACCTACAAAAACCGGCAGACGTGTTACGGAAACAGGGGCTTCCAGTAAGCCGCCATCATTGCCAATAACATAAAACGTTCTATTGTCGCTGAATCCAAGATTATATCCTCGCTCAATGTCGGCGTTCAGAATACGCAGCCGAATCATTTGCCGCGGCAGCGTATAAGAGGCGTTTGGCGTTCCGTTGGTAAGCAGATAGTCGCCATAAGCTGAATTGGTAAATACAAACTGGTTGGAGGCATCGTAACGTCTGCTGGTAAGCACCACGGGAATGTCATCCGTACCGTAAGCTCGGGGCAGTGTTAATGCCGATTCTGCACTGTCACGAACAATTATCAAACCTCCCAACCCTTTGGTCATGTGTTCCTGGGTCATTTCATGAAGGTGTGGATGATACCAATAGGTTGCAGCCTGATTGCTCACCTTCCAGTATGGCTTCCAACGCGTATTTGGTGGAATAACCTGATGCGGGCCACCGTCCATCACCGCAGGCAGGTGAAAACCATGCCAGTGAAGCGTGGTGGAATCATTCAGTTTATTCAATACGTCCATGCGCACTGTATCGCCCTTGTTGATGAACAGAGTGGGACCCCAGAAATCACCGTTGATGCCGGAAGTAATCGTTTGATTCCCCGTCCTGAGTTGCCTGAACGTGTCCTTCAGCGTAAGTTGAAATTCCTTCCCATATAGTGCTGGCGGAATGCGCAACGTCTGATATTGCGCCAGTGCGCTTCCTCCGCTTCCCAAAAGGAACATCAACATGGAACCCTGACATACGTTTTTTAAGTTCATCATTGCTTTAGACGCCTTTAGCTTCCTAATCCTTCGCAGGAATCCTGAACTTGGTATCATAATTTCTGCTTCATCGCTTCCAATATGTTTTTAATTCCATGGGAAAGGCGTGCGCTTTATGGAACACAAAGGCCGAATCGTTCAGCGTGCGCAGGAAGCTGATCAGTTCCACTTTTTCGGCACCGGTCAGATGCAATGGCGCGCGCAGCGGATGGTCCGGTTTTGCGGCTTGGGAAATACCGTGGCTGTAATGGTTCATCACGGCGCCCAGCGTTTGGAAACGCCCGTCGTGCATGTACGGAAAGGTATAGGAAAGGTTGCGCAGCGAAGGCGTTTTGAAACGATAGCGGTCTTCTTCTTTTCGGGAAATCCCCATTCTGCCGGAATCCTGCAGCAGCGGATCGGGCGGAAGTCCGTTGGAAGCCAGGCCATACGTGCTGAACAAAGGTTCGGCATGACAACTGTTGCAGTGTTTCAGAAACAGCTTATATCCTTTGGCTTCCTGTGCTGTGAATGTGTTCACACCTTGCCGCACTTTGTCGTATTTCGACCCTGCGGAAATGAGCGTAAGCTGAAACTGCGCCAGCGCCTTCAGCACTTTTTCCCCCGTAACAATACTGTCGCCAAAGGCACGGTAAAACTGCCTTCGGTACTGGGCATTACCCTGCAGGCGCTGCACCACTCCGGCAATGGAAAAGCCCAGTTCTTTCGGATGGCTGATGGGCGCCAATGCCTGCATGTCCAGGTTGCGGTGCGCGCCGTCCCACATAAACAACGGCTGCCAGCCCAGGTTAAACAAGGCGGGTGCGTTTCTGTTTCCCACCCGATCGCCAATGCCATGACTCAACCTGTGGTCGGTATGTGCAAAGGCATTATACGATGAATGACAGCTGGCGCAGGAAGTGCTGCTGTCGGCCGATAACATCGGGTCATAAAACAAAAGCCGTCCGAGTTGAATCGCTTCGGGATGTAAAGGGTTTTTCTTCAGCGGATATTTTAAGGCCGGAAAATGGGTAGGAAGTATTATATCGTAATTTGGGTATAAAACAAATGCAGACGCAACTAAGAATACGATAACCAATCGCTGCCGGATGTTCATGGTTTTGTTGTGAAACAATCCTTCCAGTGTTGGGAAATCGACAACGCTTTAGCGCCCGGACTCATCACCACGGGTTGTTCATGTGGCTTGAGTACGGCAAACAAGTGCGCGAGGTTGGGTTTCAGGATGCCGTTGTTGTCGATGCTGATGCTTTGCAGGGTGTTGTGCTTCCCTTCAAATCCGCCAACATGGTAATTGAAGGGTATTTCGGCACCTTCAGCTGTGCGCAGCACGCCTTCCAGTTTCAGGTGAATGTAGCCGCTTTGCCAGGTCCAGTACATGCCAAGGGTTGGATCCAAATCGCCGCCTGCCGCTCCGGAAACCTGGATCAGGCTGTCCACGCCGAGCAGAACCCGGAATCTGTCATGCGGTGTGAAGAAGCTCATGCGGTCCGGCCGGGTAAAATCCACCAAATGTTGTTCGGTGATTTCGGCTGCGCCGGAAGGCAAAATGCCCAGATAAAAACGCAGCACGTCGATCCGGATGCTGTCGCCGGGCATGGCCGCAGGAAACCATTTTCCGGAATCCAGCACCGCGCCATTCCAATGCGCTTGCACGGAAATGCGGTGTTGCGCCCCGGCACTGAAAGGAAAAAGGAACAGCAGCAGCAAGTGAAACTTCATGGCCGCGGGCGTTTCCCCTGACCAAACAAGGCTGCCAGGTCACGGGTCAGTTGTTCAAACAGGGGAATTTGATTGGCCTTGCACAAGGCACGGATGTCCTGAAAATGGTCATAGTGCGCAAGTTCTATGTCCCTTTGTGTCTGGTGCAGGGCCGGCAGCAATGAATCAATATTCGCGCCCTTGCCCACGGTTCCGTAAAGCGTTTTGCGCTGGGCCTGCAGTTGCGCATCGAGGGCAAACAAGCGTTTGCGGTGTTGGGCAATGAGCGCATCGTAGCGGTTTACCTGCTGCTCATCGAAGTTCAGCCGACGGATGATTTCCATACGCGGGCCTTCGTGGTGCTGCCTTCTTCCGGAGAAATGAATCCACAGCAAGAACAGGTTTCCGGACAACAGTGCCAGGGCGAGGAGCTGAAAAAAGCGTAGTTTACTCATCATACAACAGCATTTCGGTTTGAGGCAACAGGCTGTTCAGTGGCTGCTGAAGCGCTGCTTTTTTCAACATTCGGGCAGCCAGCACATCGGCACTCAGCAACAGGAGCAACAGGCTTGCCGCCACCAGCAGCCAAGCGCCGGACACGCGTTCCTTTCTTTGTTCGATGCGCTTCAGGACCTGCTGTAAACTGTTGCCATGCGGAACCCGATGGATGTGTTCCAATAGATTCAGCTCCTCTTCCATATCCAGTTTAGACGGAGTTTTATTCATGTTCCTTCGCTTGATGTAACAAGATTTTTAACTGTGCTTTTGCCCGTTGAAACAAGGATTCCATTGCCTTTGGCGTAAGCTCCATGATGCGGGCTGCTTCTTCGGTGCTTAATCCTTCCATCTTCAACAGAATCAAGGCACTGCGTTGTCGATCCGGCAATTTATTGATGGCCCGGAACAGGCCTTGCAACGCTTCTTTGTGTTCAAGGTTTATTCCGGGATGGTTGAAGTTTTGCGGTTCCTGCTCCGCGCTTTTTCCGTGGAAGCTGACCACCCGCAGCCAAAACGCGCGCTTGCCGGCTTTTCGGGCGCGCAGGTGGTCGAGGGAAGCGTTGATGGCGATGCGGTAAATCCAGGTGCCGGCCTCAGACAAACCCCGAAAGGCGTGCAACTTTTCATGAACCTTCACAAACACATCCTGGGTGATTTCTTCGGCATCTTCTGCATTCTGGACGTAGTGCAGCGCAAGGTTATAAACCCGTTCATGATGCAGCCGATATAATTCCTCCAGAGAAAATGGATCCATGATGTCACCGAAAATCTTTCCGGGATTTTGCGGTAAATATCTGCCGTGAAGTTTGCCCTGCGGTATGCCTTCCCATTTTTGTGTGCCGGAACAGGCTGTTCATGTGTTCGCGGGGCGCCGGCGCACACAGCTTTCTACATTAGCCGGCATGAACCGTTATCTGTTTTGGTTCACGGTTTTGTTGCTGGCCATACTCATCACCCGACTGTATGCCTGCAAGAAAGAACAGGAACCGAACCCCAAAAACGCAACTGTATGGGATCCCGACCAACAGGGCATTCCAAAATTTGCGCTCTTTTATACCGAGGCAGCCCGCGTGGCGCGCGTATCGCTTTTTCGCTCTTCCGTAGGTCACGACTACAGTGATTTCACGGAAACCTGCCGCAGCATGAAACATTACTTTCAACCGCTCGACAGCACCAACTGGTACACCATACCCATTTGGTCGCCCGTTTCCGGACAGGTGACCCGCTTTGAACAGGAATGGGCGGGCAGCAAAATTGAAATTGCCTCTTCCGATTTGCCGGCTTTTCGCTTCGTGATTTTCCATTTAAATGCAGCCCGTGCATTTCAGATAGGCGACCGACTCAGTGCCGGTGAATACCTGGGCACACATATTGGCACCCAAACCTACGCCGATATTGCCGTGATTGTGAATGACCCGACCCAGCAGGGACGGATGGTTTCTTACATGGAAACCTTGACGGATCAGGCGTTTGAAGCGCTGGTGAACGGCAAAGCCATCACACGTGAAGATTTCATCATTTCGAAGGCCGCCCGCGATGCGAATCCGCTGGAATGCAGTGGTGAGCAGTTTCTACCAGGCGATGTACTTCCGCAGTGGAAAGACCTGTACTGAACGCTGCTGTTCAGGCTTCCAGAAAGAAATCAAAGCTGTCGCCGCGTAAACCGATGCGCAGGGTTTCCAGCGCAATCAGCTCGTTGGGCGCGATGTTGCCCAGATTCACATTGGCACCGTAGAGTTTGATAAACCAAACCTGCTGGGCTTTCTGAGGCGCTTCCCAGATGATTTGTTCCAGAGGAATTTTGCGGATGATTTCGGCTACAAGACCGGAGCGCACTTCACCGGTGCCGCGGAAAATGCCTACGGTTCCGCTTTCGCGGGCTTCGGCAATCACCTTCCAGGCGCCGGCCTGCAATTCCGTTTCCATCTGCTCGATCCATTCGTAAGGCGGAATGATTTTTTCGGCATCTTTCGAACCCACTTCGCTCAACACGGTAGCGCGCTTGGCCAGCAGGTTGATGTAGCGGCACTTTTCATCGTGTGGCATCTCGATGGAACCGTCGCTTACCTCGGCATGTGTGATGTTGAAATGGTCGAGGATGCGCAGGTAATCTTCAAACTGGTTCCTGATGACATAAGCTTCAAACAAAGTACCGCCGAAATACACGGGAAGTCCGGCCTGGTGGTACAATTTGATTTTGCGCTCCAGGTGCGGCGTAACCACACTGGTTCCAAAACCCAGCTTAATCAGGTCAACATGGGGGAGGTTGTTTTCTATGAAATCTTCGGCTTCATGAAGGGTGAGGCCCTTGTCCATCACCATGGTTAAGCCGGAAGTGCGCGGTTTTTCTGTCCTAGTGGGTAAGGACTTTAGTTTGAAGATGTCGTTGTGCATGCTTTAGGATGGAGCATATCTGGCGATGAGGTCACTGATGCTGCCCACATGCCTGAGTTCCGGTGCAAATTTAAACATCTCCTCGTGTTCCATGTAATTCAGGGCGAGTGCAGTTTGCAAGGCTTCAAAAGCGGACTGTGTGCGTCCGCCGAGGTAATGAATTGCTGCGCTCAGATACAACAGCTTTGGATCGCCGGGAATTTGGATCAGCCCAATGTTCACCACATCCATAGAACCAATGAAATCATGGGCATCGTGGAGCATTTTGGCCCAGGCGCTCCACAACTCCGAATCTTCCGGAAACATGGCTGCCAGGCGGGAATATTCTTTATTGCTGCGCTCAGGAAATCCGGCTTCAAACAAACAATCCGCCAGGGAAAGTCCGTAATCCAGATCTTCTTCAGAAAGGTTCACGGCCCTGGTGAGGCAGTGTACGCCCATCATAACATCGCCACTGAACTGATATGTTAAACCCAGGCCATACCAGGATTCAGCATCTTCGGTATTGCTGCGCACCAGCTCGGTGTAGATGTGCTGTGCTTCTTCCAGCCGCCCGGTTTCATACAAAACCCAGGCATACATTCCCTGAAAAACATCTTCAGGACTGAAATGCACCCGAAGTTGCTGGTATGTTTCATACGCGCCCGTGTAATCTTCGGCATCGTATTGTGTTTCAAACTTGCGGCACCAGGCGCTGTAATCTCCTTCGTGAATTAAGATGGCGTAATCATACGCCCACACGGCTTTTTCATTGAGGCCGGCATGGCGGAACACGTTCCCCAGCTGCACCCAGTAATCGCCGGAATAAGGTTCACCATCCACGTGCCGCTGTGCCGCCATCAGTGCCTTTTCCGTTTCATCGGTTTCCAGGTAATAGGTAACCAGTTCATCGAGCACCACAGGCGGAAGCAGGTTGTCTTTGAGCAATTCTTCCAGGAACGGAATGGCCTGGTCGCGGTCGCCGCTGCGCAGCAACTCCTCGCTGATGCGGCCTAGCATTTCCTCTCTGTTTTCAGCTTGATTCAGGGCTGTTCCAAAGGCAATCAGCGCGCGTTTTTTATCCTGGCGGGCGGTAAAAAGCAAACCTTCCAACAGGTATAACTCTGCCTCTGAAGGATCCAGCATTCTGGCCTGTTCCAGACAGATGCTGGCGCGTTCCAGGGCATGTGTTGCAAAATGCAGACGTGCAGATGCCAGTAAAAAGTATCCGCAATACGGATAGAAATCGCGGCCCTGCTCACACACTTTCGCCAGCTGCACACGAGCTTCATCGTCAAAACCCAATAAGGAAATATACCAATCGGCGAGTTCTTCCAGTTCTTCCTGAGCGAAATAAACCCGCGCACCTCCCTCGAAGTCCTCTTTCAGTTTTTGGAATTCCTGCATCCCTGCATCTTCCTCACCGTATCCGAAACCGAAATCTGGCGGCAGATTTTCCATGTTCTTTCAAACATAAACGTCACGCATAAAACTTGTATTCTTCTTAGGTAAACACTTATTCACAATTTATTTTGCGCAACGATGAAACCCTTGCTCTTTTGCGCCATTGCTGCTTTAATCCCCATTTCGGGTTATACACAGGCAGGCAACTCCCTGATTCAGTCTTCCTGGCAGCAACGCGTGGACCACAACATCTCCGTTGTGTTAGACGATTCCCTGCACCAGCTGCGCGGAACAGAAATGGTTTCTTACCACAACAACGCGCCCCAGGCTTTGAGCGAAATCTGGTTTCACGTTTATGGCAATGCGTATGAAAGCAGCAACAGCGCACTGGGCCGCCAACAGGTACGCAACTCAAACAATAAATTCTTTTATGCTGCTGAAGATGAACGCGGCGGCTACCAGGCGCTCGCTTTCACAGCCGGTGGACATTCACTGAACTGGGAATATCATCCGGAACACCGCGACATCGTAAAACTCCTGCTGCCGCAGGCCCTGGCCCCCGGACAAAAAATGGATATTCAGGTAGATTTCACGCTGAACATCCCCGGACAGTTTTCACGTTTCGGCCACGATGGGAAAAGCTACCAAATCACGCAATGGTTCCCCAAACCCGCCGTGTTTGACGTGAACGGCTGGAATACTTTTCCCTACCTCGACCAGGGTGAGTTTTACTATGAATACGGCCGCTATGAGGTGCGCATCACCCTGCCCGCGGCTTATATCGTTGCTGCTACCGGCGTGCTTCAGGACAGCGTGCTCCGCAACCAGATGCTGTCACTGGCCGACGGAAATCCGTGGACCAATGTTGAAGGAACCAATACCTGGTTTTTCACTCAGGACAGCATCCATGATTTTGCGTGGTTTTGCGATACTCGTTTCCAGGCAAGGCGCGCTGTATGCACGCTGCTTTCCGGCAAAAAAGTAGAAACCTGGGCGCTCGCCGCAAACCGAAGACCGGGCAGCCAAAGCCTGGAAGATCTGCGCGAAGCACTTACGTATTACTCGCGCCGTGTGGGTGATTATCCTTACCAGGTTTGCACCGTGGTGGAAACCGCGCTGAAGAGCGGCGGCGGCATGGAATATCCCATGATTACCAATGTGCAGTCGCTCACCCGCGATGTCATCGTGCATGAGGTTGGACACAACTGGTTTCAGGGTATGTTGGGTTCACAGGAACGGAACTTCCCGTGGATGGACGAAGGCATCAACAGCTACTACGAACACCTGTGCGTGCGCTATTACCATCCTTCTAAAAAAAGCACTACCGCTAACCTGTTCGACCTTACTTCCGGAAGCAATCAACCCTTGCTGCTCAGCCTGCTGAATACAGGCAACTACCTGCCTCCCGGACTGCATGCCGAAGCCTACGGAAACCTTTCGTATGCCTCCATCATTTACGGCCATAGCCAGGCATTGCTGAAACATCTGGAGGAATATCTGGGTCGAAAAATGTTCGACTCCTGCATGAAAACCTATTTCCGTTCCTGGGCCTGGAAACATCCGCTGCCCGGAAATATGCGCAGTGTTTTTGAACAGGTAAGTGGCAAAAACCTGCAATGGTGGTTCGAATCGCTGATGAACAATAACAGCAGCAACGATTACGCCATCTGCAAAGTGCATCGCCGCCACGACGATTCATCTACCACCGTAACCGTGCGCAACCGCCGGGGAATCAGCAGCCCGCTCCAGATTGCCACCATGAACAACGGCGCCGTGGTTCAGGCGGTTTGGAAAGAAGGATTCACCGGAAAACAAAGCTTCAGCATTCCCGGTAAAGGCGATCAGGTGCGCATCGATCCATACGGAAACACGACCGAGCTGCGCCGCTACAACGATTTGTCGCGTACCACAGGACTGTTCCGCAAGGTGGAACTTCCCGCCCTCAACCTGTTTTATGGCAACTACAGTCCGCTGCGACCCAAGTTGTTCATCGCACCCGTGCCCCTGGCCTGGAACCATTACGATGGCTACATGCCCGGAATTGCTTTGTACAACAGCGCATTTCCGGTGAAAAGAAACGCCTTCCTCTTCGCACCGTTGTACAGCGTAAAAAGCAAAACCATCACCGGTTATGCCTGGCTCAAGAAACGCATGCCCATCAACCACAAGGTTGTAAACTTCATGGAGTTGGGCGTGAAGGGTTCCAGGTTCAGCTTTGCGCCTGCTGGGGAAGCCCTCAACCAATACAATCGACTGAATCCGTATCTGGAAATCGGCCTGAACGGCGCGGCACAAATCAGGCAGCACAAACGCAGCATCGTGCTGGAAGGGACCCGCATCTTCAGTGAAAAAGCGAGCTACGGCGTGCCCGATACTTCCGGCGTAAAACAAGTGGCGTTCCCGGCTTTTACCCGCGCACGCTACCTGATGGCCAGCTACCGATTCCAGAACCTGGTAAGCCTGAATCCGGTGTTTGGCTTCGTGAACATGGAATACGGCCGCAGCGACCGTGGCGGCGATGCCTACATGAAAACATCGGCCTATTACCTGCGCAGCATTCCCTTCCATAAAAAAGGAAAATCCTTTGTTTTTGCGCTGTTCGGCGCTGCCATGTTGTATGAAGAAAACGTGCTGAATACCTCGCAGGAACACCTGCTGAACCTGTTCGGAAATCCCGGAAGCCGCGATTATATGTTCCGCCAAACCATGACCCGCCGCAGCGAACCTTTGCGCAACAGCTTCAATATGCAGTTACCGGATGTGGGCGGCATGCGCACCACTGCACTGCCAACTTTATCCAACAGCTTTGTGCTGGGCGTGAATACCGAATCTACGCTTCCCGGACCTGTTCCGGTTTCTGTGTACCTCGATGCCGGCGTGAACGGCCGCAGCGACAACAGCATGCAAGGCTATTATGTAGGCGGACTATGCTACAGTTTCCGCGTCTTCGGTCAGGATGTGTTTTCGCTGAACTTCCCGCTGATTCAATCGGCTGCGCTGCAACAGTTTTATACCGACAGGCAGCTGAATGGCTATGGATACCGCATTTCCTGCAAGTGGAACCTGAACCTGTTTCAGCCTTCAGGCCTCATCCATAAAGGACTGGGTTTATAGGTTGCTGCCTATTGCGGCAACAGGTTTCGGAACTTTCGGTGGAACGGCAACAGCAGCAGGAACAAGATGCTGAGCATGCCGGCAGTTAAGCCAATGACATCGCCGTAGCGCACAAAGAGGGTTTGTTCCTTACGGAGTACCACCGAAGCCCGCAGGCTTCCGGCCTTCCACCAACCTAAAGATGTGGTGAGCTTGCCTGTGGGGTCAACCACCGCGCTGATGCCTGTGTTGGCACTGCGGATCAGCCAGCGTCGGTTTTCGATGGCACGCACCCGGCCGTAAGCCAGATGTTGTTTGTGCCCTGACGTGTTGTGCCACCAGCCATCGTTGGTAGCCACCGCCAGCAATTCCGCACCGCCGCGGGTATAACCCGAACACCAGTCGCTGAATACCGATTCATAGCAAATGCCCAAGCCTACGCTCCATTCCTTATTCCCCAGCACCCGAATGCTGTCGTCGTAACCCAGGCTGCCGGATGTTCCGCCCAGGTCAATGGCCAGCGTTTCCAAAAAAGCGAAATACTCTTTGTAAGGCATCCGTTCCACACCGGGAACCAGCTTGTTCTTGTGCATGATGCCAATATTCTTGCTGCTGTCAAGCCAGATGCCCGCGTTGAAATAATCCACCCAAAAATCAGGGCTTGATGTTGCCCGGGCGGTATGTGTAGGCGGTTTCATTCCCTGATACAAGCGTCGTGTGAATGCGCCAGAAACGATGGTCAGCTGCGGATGTTTCTGAAGAAATCGGCGACACATCCGTACTTCTGCATCCAGTTCCAGCGCATCCTCATCCAGCGGCCCAACCAGGGCTGTTTCCGGCAACAGCAGCAGTTTCGTGTTTGGCGTCAGGGATTTTTCGGCGCTGTCGAGCATTTCCTGGAGCAAATCCACCGGTTCCGCGCTGAACTTTTCGCCGTAAGGGTCGAAGTTGGGCTGTAAAACCACCACTTCAATATTGGGGCTGCCTGCCGCTGTTTTGGATTGCTCTTTTTTCAGGAACAACAAGGACAGCAGGCCCGGAACCAACAGCACCAAAGCCGGAACCAGCCACCGGCGCAGAGTTCTTTTTTCTGTGGAAGTCAGCGCCTGAAAAACCATCAGGTTCACCAGCCATATCCACAGCGTTCCGCCGGAAACTCCGGTAATTTCATACCACTGAATCCAAGTGGTGGCATACGCCAGTCCGTGACCCAGATGCAACCAAGGAAAGGCCAGCTGCCAGTGCGCGTGCAGGTATTCAAATCCCAGCCAGTACACGGGTAAGGCAATCATGGCGATGCTCTTTCCCAGAAAGCGGCGCGTCATGCGGAATGACATCCACACGAAACTCATCAGGAGTGTATTCACCATAAACATGGCAATACAGCCGCCGGGACTGGCATACCAAACCCACCAGGTACACAACACATTCCACAGCAGCATGGAACCAAACACCACCCCGAAAAAGCGGATGTGTTTGCCTTGTGTTTGTTCTTCGGCAAGCAACAGCGGAACAAAAGCAACAAACAGCGGAACAGGCACGGGCGAGGGCGGCCAGCCCAGGAACAGCAGAAGGCCGCTGAGCAGCCCCAATAGGAAAGGATTATTCAGCGTCTTCATCAGAAACAGCAATGCCGGAAGGTCCTACCACAACCACAAACTCGCCTCGTGGTTCATGTTTGCGGAAATGTGACGACACATCCAAAGCGCTGCCCTGCACGTGCTCCTCAAATTTTTTCGTCAGCTCGCGGGACACAGATACCGGTCTTTCCGGTGCCTGCGCATGCAGTTCGTCCAACAGGCGCAACAGACGATAAGGGCTTTCATACAACACCAGCGTATATCCGGATTCCAACAATTGCGTAAGGGTTTTTTGTCGTCCTTTTTTCTGGGGAAGAAATCCTCCGAACAGGAAGTTGCTCAGGGGAAATCCGCTTTGCACCAACGCAGGAACGAAGGCCGTGGCGCCGGGCAAACACTCCAGTTTGATGCCTTGCTCACGACAGGCACGTGCCAGCAAGAATCCGGGATCGGAAATTCCGGGTGTTCCGGCATCGGTGACCATGGCAAAGGATGTTCCGGCCTGCAGGCGCTGCATCACAGAGCCGAGTTTTCCGTGTTCGTTGTGCTGGTGAAAGGATTCCAACGGGGTTTCAACCCCGTAGTGTTGCAGGAGCTTTCCGCTGGTTCGGGTGTCTTCGGCGAGCACTACGTCAACCGCCTTCAATACCGCAACAGCGCGAAAGGTGATGTCGCCCAGATTGCCAATCGGCGTGGGCACGAGGTAAAGTGTTCCCTGCGTTGCACTCATGGTTTCGCGGCTCCTAAAATACCGGTTATGTCTATATTGAGAAAAGATTTCAGCCCAAACACCAACACGCCCCAGCTGAGGATGGCCACAAACATCACACGCACAATTTTTAACTTGTGGTGTTCCATGGTCAGGGCCAGAATACAGCCCACGGGAATGCTGAGCAATACAGGCGTGAGGAAGGCTACGCCCCACAATCCGCCGGAAGTGCGGATGCGCACCATGCGCCTGCTCGCTTTGGTAAATACGCGGCGTTGCTTTTTGCGCGCCAGCCACTGTTCCAGCAACCAATCTCCTCCATACACATAGGCAAAAACACCCAACATGGCACCAGAGCAGGTGATGGCCAAACCCAGCAAGGGATTCAGTCCCGGGGTTAAAAAAATGCTGGCCACGCCGAACATAAATTTGAACGGGCTCCAGAGAAACGCGATGAGGGCACCGATCCAAACTGGCATTGTGTTCAAATTTGCAGCCGCTGCGCGGGAATATCAAATGAAGCGGATAAAATCGAGCAGCGTTCCGCCGGAATGTGGAACTTTGCAAAAACATGCGCCGCTTTTTCAGCATACTGCTGTTGCTTTCCGCTTCCTTTTTTGAGCTGTCTGCCCAGATGGACATGGCTGCCGCTGGCAACACTGCCGATACCGGTTTGCGGGTAAAACCACGCGTGCAATCGTGGGAGTCTTTCCTGCTGCAACCCAACAAGTTCCAAACCCTGGACACTGCTTTTGATTTTGTCCATCGCTATGCGCCGCTCACACCAACAGAACATGCCTGGCAGGATTTGGGTCATGCAGGGGCGCCCGCAAAAAACCTGCTTCCTTCTGCCATCCAGCCCGCCGGGCTGCGCAGCGGTTTCGAAGGATACCGGATGTTGCTGCGTTCTCCCTTGAACATGGTGTACAATGCCAGCAATCCTTACACCCGCTTTCAATATACCCAGGGAAGCCAGGGGCTCATCGGGTTGCAGGCGCTGCATACCCAAAACATTACGCCCGGTTGGAATACCACCATCGACTACCACAGCCTCCAAAGCCAGGGCTTGTACGAACACAGCAGCCACAAGCAAAGAAACATTCAGACGGCCAGCCATTACGCATCACCCAATGGCCGCTACCTGAACCGCATCACCGCTACCTGGAACAGGTTTCAGCGCAATGAACACTGGGGCGTACGCGATACCGCCCGACTGTTCAGTGAACAGCCTTCCATCTTCCTCCCAAGAAACGAAAGCGCCAACAGTAGCTACTTCCAAAGTCATCATGAGGTACATCAGCATTATACGCTGGCGGATTCCGGACGCTTGTCTGGCCTGAGCCTGGTCCACAGGATGCGCTATACGCGTGAACGCTTTGAATACGAAGACCGAAACAGCCCGGATTCCTTTTACGGCCCGAATAACTACTACCAGATGCAAGGCCGCGCCGACAGTTTTTACCTCAGGGAAGCTGCTACGGAAGCCGGTTTCATGCTGCAAAAGCAGCAACCAACAAAACCCCTGAACCTGTTGGTTCTGGGTGGCATCAGCCATATACGCGCTGGCGCCTACCGCGCTGTGCCCGG
The DNA here is from genome assembly GCA_039796915.1 of Bacteroidota bacterium. Lineage (GTDB taxonomy): Bacteria > Bacteroidota > Bacteroidia > NS11-12g > UBA955 > REEB481. Next base: position 1,456 of record JBDKIU010000020.1, on the reverse strand, counting down.
TAACTACCACAACTCTTGGGTAAGGACTTCTTTGTCGTACGGGCTTCCGGAAAACAAGGCAAGCAATGCCCAGCTGAATGTAATTCATTACATCAGCGGATACAATGCCGGCGATTACCTGGCCGATGCGCGGGTAACGCTGGTGAAAGAAAACCGCTTCAGCGGTTTTCAGTACGTGCTTCAACGCAACCACCCCGGTTTTACAGATCAGTTCTACTTCAGCAAACACTTTTCCTGGAATAATGCCTTCAATCCTGTGCGCACCGCCGAGTGGCGCCTGCGGGCAGGTGTATCTCTGGAAAACCACCAACTGGAAGTTTATTACCGCAGCGGCACCGTGCGCGACCTGGTGTATATGAACAGTTCCCTCACCATGATGCAGGCTTCGGAAACCATCTCGTTCGGAGACCTTGCCGTAAACACGCTTTCCAACTGGAGGCATTTCTACCTGAAAAACCACGTTCACTTCATGGGAAGTTCAAACAGCGCGGTTTTACCGGTTCCGCAGTGGAGCGGAACTCACAGCCTGGGATATAAAGGCTTGTGGTTCAATGGCGTGCTTCGCCTCCGCGCCGGCTTCGACATTTGGTGGCATAGCCGTTTCAACGGCTATGGGTACCATCCCGCTACAGGGCGCTTTTACGTGCAACAAAACAAATTCGGCGCTTATCCCCTCGTAGATTTCTTCGTGAATGGTGAGGTGAAAAACCTCCAGTTTTTCGTGAAAATGGAACACCTGAACCAAGGCTTGTATCCATCGCCAAACGAAGTGCCTTATTGGTCTGCAGCGGGTTACGCCTTCGAACCTCGTCGGTTTAGGCTGGGCTTGCGCTGGGGATTTTTTAATTGATCATTACCGCAGCAATCCTCAGTGTTTTTTGCTGAAGTATGCACCTCAAACAATCTTTAAAGCATTGTGTTCTTCCTATGTCTGAAACCAAACACGGACTTATGAACAACATGAACTCCGCAAGGTTCAGGCCTCTAATTTTGTACACATTAATCATCTATGGAACATCATAAAAACCAAAACGCTTCACCAGAAAAATGCCCATTTATGGGCGGATCCGTGAAACAAGCGGCTGGTGGGGGAACAAGAAACCGCGACTGGTGGCCCAATCAGCTCAAGCTGAACATCCTGCGCCAAAATTCAAACCTCTCCAACCCAATGGAGCCCGGCTTCAACTATGCCGAAGCTTTTAAGAGCCTGGATCTGGCCGAAGTAAAAAAAGACATCGAAGCGCTGATGACCAACTCTCAGGAGTGGTGGCCCGCCGACTACGGTCACTACGGACCGCTGTTCATCCGCATGGCCTGGCACAGCGCCGGAACCTATCGCATCTCCGACGGACGCGGTGGCGGCGGATCCGGAACACAACGCTTCGCCCCATTGAACAGCTGGCCCGACAATACCAACCTCGATAAAGCTCGCCTGCTCCTGTGGCCGGTGAAACAG
>JBDKIU010000019.1:0-11553 GCA_039796915.1 Bacteroidota bacterium | reverse complement strand
CTGATAAGGCGGCAAAATTAGTAGTTTATCTGTGAAGTAAGAACAGCGATTCGCTCCTGTCTGAGACTGATTATACCTAAATACGTACAGGGTTTACCAAAACCTGTGAAGCCGCCGGCTTACGCTTACCCGTGGAACCCAATTCTCTGATGCAGCAAAAAAAAACCGGGGACATCTGTAAAGACATCCCCGGCCAAAAAACGCACAAAGGCGTTGAAGTTTCTTATTTCACTCCGTGCATCATGGCAAGGAGCTTCTTGTTGAGGGCAATCAGCACCAATCCCATGAAAATGGTAAATCCTGCAATACCGCCGAAGATGGTCATGGCACCGAGTTTCTCTACAAATCCTACAGTCAATCCTGCAAGGTTGTTTGCAACGAAACTGCTCAGGAACCAAACGCCCATGAGCAAAGAAGCCAGCTTCACGGGTGCCAGCTTGGTCACCATTGAAAGACCAATCGGGCTGAGGCACAATTCGCCGCAGGTATGGATGAGGTACGTTCCAAGCATCCAGTAAATGCTGGCTTTGATGCCTGAATCAGCCACTTCGCCACCGCGCTGCAATACCGCGCCTACCATCAACAGGAAGCCAAGGCCGAGCAAAATCATGCCAAGGCCCATTTTTACCGGTGTATTGGGTTCTTTATTGGAACGGTTGAGTCCTGACCACAAAATGGTAAACAAAGGTGCCAGCATCACGATGAACAAAGGGTTCACACTCTGGAACCAGGAAGTTGGAATGAGGAAGTCACTAACCTCACGGTCAATGTATTTATCGGTGTATAGCGAAAGTGCGCCACCGGCCTGTTCAAAACCTGCCCAGAAGAAGGTTACAAACGCCACCAGAATCACAATCACCCTGGTGCGGTCTTTTTCTTCTTTGGTCAACCCGCTGCCGGAGGCAGACATATTGTCCACGATGTCGCCTGCTGCCAGGTTTTTGTTGGCCGGACGCTTGCCAATGTCACCGAGGTATTTCTGCCCAAGCGTATTGAACATCAGCTGACCTAAAGCCATGCCAATACCCGCAGCCAAAAATCCATACTGGAACGCGTACTGAGTAACCTTCATGCTGCCATCTGCCTGCGCTTCCTTTGTTGCGAAGAAATCTTCGGCGAGGAAACCGCAAACCAACGGAGCCAGGAAGGCACCGAGGTTAATGCCCATGTAGAAAATGTTGAATGCACGGTCTTTGCGTGGATCCTGATTGTCGTACAGCTGTCCAACCACAATGGAAATATTGGGTTTGAAGAAACCATTTCCTACAATCAACATGGCAAGGCCGGCATAGAAAGAACCCATGCCTGCATTGGTGGCAAGGGCGAACTGACCCAGCGCCATCAAGATACCACCGATGGTGATGGAGCGACGCTGACCGATGTAATTGTCGGCGAGCCATCCGCCGATGATGGGCGTGAGGTACACCAATCCGGTATAAATGCCGTAAATCAGACCTGCGGTATTATCGTCAAAGCCAAGTCCGCCTTCAGCATAAGTTTTGGTGAGGTACAAAATCAAAAGACCCCTCATTCCATAGTAACTGAATCGTTCCCACATTTCTGTGAAGAACAACAGCCTGAGGCCGGCGGGATGTTCCTTCTGCCCAAAAATCCAGACCATGATGGCGGTCAGGAAGGCAATAACTACGGAGTAGAGATAGATTTGAAATTGTTGCGCAGGAACATCGAAGCTCATGCCAAGCACCTGATTAAACAGCAGTATGCTGACGAGCAGCGCTACCACAAAGGAGAGTAGAATTTTGGTATTGTTGTTTTTCATAGAATTTGTTCGAGTAAGGCGGCTAAAATAGGCAAATACATCAGGAAATATTCTTTTCGCGCAGCACCTGATTGAGCCAGCGCAGCAGCAGGAACATGATGGCCGCTGCGGCAAGGGCCAGCAAACAGTTCATCAGGAAGAAGTTTGACTTATCCTCAAAACCTTCCCACATACCGCTGAGCATTCCTGAAAGTTTGTTTCCTACGGATGTGCTCAGGAAGAATCCGCCCATCATCAATGCCGTGATGCGTGGCGGGCTGAGCTTGGAAACCAGCGACAATCCCATGGGCGATAAACACAGTTCTCCTAAAGTAATGACGGCGTAAGAGGCAATCAGCCACCAGCTGCTTACTTTGTTGTGTTCGATATCGGTGCTGCGCACAGCAGCCACCATCACCAACGCACTCAACGCGGTGATGACCAGTCCGATGGTGATTTTCGCCGCAGTGCTGGGTTCCTTCCTGCGCCTGCGCAGAAAGCCCCAAAAGCCAACCACAATGGGTGTAAGCAACACAACCCAGAATGGATTCACGCTTTGGTACAATTCCGTTGATATTAATTTCAAGCTTTGACCCTCCGCAGGTATTTGTGCTGCAGGTAGGTTGCTGAAATAAGCCCTGCTGGCGGTCTGCGATTTGAGTTCATTACTCAGCGCAAGCCGCTCATCGGAACGACCCTGCACGCGCAGGACGGAATCTTGCGCTTTAACCGCCTTCTGATGTTTTTTGAAGGAAGCCTTGTCCAATCGAACAACAGAATCATTACGCACCGTCTGGTTCAGCTTCAGCACTTCCAGGGTATTGCCTACGGTAGCCGATGGAACGCGGTCTGTATGCTGCTCGGCCCAAACCGTCAGCGCGTCACCATTCTGGTGAAACACAGCCCAGAACACCACCAGACATCCATACACGGCCAGCAGCGCCCCGATGGGCCGCTTGTCTTCCTGACGCGCTTTGGCATACAGGTATAAAAAGAACGTAACCACCGGAATGCATCCAAAGATGAAGGCGTCATTGCTGTCGGTTCCCAATAAATTACCTGGAATCAGGTAACCCAAAATACCGAAGGCAAACATCGGAACCAGCGTGAACAGCAGGATACGTCCGGTGCTCATGTCGCCTTCTTCCATAGGTTTGATCACATCAGCCTCGCGGATGTGCTTTGTGGCTGCGTAAAAAACCATCAGCCCCAGCAACATTCCAAAACCTGCTGCGGCAAAGGCCCAGCTCCAGCCATAATTGATGCGGAAGTATGCGGCGATGAAATTGCTGGCAAAAGCACCAATGTTGATGCCCATATAAAAAATATTGTAACCGCTGTCTTTGTTGCCGCGGTATTCTTCTTTGTTGTAGAGGTTGCCTAAAAGCGTAGAAATATTCGGTTTGAAAAAGCCATTGCCAAGGATAATCAGCAGCAAGGACACATAAAAGGTTGTTTCACCTTTCATGGACAAGCCAAAGTAGCCGGCAGCCATCAACAAACCTCCGATAAAAATAGAAGTTCGATACCCGAGCAAACGCTCGGCGAGCAATCCGCCGAGAAATGGCGTGAGGTACACCAAACCCAGATAGGTGCCGTAGATGTCAGACTTCTCTTCCGGAGAAAAACCCATGCCGCCATTTTGCTGACTGTCCAGCATATACAGCGAAAAAATACCCAGCATGAGGTAATAGCCAAAGCGCTCCCACATTTCTGTGAGGAACAGGTAAGGCAACGCCTTGGGATGTGCGCCTTGGCGCTTCACAGTATGTTCGTTCATCATCCTATGTTATTGAAAGTACAGTTTTAAATCGTTTTGATCGTTGGCATCGAAGAACACATGTTCCTGCAGCGTGGTTGCCAGCGAAATTCCCACATAATCAGCGCGCACCGGAAAATTGCGGTAACTGCGTTCGGCAAGGAACACCGTTTCCAGCGACAACGGCCATTCCGCTACGATGGGCTGCATCACATGCACCAGGGTTTTGCCTGAATTCAGCACATCGTCCACCAGCAGTAAGTGCTGCGCGTGAAATGCCGGACGTGGTGTGTAATGGATCTGCTCCGGTTCAAAGGTTGTCCTGTCGAAATCTACCCTGAACAAGTCGGGAGCTTCGTTGTGGTGACGGGCAATTCTGGACCTGAGCAATGAAGCCAGCAGAAACCCGCGATCGCCTATACCGCCCAGCAACAAACGCCCATGGTCATGATGTCTTTCGCATATTTCCAGGGCAATGCGATCCAAAGTGAGCAAAATCTGCCGGTGCCCCATAATGTCGGTACGCTGACTGTTCATTCCCTTGCGAACATAAGGAGATTCAGATGATTTCAACCACCACGCAACGCCTTCCCCGGCTCATTTCTTTCTACCACTTGCAATGAGGCATTGTTTCGCTATATTTGCACCCCCGAAAACAGCAAGCTGTCATGAAAAAAGATATCCATCCTTCCTCATACCGTATGGTAGTTTTCAAGGATATGAGTGCGGATTACGCCTTCCTCACCCGTTCTTGCGTGGACACGAAAGAAACCATTCAGTGGGAAGACGGCAACGAATATCCCCTGTACAAATTGGAAATTTCCAGCAAATCACATCCTTTCTACACAGGCAAGCAGCAACTCGTAGATACCGCTGGTCGTATTGACAAGTTCAACAAGCGCTACGGTAAGAAGAGCTGAAACGCTTAACCAAAACATTCCGGAAAACCCTGCCCATCGGCGGGGTTTTCTTTTTTCCGCCAAGGCTGCTAAAGCAGATTCGTGGTTTAAGCGGTTAATTTGCAGCATCATGTTTGGCATCAATTTCTTCGACGACGCGCTGCACAGCGACTTGTACCCGCTGACCCTCACCCGACCCGCCGCAGATTTGCGCACAGGTATTCTGAGCATCGCAGAAAAATGGACCCGACTGCTCGGCGCCGGCGAAGTTTCCTACGAAACCGTGCCGCACCTGAGCGACTTGTTCACGCGCACCGACAACACAAGCTGGTCCATTAACGGCCGCCTGTTGCCCGACGCCAACCTGCTTCAAACAATGGAAAACCTGGAAGCAGGCGACGCCCTGCGCCATCCCGATGGAACACTCTTGTTGCGCAAGGCTGGCGAACCCAAAACTGAACATGTTTATGAATTTCCCGTGGTGATGATCCGCCGGCCCCAGGATTTATTCATCCACAACGCCGAACAGATTAAAGCAGACTTCGCATGGATCACCCAAGGACGCGAAAGTGCACCTTTGGATCCCAGCAATAAAGTGATTGGCTCCTACCCCGTATTCCTGGAACCCGGGGCCAAAGCCTCGTGCAGCATCTTCAACACCACGGAAGGCCCTGTATATCTGGATGCCGACAGCGACGTGATGGAAGCTTGTCTGATCCGCGGTCCTTTCAGCCTGGGAGCGCACAGCCAACTCAAGATGGGAACACGCATCTATACGGGAACCAGCATCGGCCCGCATTGTAAAATGGGTGGAGAAATCAACAACTCGGTGGTGCTGGGATACAGCAATAAAGCCCATGAAGGATTTTTGGGCAACAGCGTCATCGGCACCTGGTGCAATCTGGGCGCAGACAGCAACAACAGCAACCTGAAAAACAACTATGACGAAGTGAAGCTGTGGCACTACGGCAGCAAGCGTTTCGAAAAAACCGGCCTGCAATTCTGCGGATTGATCATGGGCGACCACAGCAAATGTGGCATCAATACCATGTTCAATACCGGCACGGTGGTGGGCGTTGCCTGTAATGTATTTGGCGCAGGCTTCCCAAGAAACTTCATCCCCGATTTTGCCTGGGGCGGCGCCTCGGGTTTTGTAACCCATAAACCGGATCAGGCATTGGCAACAGTGCGCAGGGTTTTTGAACGACGGAAAAAAGAACTTTCAACTGCGGAAGAACAGATGCTGCGCAGTGTTTTTGAACGCACACGCGAGCTGCGCTACTGGGAAGACGCGGAAGCATAAAGCGCCTTTGCGCAAGGTTTACGCCAGGTCAATGCGCGTTACCGTCATGTGTTTGTTGGTAGATTCCAGCTTGTGGATGAGTTCGTTGAGGTGCGTGGTATCGTAGATGTACAGAATGATGGTTCCCTCAAAAGTTCCGGCCTGACTGCCAAAGGTGATGGACTTCATGTTTACCTGCAACTCTTTGGATATCAAATCGGTGATGCGGCTTACCACGCCAACATCGTCGATGCCGGTAATACGTATTCCCGCCAGGAATGCCTTCTCGTAATTAAACTTCGCCTTCCATTCGGCCTTGATGATGCGGTATCCGTAATTACTCATCAGGGAAATGGAATTGGGACAGTTGATGCGGTGGATTTTCACGCCTTCTCCAATGGTCACAAATCCAAAAATGGGATCGCCGGGAATGGGGTTGCAGCATTTGGCGAGGGTATAATTCAGTTCATGGTCGTCGCCCACAATAATCTCCTCATTCTTGCGCGGCACATAAGGAATGGCGCTGTCTTCCTTGGTCGCGGGAATCAGTTCCTCGGATGTATTTTTATCCTCCCGGGGCGCAAGAATCTTAGACACCTCCAAATCGTCTTTAGAGATTTTCCCCAAGGCGATGTTGAAGTACAGATCCGTGAGTGACTTTTGGTGGAAGTAGCGCATCACCCGCTGGGCCATCTGATCGTTGAATTGCACCTTGGCGTTTCTGAATTTGCGCTGCAGCATTTCCAGACCTTCCTCTGCTTTTTGCCGCTTTTCTTCCCGAAGGCTGTTGCGGATTTTCCCCTTGGCCTTTCCGGTAACCACAAAATCCAGCCAGTCTTCATGTACCCTTTGTTTTTGGGACGTAATAATTTCCACCAAGTCCCCATTTTTGAGGGTATGGCTGATGGGAACCAGCTTTCCATTGACCTTGGCGCCGATGCACTTGGCTCCGATATCGCTGTGGATGTCAAAAGCGAAATCCAGCGCCGTGCTCTTGTTGGCCAGATTACGGATGTCGCCTTTGGGCGTGAACACATATATTTCCTCGCTCAGCAGGCTGAACTTAAAGTCGTCCAAAAACTCTAGAGCATTCAGTTCACGATTTTCCACCATTTCCTTCACCCTGGCCAGCCAGTTGTCGAAGGTGGCATCCTGTGGCGTGGACTGAGCGCTGCTGCTGGCCTTGTACTTCCAATGGGCGGCAAGTCCGCGTTCAGCAATGTCATCCATGCGTTTGCTGCGGATTTGCACTTCCACCCATTTCGCCTTGGGTCCAAGTACCGTGGTATGCAGTGCTTCATAACCGTTGGCTTTGGGCGTGGTCAGCCAGTCTCGAAGCCGGTCTGCCTGCGTTTTATAAATATCTGTGATGATGCTGAAGGCCCGCCAGCAGGCTTCTTTTTCATGCTGCGGATCGGAATTCACAATGATGCGGATGGCAAACTGATCATAAACCTGCTCAAAAGGAATCCCCTGCTTTTTCATCTTTTGCAGGATGCTGTAAATGGATTTTGGCCTGCCTTTGATTTCACAGATGTCAAGGCCTGCAGCTTCCAGCTTCTCGCGCAGCGGTTCAATAAACTCTCTGATGTAGCGATTTCGCTGGGTTTTGGTGGCGGCAAGCTTACGGGCTATTTCTTCGTATTTTTCTGATTCTGTGTATTTGATGGCAAGGTCTTCCAGCTCTGTTTTGATGGCATACAAACCAAGCCTGTGGGCCAGTGGCGCGTAGAGGAACAAGGTTTCTGAAGAAATTTTCAGCTGACTGCTGTGTGACATGCTTCCCAGGGTGCGCATGTTGTGGAGCCGGTCGCACAGCTTCACCAGAATCACCCGTAAATCGTCGCTGATGGTGAGCAGCATTTTCCGGAAATTCTCCGCCTGTATGCTTTGCCCTGCCTCAAAATGCACTGCCGAAATCTTGGTTAAACCATTGATCACGCGCGCTATTTTGGGTCCAAACTGCAGCTCAATATCTTCGAGCGTAACATCAGAATCTTCCACCACATCATGCATCAAAGCGCAGGCAATCGAATTCGGTCCCAGCCCGAGTTCCTGAGCGGCAATTTGCGCTACTGCCAAAGGATGAAAAATATACGGTTCTCCGCTTTTCCGGTACGTGCCACGATGCGCTTCCAGTGCTACTTCAAATGCGTCGCGAATCAACTTACGGCGCTCATTGCCAACACCTCCGACCGATCGCAGCAAAGCCCTGTAACGCTTCACAATTTCCTGCTTCTCCTGCTCGGCTTTCTGAACTTCAGGCGTCAATACGGTCATAGGTGTACAAATATAATGGGACGCAACAGCCTATTGTTCGCAGGATGGTGCAGATGAACAAGCCCCACCCTATCTTTGCGCCACTGAATCAATGGCTTTTGCTGTTTTTCAGGCGGACGTGTCGTAATTGGTAGCCGAGCCAGACTTAGGATCTGGTGCCGCAAGGCGTGTGGGTTCGAGTCCCCCCGTCCGCACAAAGTGCTTCTGTTCCGGAAGCACTTTTTTTATACGCGCTATTGGGCTAAGCTTTGATACAAAACAGCCGCAGCAATTTCATCTGAACAGCGTAACAATTAAAGACAGTTCCCGGCGTAAAACCCACACTGCTTTAACAATCGCCGGACTTCAATCCGGGCACATCTAATTCGTACTTAAACCAGTACCTTTGCAGCCAAATTTTGAAGTCCTGTGAAAGTTAATTACGAAAAGATTGACGATCTGAACGCAACATTGACCATTGAATTGAGCGCAGAAGATTATGCGCCTCAGGTTGAAAAGGAATTGCGTTCTATGCAAAAAACCATCGCCATCCGCGGCTTCCGTCCGGGCAAAGCACCTATTGAAATGGTTAAACGTTTCTATGGGAAAAGCATCCTTGCCGAAGAAGTGCAGCGCATGGCTTCCGATACGCTGAACAACTACCTCAGCGAGCACAATATTGACATTCTTGGATATCCGCTGAGCAGCGAGCGCGTAGCTACCAAGTTCAATCCGGAAACCGACAAAGATTTTGTATTTCCCTTCGACCTTGGACTGGCGCCTTCTTTTGAATTGAACATTGGCAAAGAAGACGTTCTGGACTTGTTCCAGATTTCCGTGGATGACCAGGAAATCGACAAGGACATCAACTACATGCGCAATCGTCTGGGCACGTTAACCCCGGTAGAACAGGCGGAAGCTGAAGACATGATTTCCGGCACCCTGAGCGAACTGAACGAACAAGGCGAAGTAATGGAAGGCGGCGTGGTAGATAAACCGGCTTCGCTGGTCGCAGGAATGGTTCAGGATGAAGCACTGAAACAGCAACTCATCGGCGTGAAACCCGGAGCAGTGCTGAAGGTGAATATCTTCCAGCTGTTCAACAACAACGACACCGTAATCCGCAACACCCTCGGAATTCAGGAAGAAGCAGTAAAAGACCTCAACATGGAGTTCCAGTTGCAGGTGAACGAAATCAAACGCCGCGAACCCGCCGAGCTCAATGAGGCTTATTATCAGGAAATTTACGGTCCGGAAAACCATCCTACAAACGAAGAAGAGTACAGGCAGCGCGTGAAAGAAAATCTGGAACGCTATTATGCCAATGAAGCCGAACTCTGGCTGGATCATCAAATCAGCCATCTGCTTACCGACAAGCATAAAATCGACCTGCCCGAAGCGTTCCTGAAACGTTGGCTCACTACAACCAAACAGGAAACCTACAACGCGGAAAATATTGATGCACGTTTTGCAGAAGAAGGCGATGTGCTGCGCAGGCAGCTGGTGATTGAAAAAATTGCAAACGCCCAGAATATCCAGGTTACCGAAGATGAACTGCGCGGCGCCGCCTACGAATACGTTGCTGATTTGTACAGGCAGTACGGCCTCATGAATGCCGGCAACCTGATTGTGGACTATGCCGAGAAACAGTTAAAAGATCAGGACTTTAAAAGGCGTATGGCCGACAGGGTGGTGCAACGCAAAGCTTTTGAAGCCATCCGCGGCATGATTTCTCTCAACCCGGTACCCGTAAGCGTTGAAGAGTATTTCAGTCACGTGAACGAACACAAACACCACCATTGATGTTTAAACAGTAAATCGCTTATGAATCACGGACAAGAATTTAGAAAATACGCTGTAAAACATCTGGGCCTGAACAGCATTTATGTAGACAAATACATGAATGATGTGGTTCCCGGAGTGGTGAACCTCACGCCCAACATCATCGAAGAGCGTCAAATGAATGCCGTTGCCATGGACATCTTCTCCAGGCTGATGATGGACCGCATCATATTCCTCGGTGTTCCTATTTATGATGAAGTCAGCAACATTGTGATGGGGCAATTGCTCTTCCTGGAAAGTTCTAACCCCAACCGCGACATCCAGATTTACATCAACAGCCCGGGTGGTTCCGTATATGCAGGTTTGGGCATTTACGACACCATGCAATACATCAGCAGCGACGTGGCAACCATCTGTACCGGAATGGCCGCGAGCATGGCAGCTGTGCTCATGTGTGCCGGTGAAAAAGGTAAACGCAGCGCCTTGCAGCACAGCCGCGTGATGATTCATCAGCCTTTGGGTGGCGCACAGGGTCAAGCTTCAGATATTGAAATCACCTACCGCGAAATTTCCAAGCTCAAAACAGAACTGTACAACATCATCAGTGAACACAGCGGACAGCCTTTTGAACAGGTTGAGAAAGACAGCGACCGCGACCACTGGATGACCGCAAGCGAAGCAAAAACTTACGGCATGATCGACGAAGTCCTCGGCCGCAATCCGAAGAAATAAAGAACCATTTCAGCCTACGGCTGTTAGCTAGCGGAATGAAGACGAAAGAAGCGCATTGTTCCTTCTGTGGGAAGAAGAAGACGGAAGCCCTCATGCTGATCTCAGGGCTTGAAGGACATATCTGCGAGAATTGTGCAGAACAGGCTTTTAAAATCGTAGAACAGGAACTGGGCATCGAAGCCGGTCAGGAGCAAGGTCCCAACCTCGCACCCATTCAGGAAATCCCGAGCCCAAAGTCCATTACAGATTATCTGGACCACTACATCATCGGACAGCATGATACCAAGAAGACCATGGCTGTTGCGGTGTATAACCATTACAAGCGCCTCCAGCACCAGTCGGGGGCCCAGGATGTTGAACTGGAAAAAAGCAACATCCTGCTGATTGGAGAAACCGGAACAGGCAAAACCCTGCTGGCAAAAACACTTGCCAAGTTTCTGAATGTTCCATTTTGTATCGCCGATGCTACGGTGCTCACCGAAGCCGGATACGTGGGAGAAGATGTGGAGAGCATCCTGTCCAGATTGCTGCAGGTGGCCAACTACGACCCGAAACAAGCGGAAAGAGGCATCATCTACCTTGATGAAGTGGACAAGATTTCCCGAAAATCGGACAATCCATCCATCACGCGAGATGTGAGTGGTGAAGGTGTACAGCAAGGTTTGCTGAAAATTCTTGAAGGAACCATTGCCCATGTGGCCCCGGAAGGCGGACGCAAGCATCCGGACCAGAAATACGTAAAAATCGACACGTCCAACATCTTATTTATCTGTGGCGGTGCTTTTGAAGGCATTGATAAAATCATCGCCCGGCGCATCAACAAACAGCAGGTAGGCTTTAAGAAAGAATCGAAAGGACATCAGGAAACGGAAAAAGATCAGCTGCTGAAAAACATCAGTCCTTCAGATTTGCGTGCCTACGGTCTGATTCCGGAAATCATCGGAAGGCTGCCCATCCTTACCACCATGGAATCCCTGGACAAGGAAACACTCAAAAGCATCCTCACCGAGCCGAAAAACGCGCTCATCAAACAATATGTGCGCCTGTTCGAACTGGACGGCATCAAGCTGAGCATTGCTCC
>JBDKIU010000018.1:0-3655 GCA_039796915.1 Bacteroidota bacterium | reverse complement strand
GCAACGTTATCCGTCGGCGTCGGCTGATTCGTATCCAGGTGCAACAACACGGAAACACTAACTCCATAAATACGCGCAATCATCTCCAGGCGGTCTATGGAAATTGCTGATTCCCCACGTTCCATTTTCCCGTAACCATTGGGCGTAATGCCCAACAAGCCGGCCAGATATCCTTGTTTCAATCCCCGCAACTCCCGAAAAGTCCGGAGATTCCTGCCAATTCGTTTATGCGCATCTATACCCTTACTCATAAATCAATAAACATGAAGGCACAAATTAAATAGCATTTTCCATTTACTTAAATCATGCTTAAGTACCATATTTAGCAGATTATTTTCACTTTAGAAACTATTGGTTTCCTTACCTAAGAAGGAAATAGAACGATCAACACCCGTCATTTCTTCTAATCAACTGATAATGAATACATTAGACAGAAATAACCCTGTTTTAACCATATGAGTCCATGGAAAACAGGCACATCCATAAACATCAGATTTTTTCCATTTTTTTGGAATGAACCGGCTGTGTAATTCGGATGTTACTCTGTGGTATGCAGGGTGAAAGGCAGGAAATCCAGGTTGTCTGGCTGAAGCGCGACCTGCGCACGCAAGACCATGCAGCGTTGGCGGCAGCGGAATCGTCGGGTAAACCATGGCTGGCCATCTGGATTTTTGAGCCTTCCATGCTTGCCCATCCGGATGCGGCGCCGCGGCACCACGGCTTTTGTCTGCAATCTATTGCCGCAATGAACCGCCAATGGCAGGGTATCAGACAGGAAGTGGCCGTGTTTCATGCTGAAGCGGAGGAAGTTTTTGAAGCGTTGCACACCGTGTACCGCATTTCCAGGGTGTTCAGTTATGCCGAATCGGGAACCCGCATCACCTGGAACCGCGACCGCCGCATGAAGCGCTGGTTTCAGCAGCGAAACATCAGCTGGACGGAATTTCAACGCGACGGCATCCGTCGAGGCATCAAAAACCGCGCGGGCTGGGATGCTGCCTGGTTCGCCACCATGCATGAACCGCAAATTCAAAACCGCTACAAACAGGCGTCTGCGCTGGCAGTGCCTGCTGCTTTTCTGCTGAAGCAAGAACAAAAAGCCGCCTGGCTTCGCGCGGTGGAAGGCTTGCAACCCGGAGGCGAAATCATGGGCAGCCGCTATTTAGCAGATTTCTTCCACGGCCGAGGTCGCGATTATCGGAGGGCCATCTCCAAACCACAGGAAAGCCGCCGCGCCTGCAGCCGCCTCTCGCCTTACCTGGCCTGGGGAAATTTGTCGAGCCGGCAGGTGTACCAGTTCACCCAACAAAACATCCGGGAAACCGGACAGAAGCAGCCCTGGCAGAGCTTTCTGGAACGCCTGAAGTGGCGCTGCCATTTCATCCAGAAATTCGAAAATGAATGTCGGTACGAAACCGAGCACATCAACGCCGGCTACGAGGGCCTGGAGCGAAACAAAGACCCGGAAATGCTGCAAGCCTGGATGCAAGGACGCACGGGCATTCCGCTGGTAGATGCTTCCATGCGCTGCTTGCAGGCCACTGGCTGGATCAACTTCCGCATGCGCGCCATGCTTGTTTCCGTTTTATGTCACCACATGGGCTACGACTGGCGCGCCGGCGCCTATCACCTGGCACGTTTGTTCCTCGATTACGAACCGGGCATTCATTATCCGCAGTTTCAGATGCAGGCCGGAACCACGGGCATTCATACCCTGCGCGTGTACAATCCGGTGAAGAATGGGCTCAGCCATGACCCGGAGGGTACGTTTATTTTAAGTTGGGTTCCGGAGCTGCGCGGATTGCCCCTAAATCTGATGCATCGGCCCTGGCTCCTGAATGACATGGAAGCGCAGCTGTACCATTTCAAACCCGGAACAGACTATCCGCTTCCCTTATTTCCTCCGGAGAAGGCACCGCGCGCACATACCGATCCGCTGTGGGCTTTGCGGAAGGATTTGCTGGTTCAGAAAGAACAGCTTCGGATTTTGCAACTGCATACCCGGGAAGGCGCACGCAGAAAAATTGACGGGAATTAAACCTTCAGTGAACGCCTAAGAACCAAGGTTCTGTAACAGATGTTTTCCGGGAACTGAACCGAACTTCAAGTGTCAACGGCGGGGCGGCCCTTTGCGATCTTTGCCCTGTCCGGATTTACCGGAATGCCTTCCCGGCCTGCCGGAACGTTCGCGGCCCGGCTTCTTTTCCGTAACACCGGGCTGTATGCCTTCGGGTAATGGAACTTGGTTGATGGGCGATTCTATGAGTTCTTCAATATGCTTCAGCTTCCTGCGGTCGAGGCTGTTCACCAGCGTGATGGCTTCACCTTCAGATTCCGCCCGGGCCGTACGTCCGATGCGGTGCACGTAATCTTCACCGTCGCGCGGCACATCATAATTGATAACCAGGCCAATATCGTCGATGTCGATACCGCGGCTAAGGATGTCTGTAGCGACCAAAACCGGCACCCGTTTGCTTCGGAATCCGCGCAGCACTTCCTCGCGCTGTGCTTGTTCCAGGTCTGAATGGATGCAGGCCACCGACAATCCGGAGCGGCTGAGTTCCCGTTCCAGATCTTTCACTTTCTGTTTGGTGCCGGCGAAGATGATGGTGCTTACGCCTTCCCGCTGCTTCACGATGTTGCGCACCAGCGCGTTCTTGCTGCTGTCTTCCACCAGATACACCGATTGCTTCACCCGTTCGGCAGGCTTGGATACCGCCAGGCTGATTTCCGCAGGATCACGCAGGAGTTTCTTGGCCAGGTCGCGGATTTTGGGCGACATGGTAGCCGAAAACATCAGCGTTTGCCGCTGCGTGGGCAGAAAGGACACGATTTTCTGAATGTCGAAAATGAATCCCATGTGCAACATCCGGTCGGCTTCATCGAGGATGAGGTGCCGCAGGTTTTTGAAGTTTACGTAGCCCATGTTCATGTGGGCGAGCAAGCGTCCGGGCGTGGCAATGATGATGTTGGCACCCTGGCTCAGTGCCTTCTTTTCGCGTTCAAAAGCAATTCCGTCGGTACCGCCATAAATCGGCAGCGCACTGACGGGCGTGTAATAGGAAAACCCTTGCAGGGCCTGATCGATCTGCAGCGCCAATTCGCGCGTAGGCACCAGGATGAGCGTAGTAATATGGTCGGCAGGTTCGAGCACAAGATCATCCAGCACCGGCAACAAAAAGGCGGCTGTTTTGCCTGTGCCTGTTTGGGCGCAACCAATGATGTCGCGGCCTTCCAGAATTATGGGAATGGCTTGTTCCTGAATGGGGGTTGCCTGTTCAAAGCCCATGGCATAGAGGCCATCGAGCAGTTCATCGGTAAAAGGAAAATCGTCGAATTTCAAGAGCTGTAGGCAAAGATAGGCAAAGCAGGGTTCCTTCTTCCTTCATAAAAAAACAATACCGGCTTCATAGTGAAAAGCCGTTGAATTGGCGTAATTTCGCGGACTTTTTTACATACCCCGAATGAACCTTCGTAACATTGCCATCATTGCCCACGTTGACCACGGAAAAACCACCCTGGTGGACAAGATGCTGCTGCATTCACGCATTTTCCGCGAAAACCAGGAAGCCGGTGAACTCATCCTCGACAACAACGACCTGGAGCGCGAACGCGGCATCACCATCCTGGCCAAGAACGTGAGCATTGAATGGAA
>JBDKIU010000017.1:0-6492 GCA_039796915.1 Bacteroidota bacterium | reverse complement strand
TTGGTGAATATGAATATCTATTTCATACACACTCTGATTCTATATATACGGAAGACTGCAACTTCGATGGTTATCCGGATTTGATTATCAAAGATGAGCAGACGAAATCCTATAGTGCTATTTATTTCTACGATGTTGAACGACAGAAGTTCTTTGAGTATCCTAACATTAAATACTTGGAAGACCTATCTATTGATTTTCAGAGAAAGACCATTACAGGAAAGAACTCATCTCAGGCATTTGAAAGAAATAAATATGGTCAACTGCGCGAACCAAAGAAGAAAATATGGAGAGAATATGAATATATTGGCCCTTCGCTTAAATATGTAAGACTACAAACTTTTACATTCACTCCAAGAGGAGGTAAGAAAGTGAAGACAACCTTTTACATCCATGATTACAATTCATTAAAACAGATTCATAAAACGGAATTTAGAAACTTCACCAATAGTTTGTAAAAGTAAATACAGACCATTACATAACTGGCTGTTACAGCAAAAACCGCAAAGTGGCGGTTCAGTGTAAGTCCTGACGAAAACATCGGAATGGTTATTAATTGGCAGAAGAGCTAATTTAGAACTATGAACATGAAAGGGACCAAGCGGACAGAAACACAAATCGTAAAGGCCATCAAAGAAGCCGAACGGGCCCATGACAACAAGCTGCTCGAGGATGTGCTGTCAAAAAAGTGCTTAGGCCTGAGGCCCGTGGTGATTGAGTTGATTACAAGTTAGTCTAATGGATGTGATCTTACCCGGCCATTCAAGCAGGATTACATGCAGCATCATCCGCCTCAATCACGCCATAACACGGTTTTCCTTGAATATCTGAAAGCGAACAAGCATATTTGAATTCCAACGTAGAGTCGGTTGGGAAAACGGGGTTACCTTCAACCTCTTGCGTAAACAGTTGGGTCACATTTCACAGGAAACCAGCTACTTTGCACAAGCTGAAATAATAAACCAGAGCTTTTGATGTTACCGGCAGTTCAGGCATACCACGAGCAGCAATCAGCCACCGATCAGCAAATCTGTGCATTGCTTGCGGCAACCATCGGCAGCGTACTTACTGAAGCTGAAGGAAAAATCTGGCACGCGCATCCGGTTTGGTTTTTGGATGGCAATCCCGTGGTGGGTTACAGCAAACAGAAAAAGGGCATCCGTCTGATGTTCTGGAGTGGTGCCGATTTTGATGAAGCTGCATTAAACATCAGAGGCGGTAAGTTTAAAGATGCTTCTATTTTTTATCAATCATCTAAAGAAGTGAACGTCGAGGATCTGGTTTCCTGGCTTATCAAATCCAGACAGATTCAATGGGATTATAAAAACCTGGTGAAAAGGAAAGGGGTTTTAATCAGAATATCATAGCATGCAGGCTACACCGGAACATCATGAGCGCATCGCAAAAATGACTTTTGCATCCGTCTATCCGCACTACATCAATAAAGTAGTTCGCAAGGGCCGAACGAAGGAAGAGCTGCATGAGGTCATCTCCTGGCTTACGGGTTTTGACGAAACGCAGCTACAGGCATTGGTGGAAGAACAGGTAAATTTTCAGGTGTTTTTTGAACGGGCAACGTTACATCCCAATGCCAGCTTGATCACCGGAGTTATCTGTGGTTACCGCATTGAAGAAATTGATGAGCCGCTCACCAGAAAGGTGCGTTATCTGGATAAACTCGTGGATGAACTGGCAAAAGGCCGGCCGATGAAGAAGATTTTACGCGCGGCGGAATGAAGTGTCGAGCTACAAGCTGTTGAAGGCCGCCTCTTCCTCACGATGATTTTGGTAAAGAACGTTGTATTCAGTGGTTCACCAAGCATCTATTAAAGCTTAAATTTACATAGGAATTGAAGTTCATCGGAAGATGAAACACAAGTGAACTATGACGATAACGAACCCAAAATACCTATTTTTTACTGGCAAAGGAGGTGTAGGAAAAACTTCGCTGGCCTGTGCCACGGCTGTTGAGCTGGCCGATGCCGGAAATGTGGTGCTGTTGGTGAGCACAGATCCTGCTTCGAACCTGAGCGATGTACTGGAAAGTGAGATCAATGAAACCATCCAGCCGGTAAAGGGCATCGACCGGCTGTTTGCCTGCAATATCAATCCGGAGAAATCGGCTGAGGAATACCGAAACAGGGTGACGCAGCCTTTGGAAGGCATTGCTTCGGCAGCGGAAATCAAAAAAATCAGGGAAGACCTTTCCGGTGCCTGCACCACGGAAATTGCTTCGTTTGATGAATTTTCAAGGTTCATTTCGGGGGAAACGGAAGGCGCTTCGTTTGATGTTATTGTCTTCGATACAGCGCCTACAGGCCATACCCTGCGGCTTCTTGAACTTCCTGCAGCGTGGTCCAGTTTTACGGAAGAAAACCCAGAAGGCGCATCTTGCCTGGGTCCAACCTCTGCGCTCAAAAGCGGGAAAGAACGCTATCATACCGTGGTGAACCGTTTGCGGGATGCCACCTTAACGAACTATTATCTTGTTTCCAGGGCAGATCATGCTTCATTAAAAGAAGCATCCAGAACATGTAATGAATTAAGGGCTTTGGGGATGAATAATCAGCGTTTATATATCAATGGCGTATTCAAGGCAATAGATCATCAGGATGCATTAGCCGGAAAGATTGAAGCCATGGGCCGGGAACAGCTGGATGAAATCCCGGAAAACTTAAAACAGCTTCCTTCCCGAAAATTTCCGCTGCTGCCCTACAATGTTTTGGGAATTGAGAAACTGCGTTCCTTGCTAAAACCGGAACTACAAAAAACCATTGTTGAACAAGAATTAATGAATACCAATGCCTCAGTTTTAACACTGCAGGGAATAAAACAATTGGCAGATGAACTATCGGCAAACAAACAAAACGGGCTCATCATGACCATGGGGAAAGGAGGCGTGGGAAAAACCATTGCGGCCTCGGCCATTGCCGTGCTGCTTGCCCAGAAAGGGTTTGAAGTATTGCTCACCACAACCGACCCGGCGGCACATATTCAGGATTTTATCGGGCAATTGGATGCTTTGCCAGCTACGCTAACTGTCGAGCGCATTGACCCTAAAATTGAAACACAACGGTACATTGAAAAAATCCTGGAACACAAAGGCCAGGGACAAACGGAAGAAGCAAAAAAGTTGATTCTTGAAGATTTGAAATCACCGTGCACCGAAGAGGTTGCCGTGTTCCATGCTTTTTCGAAGGCAATCAGCATGTCCAAAAGAAAGTTTGTAGTCATGGATACGGCGCCAACCGGTCATACATTGTTGTTGTTGGATACCGCAGGAAGTTACCACCGAGACATCATGAGAAACAATATGGGCGCCGGTCGTTTCCGAACGCCTTACATGTCATTACAAGATCCGGAATTGTCTAAAATTATATTGGTTTCATTACCGGAAACAACACCCATGCGCGAGGCCGGGGCTTTACAGGACGATTTAAAAAGAGCAGGAATAAAACCATACGCCTGGCTGGTGAATCAAAGCCTGTCGATGCTTACGGGAATTACCGATCCTTTGCTGAAGAGCCGTGCTGCCGCAGAAACTCAGGTCATCCAAAAAATAAAGACGATGTATGCTGAACGAATCTTTGGAATTCCATTCATGGCCGCACAAAACCTGCTGCCCGCATTGTTGGATCAACCAACAGAATAATTCAGCTACAATCAGCTGCATGGTGCACATTTTACGCGCAGCGGAATAATTTTCAGGGTAAAGGAAAGCAGGGATTCTGCCCGCACGCAAAACCCCTGCAACAGCCGCATCAGGAACGCAGGCTGCTTTACCATCCGCCGCCCAGGGCGGCATAAAGATCCAGGTGATCCAGCCGGATTCTGTACACCAGCTCGTTCAGTTCCAGTTCGTTGCTGAGCATGAGTTGTTGTGCGTTCACCACTTCCAGGTAGCTGGCTTTTCCGGCGGCGAATAAGTCGATGGCATAAGCAATATTGTTTTGCAGCAGGGCTACTTCGCCGGTTTTGATGCGGAAACGCCGGAGGTCATTCTGCAATCGTGTGATGGCGGTTTTTACTTCCCCCGCAGCGGCGGTGAGTGTTTTCTGATACGCTACCAGGGCTTTTCGGGCTTCTGCTTCCGACTCAAGCAAACGTGCGCGCAGGGAACGGCGGTTGAACAAGGGCGCGCCCAGCGCTGCACCGAGTTGGTACGTTAGCGAACCCGGATCCAGGAACAGCGCCGGGTTGAACGACTGCATGCCGGCAAAGGTTCCGATGTTGAGGCTTGGATAAAACGCTTTGCGTGCCATTTCCACGTCAGCGCCGGTGGCAGCCACCGCTTCACGGGCGGCAGCTACGTCGGGGCGCCATTCCAGCCAGTTGGCGGGAAATGCATGCAGCAGAAAAGCCGGCAGCAAAATGGTGTCCATCTGCGACATGGAATCGTTGGCTGGTAAGGTAAAATCACCCGGCGGCAATCCGAGCGAGAACAACAAATCGTACACCGTTTCCCGGCGTTCCTGTTCCACACGCAACAGCGCTTCCTGCAGGCTGAGCACCTGCGCGGCGAAAGCGTTTACCGCCAGAGCATTGGTGCGACCGGCTTCTCTTTGGAGGCGGGTGATTTCCAGCGACTTTTGCTGCAGCGAAAGGTTTTCTTCCAGAACCTGATGTTGTCCTTCCATCCAGGCCAACTGATGGTATTTTCCGGCCACCTCGCGCACAACGCGGGTTTTCATCCATTGCCGCGCTTCTGCACCGGACAGGTAGCGGGCATAGGCGGCGCGTCTTCCGGCCCGCAGTTTTCCCCAGATGTCCAACTCCCAGCTGAAGCCGAGCGTTCCCAGCACATCGGGCAGCGGATTCGGCACTTTCTGTTTTTCGTTCAGGTTCGGTGAAAAACGGGTGTCGTAGTTGCCCACGCCATCCATGGTATAATCGCCGAAGCGACGCAGGCCGGCAGCGCCGGAAAGCTGGAACGCCGGTAACAGCGCTGCGCGGGCAGCGAGCACCCGTGCTTCCGCCGTATTCAGGTCGGAGCGGTTCATCAGCCAGTCAAAGTGATGCAACAGCGCGGAGTCAATCACCCGGCTCAGTTCAGGCTGAAAAATATGCGCTTTCATGGCCAGCAGGAAGCTGTCGCGCCGGTCGGTTTCGGTCGGTTCAGAACTGTTGGACTGAGCCTGCACATTCATGGGCAGATGCAGTGCAAGCAGCAGCACGGCGGCAAGCACTTTTTTATTTTTTCCGGTGAAGCGGAACAGGTAATACAGGCCGGGGATGAACAAGACACCGGCAATGGTTCCCACGAGCATGCCACCGGCGGCAGCCGTTCCGATGGTTCTGTTTCCAATGGCGCCGGCACCATCGGCCAGCATCAGCGGCAACAGTCCGGCAATGAACGCGAAGGAAGTCATAAGAATCGGGCGCAGGCGATCTACGGCAGCCAGCTGAACGGCCAGTTCCGGTGCATCGCCGTTTTGTTCGCGCATTACGGCAAACTCCACGATGAGGATGGCATTTTTCCCCAGCAAACCGATGAGCATCACCATGGCCACCTGGGCGTAAATATTGTTTTCAAGTCCGAACAGCCAGAGCAACAAGAAAGAACCCGCGATGCCAAACGGAATGGATAAAAGCACGGGGAACGGCAGGCGGAAGCTTTCGTATTGTGCCGCCAGAATCAGGTACACGAACACAAAGCAGAGCAGGAAAATCAACATCACCTGGTTGCCGGAGGCGATTTCTTCGCGGGTCATGCCCGACCATTCAATGGAATAACCTCGGGGCAGGCTGGATGCGGCCAGCGACTCGAGGGCTTCGATGGCATCGCCGGTGCTGTAGCCTGGTGCAGGTTCGCCATTCAGCATGGCTGCCAAGTACATGTTGTAGCGCGTGAGCTGTTCCGGTCCGTAAATGCGCTCCAGACGGCAGAACATGCTGTAGGGAACCATTTCCCCTTTGGCGTTTTTCACCTTCAGCTTCAGCACATCTTCCGGCTGTTTGCGGTAGGCCGGATTTGCCTGAACCATCACTTTATACATCTGGCTGTACCTGATGAAATTGGTGGCGTAGAAGCTACCCAGCAGCGTTTGCAGGTTGTCCAGGGCTTCATCGGCACGGATGTGTTTCTGGGCGGCAATGTCCTGATCGAGGTGAATCAGGTATTGCGGGAACTCGGGGTTGAAGCTGGAGAACAGCGATTTTACCGCCGGATGTTTCAGCACGGTATCCATGAAGCTTTGGCTGATGCGGTGCAGCGCCTGCAGGTCGCCGGAGCCTGTTTTGTCGAGCAGGCGCAATTCGAAACCACTGGCATTCCCATAGCCGGGCACGGCGGGAGGCGGAAATATCTGAATGTCTGCATCGCGGATATGCGACAGTTTTTGCTGAAGCACACTTGCCATGGCGGTGGCATCCATGTTTCGTTCCGACCAGGGTTTGAGGTTCACGGTGCCCATGCCGTAGGCTGCGCCCGAACCTTCGGTCATCATGCTGTAGCCGGTGAGCGAAGAAATGCCTTCAACACCTTCACTGCCC
>JBDKIU010000016.1:0-15253 GCA_039796915.1 Bacteroidota bacterium | reverse complement strand
GAAGCCCGCGCGCAGATGGAAACGAATTTCTTCGGCGCACTGGCCATGTGTCAGGCGCTCATTCCTTCCATGAGGAAGCAGCGCAGTGGCTGCATCATCCAGATCAGTTCCATCGCGGGATTCCGCGGTACCAATGGCCTCGGTATTTACAACGCCAGCAAGTTTGCGCTGGAAGGTATGAGCGAGGCTTTGGCTCAGGAACTGCAACCCTTTGGTGTACATGTGATGCTGGTAGAACCCGGTCCATTCCGCACGGCCTGGGCCGGAAGCAGTTCCATACGCACGCGACGGATGATGACGGAATACGAAGAAACCGCCGGTGTGCGCATTGCCCAGATTCAGGGCTACAACGGACAACAGCCGGGCGATCCCGACAAAGCCGCGCAGGTGATTATGGAAGCTGCTGCTTCGGAGCATCCGCCGCTGCATCTGCCTTTAGGTCCGTTGGCTATTGAAGGCTTTCGGGTGAAGATGAAGCAACTGGAAGCCGAGATCGCCGCCTGGGAATCCCGCGCAGCGGATACTTCCTTCGACGTTTAAGCCTTCACTTAGCGCTTCTTCTCAAAAAGCCACACGTCAAACTGCGGATTTGGCTTTCCGGCTTCATCCGTATAGGGTTCGTGGTGCAACAGCGCGTAGCGTTTGCTGTTCATGATGCTGTCTTTTGGCAGAAAGCCATCGCGGCCGGCGTGGTAGCCGTCGTACAGCACGATGGAACCCGGCGGCATCCAGTCGCGCGTGAAGCTGTCGCGCCAGTCGATGCTCCAGATGTAAAAGGTTTTGGCAGATTCAGGTGCAGCCCATTGATCCAAACCAAGGCGAACATTGATAAATGGAAGCTGATGGACAAGAACCCGCTGATCCAGTTTCTTTGATTTCAGCCAGGCCAGGCTTTGGTGTACGGTATGGGCCTGCGGCGGCGCAGGAATGGATGTTTTACGCAATTCCCAGGGCAGGGCGTAATGAGCGGTATGGTAGGAATTCCAGCCCAACAAGACAGCACCTGCCAGATACAAGGGTGGCAGGATGCGGTTCATTTGGGGAAGTCCGGCAAGCAGGTGCAGCAGGAAGTGTTGCGCTGCCGCGAAGCAGGGCACGATGACGGCAAAAACGCGGATCAGCCCGTGTGAGCCCATGCTTCCACTCCACCACAAATACGAATGCGCCAGGAAATAAGCGCAGGCCACGCCACCGGCAAGCAACAAAACAAGTTTTGCATGTTCTGCATGAGCTCTGAGTTGCTTTCTGAAACCTTCAAGCAGCGTGCCCGCAGGTGTTTTCTCGCTGAGCACGATGGCACAGGCAAGCCATCCGCCCAATGCCAGAATCAGCCCGGTGGTGCCGGTGATGAGCCGCTGCTGGTGCAGGTAATGGAAGAAGGAACCGCTGCCCGGATGCCAACGTGTTTCGGCGTCAAAGCGCAGATAAGGATTGCCGTGGATGATCCAAAGCGGATCGCCGGAACCAATGCCACCGGCCAGCGCCAGCAGCAGGGTTCCCACAGATAAAATCGGGATGAGGCGCCAGCTTCGTGTGAGCAGCAGGTAGCAGGCAATGGCGGCAATGATCACAAAGCCTTCGCTGCGCACCAATGGCAATAAGGAAGCTACCAGCAGGGCCGGAATTTTTCTTTCCGAAGCAAAGAGAAAAAGCACCAAGGCCACCATCAGCGCATTCAGCGGCTCGGTGAGCGCAGAAACAGTATTGCCAAAGAGTACCGGCGTGAACCAGGTCAGTGGATAGGCCAGCCACGGATGTTTCCAGTGCAGCTGCAGCGCAAAGCGATACATGAGCCAGCCGCTCAGCAGGGTGCATGTTATATTGAACAAGAGTACGGCATGAAAACCTGATTGCGCGGGCAGACTGATGAGCAGGGTATAGAGCGGTTTTCCCCATTGATCCAGCAAGAGTTCCGGATGATGAAAAGCCCAGCGTCCGTAGAGGAAATGGTTCCAGCTGTCCTGTCCGCCTTCGGGCCAGCCCCGGCCGCCGTCAATGAGCAGAAAGATCAGGCCGCCCAGGGGAAGCCAGAGCAGCGAGGCTTTGTCTTTGGGTAGCGCAGGCATGGGGCGCAAATTAGGAAAGTACAGGCATTAAAAAACCCTGAAGCATGCGCTTCAGGGTTCGTTGTTTGTTCAGGGAATGGATGCTTAATAAGTGGATTTCACCAGCATCATGTCGTGGATGCGTTGTTCTGCCAGTTCAATCGCTGCAAGCTGGTTGTTGATGTTACGATCCGCAGCGCGCTTGTAGATGTTCAGGATGGTGTGGTAGATGTTTTCGGTCTGTGCCATCGCCAGTTCCCGCACGTATCCGGTGTATTCGCTGTATACGTTGATCAGACCGCCCGCGTTGATGACGAAGTCAGGAGCATAGATCATGCCTTTGCTGCGCACCAGGTTGCCATGAACGGTTTCGTCTTCCAGCTGGTTGTTGGCAGCACCTGCAATGATCTGGCACTTGAGGCGTTCGATGTTTTTGCTGTTCAGCACAGCGCCGAGGGCGCAGGGTGCGAAGATGTCTGCTTGCTGGTCGAAGATTTCATCGCCGTTCACCACTGTGGCGCCGAAGGTAGCCGCAGCATGTTTCAGGTTGTCTGCGTTGATGTCGGAAACAATCAGTTTCGCACCTTCTTTATGGAGGTGTTCCAGCAGATGCATGCCTACCTTGCCAATGCCTTGCACGGCTACGGTTTTCCCGCTCAGGCTGTCGTTGCCCCAGGCTTGTTTGGCCGAAGCCTTCATGCCCATATAAACGCCGTAGGCAGTTACCGGAGAAGGATCTCCGCCGCCGCCCATGGCTTCCGGCAAACCAACCACGTGGTCGGTTTCCATATTCACATATTCCATGTCGCGGGTGGTGGTTCCCACGTCTTCGGCAGTGATGTACTTGCCGTTCAGGTTTTCCACGAAGCGACCAAATTTGCGCATCAGGGCTTCTGATTTCTGATGGTTGGCATCGCCGATGATTACGGCTTTGGCGCCACCGAGATTCAGGCCGGCAATGCTGGCTTTGTAGGTCATCCCCCGTGACAGGCGCAACACATCATTCAGGGCTTCCGCCTCGGTGCTGTACTTCCACATGCGTGTACCGCCCAAACCTGGGCCAAGTACAGTGTTGTGGATGGCAATCAGCGCCTTAAGACCGGAGGCTTTGTCCTGGCAGAATACTACCTGTTCGTGACCTGTGTTTTCGAGCCTGCCGAACAGATCAAATGAGGTTTCTGTAACGGCACTTCCTTGGGTTTGGGTCATGTTTTAAACGGCTGCAAAGGTAAGGCTTTTCATAAGTTGCGCCAATCTTTGTTAAAGTATTGATAATCAAGGATTTAAATCAAAAATTGTCCCTGATTTCACTTATTCCGCAACTTGGCGTCACCTTTGCAGCGTTGTGCGCGAATTATCCGGATTAAAGCCATACCTGAAACGTTACTTGTGGCGGCTGTTGCCAGGCCTTTTTTTCGTCATCCTTTCCAACATCGCGGCAGTTTATGTGCCCATGCTGGTGCGGATGGGTTTTGATGAAACCGCTGAGCGTGTGCGTTTGGCAGGCATGGTGCAACATCATCCCGGCTACGAACTTTTGGAATGGGATGCTGTGCGCACGGCAATGGTTTTTGCGGGCCTCATCCTGCTGGCGGCCCTCATCCGTGGGTTCTTTATGTACCTCATGCGTCAGTATATCATCAACATGTCGCGCTACGTGGAGTACGACCTGAAAAACGACCTCTTCCGGAAATATCAACGGCTGCCGCTGGCCTTCTTCCGCAGAAATTTTACCGGCGACCTGATGGCGCGCATGAGCGAAGATGTGGGCCACGTGCGCATGTTCGTGGGGCCGGCTGTGATGTACACCGTGAACTTCCTGTTCACCTTTCTGGCGGTGGTGCTCATCATGTTTTACACCAATCCCACGCTGAGCATGTACGTTTTGTTGCCTTTGCCCCTGATGAGCTATTCCATTTACAAAGTGAGCATCATCATCAACAAGCGCAGCACCAAAATCCAGGAGCAGCTGAGCAGGCTGACCACCTTCGCACAGGAAACCTTTTCCGGAATTCGGGTAATCAAATCCTTTGGTGCAGAAGGCCGTTTCCGCAGCGCCTTTTATGAAGAAACGGATGCATACTACGACCATCAGATGAGTCTGGCCCGCGCGCAGGCCGCCTTCTTTCCTTTGATGATGTTGCTGGTGGGCATCAGCACGCTGCTGGTGATTTATCTGGGCGGGAATGCTGTGGCTGCCGGCACCTTTACCTACGGCAATATCGCCGAGTTCCTCATCTATCTGAACATGCTCATCTGGCCGATGGCTTCGCTGGGCTGGGTGACAGCGCTGGTGCAGCGTGCCGCAGTCAGTCAGGGACGCATCAATGAGTTCATGCGCGAAGCAGAACCGCTGGCGCCGGGAACAGGACTGCCGTTCCGGTTTCAGGAGCAGATGGAACTTGAGGATGTAACCTTCACCTATCCCGACAAGCAACAGCCGGCGCTGGCGCAGATCAGCCTGAGTATTCCCCGTGGCAGCACGCTGGGCGTTCTGGGACAAACCGGTTCCGGCAAAAGCACGCTGGCCGCGCTGATCATGCGCCTGTACGATCCGCAGGAAGGACGAATTACGGTGGACGGAACGGATTTGAAGGCGTTTGAAACGGGCAGCATGCGCAAGGTTTTAGGTTATGTGCCGCAGGATATTTTCCTGTTTTCAGAAAGCATCTTCGACAACATCGCCTTTGGGCTGGATGCCAAGGCTGCCACCCAGGAACGCATAGAACATGCAGCGCGTATGGCCGGCATCCACGACGACATCATGCGTTTTCCGCAAGGTTATCAGACCATGCTCGGAGAACGTGGCGTAACCTTGTCGGGTGGCCAGAAGCAGCGCGTAGCCATTGCGCGGGCGCTTGCCGCCGACCCGGAACTCATCTTGCTGGACGATTGCCTCAGCGCCGTTGATGCGCACGCGGAGGCGCATATCATCGCCAACCTGAAACAGGCCTTACGAGATAAAACCGCCATCATCATCAGCCATAGGGTGCAGGGCGTGATGCATGCCGACCATATTGTGGTACTCAAAGACGGACGCTTGCTGGAGCAGGGAACGCATGAAACGCTGCTGGCAGCCGGGGGATCGTATGCACGGCTGCATGCGATGCAGGTTTCCTGAGAAAATTATTTCTACTTGTTTTTGTCAAACCCGTGTCTAAATTTGCTATTCTTCAAAAAAACACTTAAGTGCGATGAACGACGCTTCACACCATGACCGCGAACGTGAGGAGATTTTCTCCAAGCGTATCAGGGCCGGCAAGCGCACCTACTACTTCGATGTAAAGGCGACCAAAGGGAACGACTATTTCATCACCATCACCGAGAGTAAACGGCACAGAGCAGATGATGCGGCATTGGTAAAGAATAAGATTTTTCTCTACAAGGAAGATTTTCACAAGTTTGCAGATGCCCTTCAGGAAACCATTGGATTCATTAAATCCAACCTGCTCCCAGAATACGATTTCGACGAGTACGCCCGCCGCGACCAGGAAGATGATCAGCTGGGCTGATCTTCGGCTTTGACGTTTCCTGCTGTTGCTTCCTGATTAACTTTGCAGCATGCTGAAAAAGGTTCTGCTTTACGGTTTGGCTTTCGGTTCGGCCTCAGCGGCCTTGTTGCTTATCCAGTATTTCAACGGCCTGTACCGCGACCGTACGCTCGCTTCAGCCCTTCCTGTTTTGGGCAATGTTGTCATCAGCATAGTGGCGGTTGTCATGGTCATCCGTTCCCTGCGCCGTGAAACGCCGGGCGGCCTGGTTATGGGTAAGGCACTTTTTGCCGGACTGCTTACCTCTGCAATTCTTGCCTCCGTGAGCGTGCTGGCATACGAATACCTACTGGAAAATCAGCCGGCCATCATGAATGATTACCGAAACTTATGGATACAGCGAAAAAGGGCTGCCGGTCCGGATGCAGCGAATTTCGATGTGGACGCATACATGAGTTTAGGCTCGTTCATGCGCTGGCAGTATTCCATGAACATCAGCATCGGTATGCTGGTTGCCAGTGCCACCTTCTTACTCAGCTCAAGGGGAAACAGCCGTGCGTAACTTCCTGGGCAGACTGTACTTCGTGTATTGCTTTCTGATGGTGGCGGTGTACTTCCTGCCTACCTATCCGTTGCTGCTGCTGTTTGTCATTCACCCGAAATTGTATCCGCTGGCGCATCTGTACCGTAAAGGCTGGGCCTGGTTCATCATCATCACCTGTTTCCTGCGCCCTAAAGTGGTGTTCCAGCGCAAGCTGAAAAAGGGACACAAATACGTATTCGTGCCCAACCATTCGTCGTACCTGGATATTGTAACCACTGCCGCACTGTTGCCCGGCATCTTTTCATTCATGGCGAAGAAAGAGCTGCGCGACATCCCGCTTTTTGGCATCTTCTTCCGAACCATTGACATTCCCGTGAACCGTCAAAGCACCACAGCCTCGCACCGTGCCTTTGTTGAGGCAGGGAAGCTGCTGGCGCGCGGTCGCAACATCCTCATCTTTCCCGAAGGAACCATTCCTTCGCATACACCGCAGCTGGGGCGTTTCAAAATCGGAGCCTTCCGTCTGGCCATTGAGCAGGGTGCCGAAGTGGTGCCTGTGAGCATCATCGACAACCACCGACGTCTGCCCGAAGGCACCTTTGTGGCCAAGGGCGGAACCATGCGCATGGTGGTGCACCGTCCGATTCCTACGGCGGGCATGGCCGTTGCAGATGCCGAAGCATTAAAAGATCAGGTTTATCGTATCATTGAAGAAGAATTGAAGCAACAAGGCGTTTTGTCATGAAGATTACCGAAGAAAAAGTACGCGCGCTGGCACATCTTGCCCGCCTGGAATTTGAAGGCGAAGCCCTCGAAGAAATCCGCAGCGACCTGCAGAACATCGTGGCCATGTGCGAACAGCTGAATGGCCTGGATACGGAAGGCGTGGCACCACTCATCTACATGACCGATGCAGTAAATGTGTTGCGCGAAGATGTGGTGCATCAGGAAATCAGCCACGAAGAAGCACTGCGCAACGCGCCGGCCAGAGATTCTGATTATTTCAGGGTTCCCAAGGTGATAGACCAAAACAAGTAACATCCATGAGTCATCTGATTGAATTGCGCGGCATCAGGAAAGTGTACCGCGTAGGTGATCAGGACATTTTTGCCCTGCGGAACATTGACCTGAGCATCAATCGTGGCGATTATCTGGCCCTCATGGGTCCCAGCGGTTCAGGCAAGAGTACACTGATGAACATTTTGGGCTGTCTGGATACGCCTTCGGCGGGAAGTTATATCCTGAATGGTCAGGAGGTTGCCCACATGAAAGATGAACAGCTTTCAGGCATCCGCAACAAGGAAATAGGGTTCGTTTTTCAAACTTTTAACCTGCTACCACGCCTCAGCGCCCTCGACAATGTTGCGCTGCCTTTGGTGTACACAGGCCTGGGCAGAAAAGAACGCAGGCAAAAAGCGGAACAGGCATTGGCTGATGTGGGCCTTGCAGACCGTATGAACCATACGCCGAATGAACTTTCCGGCGGACAAAGACAAAGGGTTGCGGTGGCCCGTGCACTGGTCAACAATCCGAGTTTGTTGCTGGCCGACGAGCCAACGGGAAACCTGGACACCAAAACCTCCCACGAGATTATGGCGCTTTTCGAGCACATCCATCAGAAGGGAAATACCATCATTTTGGTAACGCACGAAGAAGACATTGCGCACCATGCCCGGAATGTTGTGCGGATGCGCGACGGCGAGATTGAAAGCAATACAACCTCAGGCGTCAGGGTCTGAGGTGCTGTAGGTATGCGTGTAGTGGGCAATCACCTTCTTCAGTTCCTGGGTTTCTTCTTCCGATAAACCACTGGTAGCAAAGGAAACCACCTGTCCGCTTTCGCGCACAATGAAGTTGATTTCATACAGCAGGAAATCGGCTTTTGCCACATAGTTCCAGGGAATAAATACCAGCTGCGACATGATGTTTTGTCGCCACGAAATGCCTTTTTCATCCGCAGAGACGAAGTAGTTGCCCGAAAATCTTCGGTACAAATACACAAACAACAGCAACAGCGCGCCCAGGGTTATCCACGCCACATTCGGTCCGAACTGGGCCAGGTTGATCATGGTGACGGCGAAAACCAGGAGGCCGTACACCAGAAAAATGGCGAACTCGCCTTTCCAGCGTGGTATTTGTACGTAAGTCTGCATCTTAAGGCTGGACAATCAGGGTATTGCGCCAGTTTCCGTAGTTCAGGATGTAGGTTCCGGGTTTCAGGTTGGCGGTGCGCAACACGTTGTTGCCTGCATTCACCTGTGCGGACATCACACTGCGTCCATCCAGGGTAAATACCTGAAGTTGCTGGTTGGGAAGGGTTTGTGGGATGAATACGGTGAACTGATTGCTGGCAGGATTCGGGAATACCTGCAGCTGCGCTTCTACCATACGGTACACATTGCTTGGACCTTCTACGCGCAACACAAAGCGTGTGATGGTATCGTTCTGGGTGATGGGAAAACCTACACGCGCAAAGGTGCGTACCACAATGCGCAGGGGAAAGGTTCCGCCGGAGGTGGGCGTTCCGCGGAAGGTGCCACAGCCAATGCTGTCGTACACAAACACACAACGAGGATTGTCGCATTGGAAGCTGAAGCCTGCCGGCATGTCCAACACACGCAGCACTTTTAC
Organism: Bacteroidota bacterium; assembly: GCA_039796915.1. GTDB lineage: Bacteria > Bacteroidota > Bacteroidia > NS11-12g > UBA955 > REEB481. Next base: position 6,542 of record JBDKIU010000016.1, on the reverse strand, counting down.
AGAGTCGATATTCGCCTTCACCGGAAATCCGCCGAGTGTCACCATGGTGTCTTTGGGCGTTTTCACGTGGATGGTAGCCGAGTATGGAACATTTACTTTCCCGGAAGGAATAGAGTCCGGGTGAAAACCTACGGGCTTGTTCTTCACAGACTGATCCGGGGTACAAACCTGAGCCTGTGCCGCCTGAACGCCACCAAGCAACAACAAAGTGCAGATGAAGTATTGTAGTTTCATAGTGATATATTGCTTCAAAAATACAGGGCTTCCATGAGAAAACTAATGCTTGCCTTCTGCGGCTTTTTACTTACCGCTGTTGCTTCTGCCCAAACCCCGAATTTTCAGGTACTGGTGCAGGATCCGGACGGCGTTCCGCTTTCGGGGGCCTTGGTTACCTATCGTGGTAAAACCTTCCTCACCGATGCTCAGGGCATGGTGTCCTTCCAAAAAGGCGATACCGGCGCGCTGTACATCAGCATGGACGGCTTCCAGAGCCAGCGTTATGGTTTATTCTTTCCCAAAGACTGGCAATCTTCCATCGATCGGGTGAAGCGTGTGACCATGATTCCTGAGCTGGCACAAGTTGGCGGACCGGTGCTCATCAGGGTGGAAGGCAAAAGCATCCTGAGCATGCGCAGCCAAACGGTGGCTTCTGAACGCATGAAGCAATATCTGGTGCGTAACAGAAATCCGGCGGATCCTTCCAACCTGGCAGAACAGATTCCCGGCGTGCATGTGGTTGACGGGCAAATAAACATCCGCAGCGGCAGCGGCTGGAGTTACGGTGCCGGCAGTCGCGTGGCTGTTTTGGTGGATGATTTACCCATGCTGAGTGGCGATGCCGGGCAGGCGCAATGGAGTTTTGTGCCTGTGGAGTGGATCAAAGAACTGGATGTACAAAAAGGAGCGGGGTCGGTATTATACGGCTCCGGTGCGCTGAATGGCGTATTGAACATCAAAACCATGCAGCCGGCAGCAAAGCAAAGGGCGGGCATCAACACTTTTTACGGCTGGTACGATCAACCGAAAGAGCCCGGCCTGCGCTGGAGCAGCGAACGCCGCAAGCAGCAGGGTTTTTCCGCCTGGAGCCTGCAGCAGAAAGGGAAGCTCGGCTACCGGCTGGGTCTGAACTATTTTCATGATGAAGGCTACCGCATGGAGGAATTCAGCGAACGCCTGCGGGTCAGTGCAGGCCTGGTTTGGAATATCTCCGCAAAGGCAACGTTTTCCCTGGATGGCTCGGCAATGAACAACAACAGCGGTTCCTTCCTGCTCTGGGAAAGTTATGCCCTGGGCTACACTTCGCTGGATTCCGGCTTCAACAGAACCAACAGCAACAGATTCAGCATAGACCCGCGGCTCAGTCTGAAAACCGGCAACATCACGCACAACCTGAGCGGACGGATTCTGGGCATTGACAACCGCAACACCAACAACGACCCCGCTTCCGGCGACCAAAGCAACGCAAACGTGCTGCGCTACGGCGAATACCGGGTGAATGGAAAACTGGGGAAACGCACCTCCTGGACGGCCGGTGCGGTTTGGTCGGGCGCCAATACCCGTTCGCCTTTGTTCAGCGGCACGCAAACGGCAGAAAACAAGGCTGCATACACACAAGCCGAGTATGTGGGCAAGAAGCTGAACCTGAGTGCCGGTGCGCGCTATGAGCATTACAGACTGAATGAACGCACCGATGCGCAGCCCGTATTTCGACTGGGCCTGAACTACAAGCTGCTGCCATTCATGCACCTGCGTGCATCGTGGGGACAAGGCTACCGTTTTCCCACCATCGCAGAAAGCTTTATCAAAACCAGTGTAGGGCCGGTAAAGGTGTATCCCAACCCAACGCTGAGGCCGGAAACGGGCAGCAACACTGAAGCAGGCCTGCGGCTTTTCTGGGGAAGGAAGGGCGGCGGCATCTATACTGATTTCTCGGTTTTTGACATGCGTTACCGCAACATGATGGAGTTCACCTTCAGCCAGTGGAGCAGCGATATTGGTCCGGGAAATTTGTTTGGCTTCGGATTCATGAGCGTGAATGTGGGCAATACGCGTGTGCGCGGTGCCGAGTTGAGCGTAGGCGGAGATTTTTATACTGGAAAGTTGCACTGGCAGGTGCTGGGTGGTTATACCTGGACCAGTCCGCAGGTGGAAGATCCTGACTTTGTGTACGGCTTGGATTCGCTGGGGCGGAAGCTCACCTTTCGGGAAACGCGCAGCGACGAAAACAACATCCTGAAATACCGTTACCGAAACATGGCCCGTTTGGATGTTCAGGCCGGCTATAAACAATGGGAACTCGGATGGAGCTTCCGTTACAATGGCCCGATTGAAAACATTGACCGCGCTTTTGTGTCGCTGCCCATCAATCTGTTCATCCTGGATGTGGATCGGGCAAGGCTGGACAACAGTTCCGGGGTGTATATCATGGATGCCCGACTGGCATGGCGCTTCAGGCCGAAGTCGGCTTCGCGGCTGGCTTTTCTGGTGAACAACATCACCAATCAGGTGTATATGACCCGACCGGCAGATTTGCGTCCGCCGCGCAGCTTTCAGATTCAGTTGCTGGCTGAGTTCTGAATCCACAGCGCTGTGCGGTGTCTGCTTTCCGGGTTGAACTTCGTGTGTGGAGCTGAGGAAAAAGCAGATTTTCGCACGATAAAAATCAGGTTTACCGCACCCAATATGCTGCTTGTGTAGTATTGAGTAAAACAGACGCATGAGTAACCCTGAGATTTTGGTATTGGATGATTTTTCGCCGGTGAGCAATCAGGCACTGGAACTGGCAGGTGTTTGGGCACATGCCTTGAAGCTGTCGCTGGCGGCGTTGCATATTTGTACGGATCCTGAAGGATGTGAGGATGCAAAAGCGCAGATGCGTGAGCGGGCGGTGAAGCTGGCACAGCCGGGTTTGTCGAAGGCTTTTGCCCGGTCGGGGAATTTGTTTCAGGAAATCAGGAGCTGTTACATCCACGAGCATCCGGCGTTGATGGTGTTTGGCACGCACGGAATCCACGGATTCAGTCAGATGTTATTCGGGGCCAACAGCATGCGTATTGTGACGGATACGGCCTGCCCGGCGCTGCTGTTGCAGCAGCAAACGCCACGGCGTTTGCCGGCGCGCTGGCTGGTGCTGAACAATACACCCTGGGATGCGCATTCCATCCATCGTTTGTGTGGCCTGCTGAAAAGCGCCGCCGGGCAGGCCGGCCTCCTGCACATCAGCCTCGACATGAACGACCTGAGCCATGAAGATACCGCCGCACTTGACGCTACTTCACGGCTGTTCAGCGATGCAGACGTTTCCGTGCATGCCGAAGCTGTATTGCGACATGGTTTTGGCGCCGGCCTCAGTCATCAGGTGTACGATTACCTCGGTCAGGGCGGCTACGATTTGTTGGTCATGAGCCGACAGTCGTATCCGGTGCTCGGAAAAACTGCCTACGAAGCCGATTGCGAAGCCCTGGTCAACAACCCCGCGGGTATTCCGGTATTGTTTATCTGAACAACCGATCCGCGACCCAAGAAGTGGCTCCCAAAACCACAATAGCCCAGAAAACAGCCGTTCCCTGCTTGTACTGCCCTAAGGTGTAGCGCTGTTTTTCCTTCCGGATTTCTTTGCGGTAGCTGCGCACATAGGTTTCGTCATGTGCATAAGTGCTGTCGAAGGTGGTCCAGCGGCGCTTTGGTGGCGTGGTAAAGGCAATAGCCGTGGCTGGCAGCAACCCGCCCACCGGAGTTAGGAAAAAGGCCAGCGCGCCGGCCACTTTTCCGCCCGGAAAAGTGCTGGTATTGCGCGAGGCGTCAAGCTCCGCACGCTGGATGATGCTCAATTCCTTCTGTACTGCAGAATCCTTCACGGGAACAACCGCAGTACTGTCCTTGATGAAATATGTTCCGACTTGGCCGTTCGCATAGTAAACGCTGCGCACCCGCATGGTGGAAACCTTTTGCGTGGTGCCCTCCATGCTGTCTTTGGCTGTGTAAACCACCCAGTCGCGGCCCGCACGGAGAATCTTGCCCTGAATTTCGGTGCTGTCACGAAGCAAAATCCGGTCCTGCGCAAGCAGTAAGCTTGTGGAGAAAGAGCCGAAAAGAAGCATAAGAAGATGAAGTTTTCGGAGCATCAGACACAAAGAAAGGGAAATGGACGGAATGGATGTATTGCTTCGTCAGGCTGGAGATGACAAGCTGCGTTCCATGGCCCGGGGAATGGAACGCATATATAAAGAAACTACGCTATTTCCTGAAGATGAAATACACCGCCAGCACCAGGAAAAACAGGCCAATGGCATGGTTCATCCGGAAACCTTCCTCTTTGAAAAACAGCCACGAAAATCCGAGAAAAACCAACAAGGTGATGACCTCCTGAATGACCTTGAGCTGCAACAATGTGTAAGGTCCGCCATTCCCGCGAAAGCCCAGCTTGTTGGCCGGCACCTGAAAGCAGTATTCAAAGAATGCCAGTCCCCAGCTCAGCAGAATAAACGTGAACAGTCCGGCCTGCTCAAACCAGCGCCATTCTTTGATTTTAAGGTGGCCGTACCAGGCCAGAATCATGAATACGTTGCTGACGACCAGCAACAAAATGGGCAATAGGTATCGCATCATGTGTGCAGCACAGGGAAGTGCCTGCAAAAAAAGCAACGAATCCCGATTTCCCGGCGCGGTGTTTTCTGCGCTGGTTCGGAAACATTTCTCCTTCATTATTGTACCATTGGCAGCATCATGGATCATCAACACATTCATACCCTTGGCGCGCTGAAAGCAGCGGGCTACCAACCGAAATCCATCAAAGAAGAATTGCGGGGCAATCTGATTGCGGCCCTGCGTGAACAAAAACCGGTATTCACCGGCATTTTGGGATATGAACATTCTGTAATTCCCGATCTGGAACACGCCATCCTTTCCGGCCACCAGATCAACCTGCTGGGCTTGCGTGGTCAGGCAAAAACCCGCATGGCCCGCATGATGACGCAGCTGCTGGATGAATGGGTGCCCGTGCTGGAAGGCAGTGAGCTGAATGAAGATCCAATGTTGCCTCTGCTGGAATCCTCGAAACAACTCATCGAGGAACGCGGCGACGCCACGCCGGTAAGCTGGCTGCACCGCAACGACCGCTACGTGGAGAAACTGGCTACGCCCGATGTGTCGGTGGCCGACCTCGTAGGCGATGTAGATCCCATCAAAGCCAGCAACCTCAACATTCCCTACAGCGATCCCCGCGCCATCCACTTCGGGCTCATTCCCCGCAGCCACCGCTGCATCTTCGTCATCAACGAACTGCCGGACCTGCAGCCACGCATCCAGGTGGCTCTGTTCAACATCCTCCAGGAAGGCGATGTGCAAATCCGTGGGTTTAAACTGCGCCTGCCGCTCGACATCCAGTTCGTGTTTACGGCCAATCCCGAAGATTATACCAACCGCGGCAGCATCGTCACTCCGCTCAAAGACCGTATTGGCAGCCAAATCCTCACACATTATCCAAAAGACATTGAAACTTCCATGGCCATTACGGCTCAGGAAGCCAGACTCAGTGAAGCCCAGCGCAGTGCGGTGGACATACCGGACCTGATGCGTCTGCTCATGGAACAAATTGGTTTTCAGGCCCGCAAAAGTGAATTTGTGGATCAGAAGAGCGGGGTTTCGGCGCGCCTCAGCATTTCGGTATTTGAACAGGTGGTGAGCGCTGCCGAGCGCAGGATGATTCTGAGCGGCGACCAAAGCACCGTGCTTCGTGTTGCCGACCTGTATGCCGCGGTTCCGGCCATCAATGGTAAAATTGAAATGGTGTATGAAGGCGAACTGGAAGGTCCTTACCATGTGGCGCTGAACCTCATCATTCAAAGCATTCGCGAAAGCTTCACCCGCTATTGTCCGGTGGAAGGCAAGGCGCGCAAAAACGACAAAAAGCCGCTGGATCCGTACCGCGAGGTGACCCGTTGGTTTGGTGAAGGTTCCCTGCTTGAACTTTCGCTGAACATGAACGACGCCGAATACCGCAAAGCCCTGGATCAAGTGCCCGGCTTGTACGATCTGGCACTGAAATACTTCCCGCACCTGAACCAGGCCGCACACCTCTATACCGCCATGGAACTGATTCTGCACGGACTTGCCGCCATCTCGAAACTCAGCAAAACCTTCAACGATGGCAGCATGCAGTTTGCCGACCTCTTCGGAAGCATGCTTACCGGCGACGACACTGAATCGGCCTGAGGTGCGTGCAATTGGAACTATTTTTGTCCATCCTTGAACATGAAAGCAAGATTCCTTTCCATCGCGCTGCTGTTGAGCCTTCCGGCCTGTGACATCCTGCAGCATGCGGCCCAGCTCAATCCTATTCCCACCGAGTCAGAAGTGGTTGCCGGCCTGAAAGAGGCACTGCGCAACGGAACCGGAAATGGCGCCGATTTGCTGGCAAAGCCCGGCGCATTCTTGAACAACAGCCTCATCAAAATCCTCTTTCCTCCGGAAGTTGCCAGCATGGAACAAAAGCTGCGCGCCATCGGATTGGGTGCTGAAGTGGATCGGGCCGTGAAGGCCCT
>JBDKIU010000015.1:0-10045 GCA_039796915.1 Bacteroidota bacterium | reverse complement strand
AATATTGAATGGTATCTGCTCATCATGGTATTGTCGATGGCAGTAATCCTTGGCGTAAACCTATTTATCTGAACAATTGCAACTCATAATCCTACCTCTGGCAGGTGCCTTGTTAACGTGGCTGAGCAAAGGTTTGAACCGTCAGGTTTCACTCCTGGTTTCCCTCGCTACATTGGCACTTAACCTTTATTGGCTCAGCGTTTTTATTCCGGATGGAACCTTGCAGTTTGAACATAATGTTCCCTGGATGAATGAAGGTATCCGATTCCATACGGCCATCGATGGAATGGGCATGCTGTTGTTGTTGCTTGCGAACCTGCTCACACCCATTATCTTATTGTCCCGTTGGACGATGAGCCAGGAACAGAATAAAGTTTTACTCCCGTTAATCTTGTTGATGCAGGCAGCACTGAATGGAGTTTTTACCTCCATGAACGGTTTGTTGTTTTACATTTTCTGGGAACTTGCGCTGATTCCGATTTACTTCATCTGCGCAAAGTGGGGAGAAGAAAACAGAATTCGTGTGACCCTCAAGTTTTTCATCTATACGTTCTTCGGCAGTGTGTTTATGCTTGCCTCGCTGCTTTTCCTTTATTGGAAAACACCCGGAGCGCACAGTTTCGAGTGGTCAGCGCTGGTGGCAGTTGAATTGAGCGAGGTTGAAGCATGGTGGGTTGGCGCAGGTTTGTTGATTGCATTCCTGATTAAGATTCCGGTGTTCCCATTTCATACATGGCAGGCCGATACATACACCACAGCTCCGGCTGCCGGCTCTATGCTTCTTGCAGGTATCATGCTGAAAATGGGTTTTTTTGGAATGTTCCGTTGGTATTTACCCTTGGTACCGGAGGCTTTACAAAGCCAGATGACCTGGGTGAGCTTACTGGCGGTTATTGGGGTGATTTACGGAGGGTTTATCGCTTTGAGACAAAATGACTTAAAAAGACTGATTGCTTTTTCATCGTTTTCTCACGTTGGATTGATTGCTGCAGGTATAGCTACGTTGACCATCAATGGATTTCAAGGAGCAGCCATTCAGATGTTCAACCACGGAATCAACATTGTAGCCTTGTTCTTTGCCATTTCCATCATTGAGCAGCGGATGGGTTCACGATCCATGAACCAGTTGCGCGGAATTGCTTCATCGTCAAGGTCTTTTGCCATTTTGTTTATGGTAGCGGTACTGGGCACGGTAGCGGTTCCACTGACCAATGGATTCCCTGGCGAATTACTCTTGCTCCAGTCTGTATTTGCATCAAATGCAGTTTACGGAATCCTTGCCGGCCTGACCATTATCCTTTGTGCTGCATATATGCTCAGAATGTATCAGTTCAGCATGTTCGGCGAAGCCGCGGAACAACAGGCTTCATTCTCTGCTTTAGCTCCGAGTGAGTGGCTGGGTATGGGCATCCTGGCCGCACTGGTGCTGGTATTCGGCATTTTTCCACAACCTATTTTAGATCTGACTCACGCCAGCATGACACAACTGCTGGAAATCATTCAAGAACGAATTGCGCTGCGCTAACCGCATATGAAAGCTCTCATCATCATTTTTATCGGAGCCATTGTGCTGCTTTTTGCGGGCCTTGGTAAATCCGAACGCAGGTTAACACCTCTGGTTTGGTTGATTTTCACATTATCGCTTTTGATAAATGTGATGGAATACAGTGGCTGGGAATTGCCCTGGGAACAACAGTGGATTGCCATGCTTCAGTTTAACAAATTCTCTCTGGCCTTCAATACGCTGCTCATTTTTCTGGGCTTCATGGGAACCCTGCTGTTTGTACCCAGAAAAGAAGATAAAGGAGCAGATGTATATGCATTGATGTTGTTCAGTCTTTGTGGCGGAATGATCATGACCTCATTCAACAGTTTTTTCATGTTGTTTCTGGGTCTTGAAATTCTTTCCATCCCATTGTACGTGTTGGCGGGTTCCAGGAAAGAAGACCTCCGCAGTAATGAAGCAGCCCTCAAATACTACCTCATGGGTTCTTTTGCCACAGGTATCTTACTGTTTGGTGTGGCGATGGTTTATGGAACCACCGGAAGTTTTGATATTTATGAAATCGGACTCAGGTACACGGGTGCAGCTTTGCTTACAGGATTATCGCCTATGGCAAAAATTGGTATCCTGATGGTCTTGTTTGGGATGTTGTTCAAAATCGCAGCAGCACCTTTTCATTTCTGGGCTCCGGATGTGTACACCGGCAGTCCTGGAAGAGTAACGGCGTTTATGGCCACCGTGGTAAAAACTGCGGGAATCGTGGCCATGTTCCGCATCTTTTCTGTTTCATTTACCGCGGCGCATGGATTCTGGACACCAACCCTTTCGGTATTGGCAGCATTGACCATGGTTATTGGCAACCTGAGTGCGCTGATGCAAAAGTCCATAAAAAGAATGCTTGCGTATTCCTCTGTTGCACATGCAGGCTACCTTTTGCTGGCCATCCTTACCCATACCACCGAATCTATAAATGCTTTATTGCTGTACATGGCCGGTTATGGACTAGCGGCCCTCGTAGCGTTTGCACTTATTCATAAAATGAAAGCAGAATCGGGCAATGAGCACGCAGAATCTTTGAATGGATGGGCGAAAAAATATCCTTTGGAATCATTCGCCCTGCTCATCAGTATGTTGTCCATGACAGGAATTCCTGGCACCGCCGGTTTTGCTGGTAAATACGCTTTGTTTTCCACCGCCTTTACTTCATACACCTGGCTGATCATTGTTGCGCTGGTGCTGTCTGCGATAAGCGTTGCATATTACTTCAGAGCGATTATCGCCATGTACTTCAGAGATTCTGATGAAGTAATTGCGCCTGTTCAATCGCCCGTATCCGTGCGCATTGCGCTGGTGCTGTGCACATTGCTCAACATTGGTGTCGGCGTTGCGCCTTTGCTGATTACTGGCAGGATTTAAAACACGAAGCCCATTCTGACGATAGGGCTGGCAATGGGATAGTCTGGATTCAAGGCCCACATTCCCATGATGTACAACCCTCTTCCCGGCATATAACCACCACCTACCAGTGGGCTTTGATACCACGATCTGCTATTGTTGTCAGGGAAACTGATCGCACTGTATTCTCCCTGGAGAAACAATGCATCTAATACCTGATAACGGGCGAATAAATTACCGCCATAAATGGCCCATTCCTCTGCAGGTCCAGAAGTTCGCTCCCTGATGTACGTGCATTCTCCGCCTACACCTGCGCTGAATTTATCCGTAAAACGGTAACCAATAAATGGTGAAGCCTGGATAAATGTTGTTGTTCCCAGCCACAATCCCACGTTACCTCCTTTGATGATGCGGTCGGATTGAAATATTCCTGCCTTCTTAACCGGTTGAGGTTCTTCCGATTGACCCAGAGCGGTTGCACCCGTGGTGAGTGAAAGAGCCAACATTGGCCATAATGTGAAAAGCTTCATCGTGTTGTGGGTTAAAAGTATTGGATTAGGACAAATATCATTCTAAACTTGCGACGTATTTCTAAAGGAATCATGACCAAAGTACATAATTTTTCCGCAGGCCCTTCAATTTTGGCGCCGGAAGCATTCGACAAAGCTGTTGAAGCCATCAGGAATTTCGCCGGAACAGGTTTGTCCATTCTGGAAATTTCTCACCGCAGCAAAGAGTTTGAGCAGGTAATGGATGATGCCCGCGCCATTGTGAAGTCATTGCTCCAGGTTCCTGATGATTACGACATTATGTTTTTGCAGGGTGGGGCAAGTACTCAATTTTATATGATTCCGCACAACCTGCTGGAGCAAAAAGCCGCCTATACAAACACTGGTGTTTGGGCTACTGCTGCCATCAAAGAAGCGAAGAAATATGGAACCACGGATGTTATTGCAACCTCAGAAGGATCCAATTTCTCCTTTATTCCCAAAGAATACAGCATACCTAGTGACGCCGACTACTTCCATTGCACCAGTAACAATACCATTTACGGTACGCAGATGAAGTCGTTTCCAGATAGTCCGATTCCAATGATCTGTGACATGAGTTCTGATATTTTCAGTCGCCCAATTGACGTATCCAAGTTCAGCCTCATTTATGCAGGCGCCCAGAAAAATATGGGACCTGCAGGCGTAACGCTGGTCATCGCCAAAAAAGGCATCTTCGGAAAAGTAAGCCGTCCTATTCCCACCATGATGGATTATCGTGTGCATGCCGACAAGGGAAGCATGTATAATACACCACCGGTGTTCCCGATTCTGGTATCTTTATACAACCTCATCTGGGTTCAGAACGAAGGTGGTGTAACCGCTATGGAAAAAAGGGCACAGGAACGAGCAAATCTGCTGTACGGTGAAGTGGATAAGAACCAGTATTTCCGAGGAACCTGCGCCGTGGAAGACCGTTCACACATGAATGCCTGTTTTGTAATGAACGAAGAACATGCTTCTCTTGAAGCGAAGTTTCTCGCCGCCTGCAAGGAAGCTGGTATCAGTGGCATTAAAGGCCATAGATCTGTTGGAGGCTTCAGGGCTTCAATGTATAACGCACTTCCTTTAGAAAGTGTACAGGCACTTGTGCATGTAATGCAAACCTTTAATTAAAAGAACATGTCGAAATACAAAGTTTTGGCAAATGATGGCATCGATTCCATTGGAAAATCTATGCTGCTTGAAGCCGGTTTCGAAGTCATTACCGATAAAATTGCTCAGGATGAGCTTCCCGGAAAAATTGGTGAATATGATGTGTTGATTGTGCGCAGTGCCACTAAAGTGAATGCTGCGGTAATTGATGCCGGAAGCAACCTGAAGCTGATTGCCAGAGCCGGTGTAGGTTTGGATAATATCGACCTCAGACATGCTGGAATCAAGAATATCCCCGTGGTAAATACGCCGGCTGCGAGTTCACGTTCTGTGGCAGAATTGGTTTTTGCGCATCTGTTTACTACTTGCAGATACCTGCAGCTCACCAATCGCATCATGCCCGCAGAAGGGAAGGAGCGATTTAATGAACTGAAGAAAATAGGATCCAATGGTGTGGAACTTGCCGGAAAAACCCTTGGCATTATTGGATTTGGTCGCATTGGTCAGGAAGTGGCGCGCATGGCCATAGGCCTCGGAATGGATGTGATAGTTTACGACTACAAGGAACGCTCCTTTGATTTGGTGATCACTTTTAATCGCAAATACGCGATTAACAATTTCAAGGTAAATCTGCAAGGCCAGAAAATGCACGATGTTCTTGCAAAAAGCGATTTCATCAGTCTTCATGTACCTGGAGGTGAAGCAGAGATCATCGGTGCCGCCGAGCTGCAAATGATGAAGAAAGGAGCCATTCTGATCAATTGTGCGAGGGGAGGTGTGGTAAACGAACCAGCCCTGCTCCAGGCACTAGATTCCGGTCACATTGCTTTCGCTGGTATTGATGTATTTGAACAAGAACCTCCGGTTTATACCGATATCCTGAAATCGGAACAAGTTTCTTTATCACCGCACATCGGTGCTTCGACAAAAGAAGCCCAGGAGCGTGTTGGGGTTGAACTCGCCGAACGCATCATCGGTTTTTTTAAATAAGAACCATGCCCCAAATTCATCCACTTAAAATTATTCGTCCGGATTTTTCCTTTGCATCTCAGGTTTCCGCAAGAATTTCAGGATCCGAAACGCAGGATGAATTGACACAAGTGCTGGAAGGTAATCCTTTCTCATACCTCCATGTCGTGAAACCTTACCTGCATTTTGCCGATCCTGAGCATCAGGAACGACATTTTGGGTTTGGAAGAAACTACTTTAGACAGCTTCAGGATCAAAAAATACTTATTGAAGAACCTGTTCGCCAGATCATGATTTATCGACAGTCTGATCCGGCTCAGGGTATTTTTTATGAAGGAATCCTGGCTGGCGTTGCTGTGGCCGATTATCTTAACGGCTCAGTAAAAAAGCACGAGCATACGCGTACGCAAAAAGAGCTCAAACTCGTGAAGCACATGGAAGTAACGCATGCTGTGGGCGAACCTGTGTTGATTTGTTATGAATCTGCTCAGAAAAAAGTTCCACTAGAAAGCTGGAAGGGGGATATTTTCTGTGACTTTGTGTGTGAATCAGGTCTGCAACATCAAGTTTGGAGCATACCAGAAACGCTGCATCAAAACGTTCAGGAATACTTCGCAGAAATTCCTGCCTTTTACATTGCCGATGGTCACCATCGTATTGCCGCTACTGCCCGTTATTTCCAGGGAACAGAACACAAGTCCGAAAGCTTGGAAGATCAAACTTTTATGTCCATGATTCTTCCTGCGGAACAAATGACTATTAAATCGTTTCATCGTTTAATCCATTGGCCCCTCGTGCATGACATTGATGAATTCCTTCAGCAACTATCATTAAAGTTTACTTTTGTTAAATCGTTTACAGAAGTAAAGCCTTCCAATAGGGGATCGTTTGGGCTCTGTATCAATACATCTGAATGGTTTAGCCTTACGCTTAAAGAAGAATATCGGCCCGCCCATTATCCGGAAGGACTGGATGTATCATGTCTTGAGCAGTACATTTTCCAGGAAATCCTGAACATCACGGACAGCAAAACGGACGAGCGGTTAACCTTTTCCAGGGGTGATTTGTACGGATCAGGATTATCGGAACTTATGCAAGTGCATCAGGCGAATCTGACCTTCACATTGTTCCACAATACTTTTGATGAAGTGAAGAAAGTTGCTGACGAACACGGCGTGATGCCGCCCAAAAGCACATGGATTGAACCCAAAATGCGCACAGGCATGATTATACAGCGTTTTTGAAGACGCAGCATAAGGCAACTGGCAGTAGTTACCTCAGCCACTTAGAATGCCTCTAATGAACAAAGCGTAAACACTTCTGGCTTCCTAAGAGAACTTATTGAAATTCCATGAAGCACCTTTTAAAGGTGCTTTTTTTATGTGTTTTAGGTTGAATCAAGTCTTAATCATGACACCATAAGTCAGAGGAGATGGAGCGGCCTTTCCTTTCTTGCCATGCCTTCCAACGTTTGAAGGCTATTCTGGCGCTCCCTATTCGAGCATTTTACATATATAAACCTCGATTTGCCCGAGAAAATAGTCACGCATCAATCCTTTTTAGACCGCACTAAATCGTGTTGTTTTATTATGTAAGTGATTGATAATTAACTTCTTATGTTTGTTTAACTCCTAAATTCATTCAAATAGCTCAATAGTCTGAAGGTCGCGAAAAAAAGACCGTGCAGCAGTATGATGAGAACCAATTCAATATATCCTTGCTCTTGCATTTACTTTTGTAACATTATATTATTTCCTTATGTAAAGTTGGGTTTATTTACATTTGTATCATGAATGAAATAGCTGCACGCATCTTCCAAGTCTTAAACGAAAAGGGAATGAACAGGGGAGTATTTGCTCAAAAAGCGGGTATTTCGCCAGCCGTTTTGAGTCATATTGCATCTGGTCGCAATGCACCCTCTTTAGATTTGGTATTATCCATCCTGCGATTGTTTCCGGATGTAGCTTTGGAATGGCTGCTTCTTGGAAAAGGCACGATGCATCACACGGTAAAAATGAATGCAACAATCATTCAGGAAGCGACAACACAGGCAAGTCAGGGACCCATTCAGCCGGATTTGTTTCAAACCACGCCTGAAATTAAAAGTTCAGAATCAGCACAAATGACCCAGGAGCGTAAGCCGGATTTACAGTTGCTCACCCGGAAGATTGAGGAATTGAAATTCTTGGTTCATTTACATGCCAAGAACGCAACTGAAAGCCTTGCCCAGTTGGAAGCAGAAGTTGAAAGCTTGAAAAGTGTGTAGCGCTTGAAACGCGTGTTGTTCAGAACAAAGTAGCCTGAACAGGTTTGGATTTTGGAAAAAATAATTCTCCCATCACCGAATGCATAGATTTTAATACATCCTTATTAACAGAATAGATCATGGACGTCCTGAAACCGCGGCCTTCAATGATTCCAGCCTGTTTCAATTCTGCAAGGTGTTGAGAAACGGTACTTTGCGATAAAGGCATATTCGACACAATATCCTTACAGTTGAGTGAGCCACTGGCAAGCAGCATTTTGACAATCTTAATGCGAGCCGGGTGACCAAGTGCCTTTGCTAAGGAACCTAATTCCAAATCTGGAGAATCAAATTGTTCCGCCTTCCTACGAGCCATATCAGGGCAATTATACGATGATAGGAACGATATCCACAAGTTTTTCCACAATATTTTTTGTGGAGGCAATTCGATGTGTTTTTCAAGCCTGGCGCTTGGTGTCTAGCTGAATATGATCTGTTTTTTGATGCTTCCATCTCTTGTGGCTCCAAAGCCAGTTCTCAGGTTGCTCCATGATATCGGCCTCCATGAGCGAAGCCATGGAGCGCGTGATGTAACCTTCTTCAGTCTTAGAGGCATCATCACAAATGTCTGTCATGGAAACTGCGTATTTACCACGACCATTGCGTTTCATGCTCAAATAAATCACAGCATAACCCAACTTCCGGGCAATTTTCTCTGTGCCTGTAAAAAACAAGGTATCCTGATTCAGGAATTTCAACCAAACACCGCTACTCACATTTGAAGGCGTTTGATCGGCAATAAACGCTGTAGCAGTAAGCTCTCCTTGTCTTTGTTGCTCCATCATCACCTTCAGGGCACGATCCATTGGAATAACTCCTGATCCAAAACGCGTTCGCGTTTGTTTGAAGTATTCATCAAAAGCCTTGTTGCTCAAGGGTTTGTACAAGCCTTGACTGAATTGGGGAGCAATCAGCGCTGCCAAAGGTGGAATCCATTCCCAATTTCCAGTATGGGCCATAATGACCACTACACTTCGGTGACTTAAGTAGTGACGATGAAGCAACTCCGGATTTTCATAATGGATGCTTTGAAGAAGCTGTGCCCGGCTCATGGAACTGGACTTTATCACTTCAACCATCACATCACATAAATGCTTGTAAAAGGCTTTCTCTGTGGATTTTATCCATGCATCATTATGGTTGGGGAATGATTTGCGCAAATTGCTCCGAACCACCGTTTTGCGATAGGAAAATACATGATACAACAGCACATAGAGAACGTTTGCCCAAAGGTATAGCAAGCCTATTGGCAGTTTCGATATTAATCGAATAATGCCGATAATAACAATTCTGTTCAGCCAGTACACCGTTGTTCAGTTACTTGATATAGCGGAAATCCTGATTTGCTTCCAGGTTGATTACACTTTCATACAACAAATCGATAACGGCTGATACATCAGCTACCGATACTGTTTCAACTGTGGTATGCATGTATTTGAGGGGCAACGAAATAAGGGCGCTCGCAACTCCTTCAGATGAATAAGCAAATGAATCGGTATCCGTGCCTGTACTTCTGGAAACGGCTGCGCGCTGGAAACTTATTTCCGCCTTTTCAGCAGCTGCGATCACGTGTTTTAGCAAGTTGTTCTGGACGGCCGGTCCGTAGGTGAGTACAGGTCCTCTGCCACATTTGATGTCGCCTGAACGCTTTTTATTGTAAAGTGGCGCATGTGTATCATGCGTTACGTCTGTACAAATCGCAACATCCGGACGTATTTTTCTACTGATCATTTCAGCGCCCCTGAGACCAATTTCCTCCTGAACTGCATTCACAATATACAGACTAAACGGAAGTTTTTTCTTTTTCTCGGCAATCCTGCGAACTACTTCGGCAATCATAAATCCACCAATTCTGTTATCCAAGGCCCGGCCAACAATGTATTGGTCATTCAGAATCATCATTTCATCGTCAAAAACCGCTACACTGCCCACATGAACACCCAACTGCTCAACCTCTTCGCGCTTGCTGCATCCGATATCAATAAACACATTGTCCTGATTGGTCACCGGCTCTTTACCCGGTTCACGCACATGAATCGCCGGCCAACCGAAAATTCCCTTAACGATGCCCTTTTCAGTGAAAATATTCACCCGTTTGGAAGGTGCAATCATGTAATCTGAACCTCCATTCCGTGTTACATACAAATACCCATCATCGGTGATGTAGTTCACGAACCATGAAATTTCATCAGCATGGGCTTCGATAACAACTTTATATGGCTGACCCGG
>JBDKIU010000014.1:0-3657 GCA_039796915.1 Bacteroidota bacterium | reverse complement strand
GTGAAGGATTCACCCGCTATTGTCCGGTGGAAGGCAAGGCGCGTAAAAACGACAAGAAGCCGCTGGATCCTTATCGAGAAGTTACCCGTTGGTTCGGAGAAGGAGCCCTGCTGGACCTGTCGCTGGACATGAGCGATGCCGAATACCGCAAGGAGCTGGATAAAGTACCCGGATTGTATGACCTGGCAATGAAGTATTTCCCGCACCTGAGCCAGGCAGCCCACCTCTATACTGCCATGGAACTGATCCTGCACGGTCTGGCGGCGATTTCCAAACTGAGCAAAACCTACCACGATGGAAGCATGCAGTTTGCCGACCTCTTCGGAAGCATGCTTACCGGCGACGACACTGAATCGGCCTGATCTGCGCGCAATTGGAACTATTTTTGCCTTCACCTGAACATGAAAGCAAGAATCCTTTCCATCGCGCTGCTGTTGAGCCTTTCGGCCTGTGACATCCTGCAGCAGGCTGCACAGCTCAATCCTATTCCCACCGAGTCAGAAGTGGTGGCCGGCCTCAAAGAGGCGCTGCGCAACGGAACTGGAAATGGTGCCGATTTACTCGCCAAGCCGGGTGCGTTCTTCAACAACAGCCTCATCAAAATCCTGTTTCCTCCGGAAGTGGCCAGCATGGAACAAAAACTCCGTGCCATCGGATTAGGGTCTGAAGTAGATCGGGCGGTGAAGGCCCTGAACGAAGGTGCTGAAAAGGCTATGCTTCAGGCGAAACCGATTTTCGTGAATGCCATCAGCAACATGAGCTTCAGCGATGCCATGGGCATTTTGAAAGGTGGACAAGGTGCTGCCACCAATTACCTCAGAAATACCACCGGTGCCGCATTGCGCGCTGCCTTCAAGCCAAGTATTGCCGAAGCGCTGAACAGCGTTGGTGCCACGCGTTACTGGGGTGATTTAACTGCCGCCTACAATAAAATTCCGTTGGTGAAGCCTGTTACCACCGACCTGGAAGGCTATGTCACCGAAAAGGCTACCCAAGCTTTGTTTGCTGAAATCGAAAAGGAAGAAAATGCCATCCGTTCCAATCCGGCGAAACGCGGTTCTGAATTGCTGAAGAAGGTGTTCAACTACGCCGACCTTCAGGGCAGCTAAGCCACGAGATTCCTGCTTTTTTCCCGGGGAATGCGCTGCGGCTTTGTCGAATAAAAACTGCCGCAGTTGCACTTGCCTGAATGTTTCTGTTACTTTCCCATTGAAATGAGGTTCTTTTTGCCTCGGCTGCTGCTGTTCCTTTGCCTGTGCAACGTCGATACTTTATCGGGTCAGGCCGAAGATGCTTTGCAGCAGCGATTTACCCTTCAGCTCGACCAAAAACCACTCACGTTCATCCTCGCTACACTCGAGGTGCGCACAGGTGTTTCGTTCCACTACGACGCTGCGCTGATTCAAACCGACCGACTGTACAGCCTGAACATGCGCAACAGAAGACTGTACGATGCCTTGAAGGAATTGCTTTGGGAAGCAGGATTGACTTTCCAGCACGAAGGTGCAGGCCGCCTGGTTTTGCGTGCGCTGAAGGCACCGGCGAAGCTGGGGAAGGAATACCGCATCAGCGGAACCATTACGGATTCCGCCGGAGGCGAGAAACTGGCCGGTGTGCTGGTAGCTTTGGAAGGCAGCCAGCGCCTGTGCTTTACCAACGAACATGGCTATTTTAGCCTGCTGCTTCCCGAAGGCACTTCACGCCTGCGCATCAGCTATCCCGGCTATATGGTGAAACGCGATACCCTGCGTGCCGGCCGTGATTATGTGCGCGGATACCGCCTTCAGGATGCTTCCGAATTGGAAAAACTCACCATCTACGCGCCCGATCAGCAAGATGTGCGTCCCATCAAAAGCGGACAATCGGACCAAATGGATGTAAACAGAACCAAAGCGCAGCGCCTGCCCTTTTTGCTCGGTGAGCCTGATCTGATGAAGGCTTTTATGCTGTATCCGGGTTCTTATGGCGGCAGCGAAGCCCTGTTTGGTTTGCATGTGCGCGGTGGCAGTCCGGATCAGAACCTCGTGCTGTTGGACGGTGTTCCCGTATTTAATGCCTACCACCTGTTTGGGGTCTTTGGCATTTTCAACCACGACATCGTAAACCACGCGGTGCTGCATAAAGGCAGCTTCAGCGCAGCGCAGGGCGGACGTCTCAGCAGCATGGTCGATGTGCGCACGCTCGAAGGAAATGCTTCGCGGTTCAAAGGCGCTGCTTCGGTGGGCGTGCTCGGCTCGCGACTGATGCTCGATATTCCACTGCGGACAAACAGCACCAGCCTGCTGCTCTCGGCGCGTCGAAGTCACCTCGATTTTATGGCAGATGTGTTCGGCCGACTGAGCGGTGCCACCGATACGCTGGGCACCAACGGATATTATTTCTTTGACGCCAACCTGAAGATTACCCATCGGTTTTCTAAGCGCAGCCGCCTGCATGCCCAAACCTATGTGGGCGCAGATCGCCTGTATTATGCGGATTACAGCCGCTACGGGAATGACAGTATTGTAAACAGGGAACGCCGGAACCAGGAGAACAACTGGGGAAATGTGCTGGGCTCGGTACAATGGAATTACCACAGTGCTTCCGGGATTCAGGTGGAAGCGCTGGCGTTTTACACCTCCTACGCGTATTCATTCCTGCAAGGTTTCACCATCAACAGCGAAAACCTGAAACTGAATGCACGCATCAACCAAACCACAGAATACCGTTTTCTTTCCGGCATCGACCAAACGGGCCTGCGTGCCCAGGCCGGCATCGCTTTGCGCCCATCTCTGAACCTGAAGGCGGGCTTTCAGGCTTCGCGTTTGTTGCTGCAGCCCGGCTTGCGCATTTACTCCAATCAGCTGAACCAGGCCTACAGCAGCACCCGGGAAGGCGATCAGGCGCGCAGTGCCCTGGAGTTGTTCGGCTTTTATGAGTTCCACTGGCAACCCGATGCGCGTTTGCTGCTGCAGGCCGGCGTGCATCATTCCGGGTTTAAGGTTCCGGAAGGCTGGTATATCAATCCGCAGCCGCGTTTGCAGTTGAAGTGGAATGCCAAAGGGCCGCTGTGGCTGCGTGTGGGCTACTCTTCCATGCAGCAGTTTTTCCATCTGCTCAGCAACCCAAGCCTCGGATTGCCCTCCGATTTGTGGGTGCCCAGTACCGATTCCATCCGTCCGGAACAGGCAAGGCAGTATTCTGCCGGAATCACGCTCAACCTGAAGCGCTTTCAGTTTGCTGCGGAAGCCTTCCGCAAGGAATACCGAAACCTGCTCGACTATAAAGAAGGTGCCGATTACCTCACCACAGGCATCAACTGGGAACAAAACATCACCGCAGGTTCCGGACTGAGTTATGGTTATGAAGCCTTGCTGGAAAAAGTGACCGGTCGCACACGCGGCTGGATTGCCTATACCTGGAGCCACGCCACACGGCAGTTTGCGGAAATCAACGGAGGAAATCCCTTTCCATACCGCTACGACCGACGGCACAACCTGGCTGTGGTGCTTACACATAAGTTTAACAAAGGCGTGCATGCTTCAGCTGTATGGACATACAACAGCGGTTTTGCCGTAACGCAGCCCATTCAGCGCTATCCCGCGCCACTGCCTGATGAACCGTTCAGGGAAGTATATATCTACGGTCCGCGGAACGGCTATCGTACGCCCGATAACC
>JBDKIU010000013.1:0-15703 GCA_039796915.1 Bacteroidota bacterium | reverse complement strand
ATGCTGATCGATCCATGACATTAATCCGTTTTCATCTGACAATAATTTAATGATTCGTTCCACATCGCGATCCAGAAAGTGGCCGCAAGGTTTGTATCTGGCCTTTTCATCCCAAGCACTGAGCAACAATGAACTAGCTGTTGACAGGGTGACGTTCGTAGCCTTTTCCGAATCAAATCTGCTCTTTAATCCACCTAAAATCAGCAGCGTGAGCAAGTTATGCGTTCGGATGCTTTTGCGTATTTCGTGAATGCCCTTGGTTTCGCCTAGGTCTGGAAATGAATCGTCAAGTAGATTTGGAATTCCTAAGCGCTCACAAATCTTCGCTTTCAGGGAAAGTTCCGCGGCATAACCGGCTAGATAAAAGGCACCATCGCTCTTGCCATTGCTAAATAGGATCTCAGCTTCGTGTAGCCGCTGCATGGCGAGCTTTCTGATTTCAACAGGATTTTTCATAAGTTCTAAAATATGATAATGTAAAAGGTAAGCAGAGTTGTCAAACGTCTAGGCAGCACAAACGCTTTTGCACTTGGACCTGTTGCGAATATAACAAGAAGCACCTCTATGGGGCCATATTCCAGTTCCTGAAATTGCAGAAATGTGGAGGTTTTGCAATCATAAACTTTGACGTTACATCAGATTGTGCTGTATGCAGCCTGGCAGCATCAACATTTCAAAGCAATCCGCATTTCCCTTTCCTTCAACAGCTATTGGAGAAGGTGGCTCGCCTTGTGTATTTTTGCCGTCTATCACCATGTTTGAATCTCTGGTAAAAGGTCTGGGCAAGCTGTTCGGCAATAAATCCGATCGCGATGTAAAAGAAGTACAACCGCTGGTACAGGCCATCAACGAATGGTTCCAGGCGTATCAGCCGCTCAGCAACGACGAGTTGCGGAATAAAACCAATGAATTTGTAGATCGCATCAACCTGCAGCTTGCCGGGGTAGATGAGGAAATTGCCGCAACCCGCGCCGAACTTGAGGCTACGCCTGAAGCAGAGGTGGAAGAACGCGATGCCCTGTTCAGCAGGCTCGACGCGCTGGAAAAAGACCGCGACAAGGAACTGGAAAAAGCCCTTGAGGAAATCTTGCCCGAGGCCTTTGCCGTGGTGAAGGAAGCCGCCCGTCGCTACACAGAAATCGGAACCCTCGAAGTGCAGGCCACCGAACACGATCGTGCCATCGCTGCGAAAAAAGCCCACGTGCGCATCGACGGCGACAAAGCCTTCTACAGCAACGAATGGGTGGCCGCCGGCGGAAACATCCGTTGGAACATGGTGCATTACGATGTGCAGCTCATCGGCGGTATCGCCCTCCACAAAGGAAAAATTGCGGAAATGGCCACCGGGGAAGGTAAAACCCTCGTTTCCACTCTTCCCGCATACCTCAACGCATTGGGCAAACGTGGCGTGCACATCGTTACTGTAAACGATTACCTGGCCCGTCGCGACAGCGAATGGAACGGTCCACTGTTTGAATTCCTCGGCCTCACCGTGGATTGTATTGACCAGCACCAACCCAATTCCCCCCAACGCCGCAAAGCCTACGAAGCCGATATTACCTACGGAACCAACAACGAATTCGGTTTCGATTACCTCCGCGACAATATGTCGCGCAGCCCGGAAGATCTGGTGCAGCGCAAACACCATTACGCCATGGTGGACGAAGTGGATTCGGTTTTGATTGATGATGCACGTACGCCGCTCATCATTTCCGGGCCTACACCCAAAGGCGATGACCAGGAATTTGTAGCGCTGAAACCCCGCATCCAGCGTGTGGTTGAAGCCCAGAAGAAATATGTAAACTTTGCCCTGAACGAAGCCAAAAGGCTTATTGCAGAAGGAAAAACCGGTGAAAAAGACGGTGGATTGTTCTTGCTGCGCGCACACCGTGGCCTGCCCAAAACCAAAGCCCTCATCAAATTCCTTGGAGAATCAGGCATCCACTCGGTGCTGCACAAAACCGAAAGCTATTACCTGCAGGATCAGCAGAAGGAAATGCCCAAAGTTGATGCGGAGCTGTACTTCGTGATTGACGAAAAGAACAATACCGTTGAACTGACCGAAAAAGGCATCGAACTGATTACCGAATCTGGTGAAGATCGTCAGTTCTTCCTCATGCCCGACATCGGCAGCGAAATCGCAGAAATTGAACGTACCGCCACTTCCGATGACGACAAACGTCGCCGCAAGGATGAGCTGATGCGCGACTTCGCCGTGAAAAGCGACCGTATCCACTCCATCAGCCAGCTGCTGAAGGCATACACCATTTTCGAACGCGATGTGGACTACATCATTCAGGATGGCAAGGTGAAAATTGTGGATGAACAAACCGGCCGTATCCTGGAAGGTCGTCGCTACAGCGACGGATTGCACCAGGCCATCGAGGCAAAGGAAAACGTGAAGGTGGAAGCTGCCACGCAAACCTATGCCACCATCACCCTGCAGAACTACTTCCGCATGTACCACAAGCTGGCCGGGATGACCGGAACGGCGGAAACAGAAGCTCAGGAACTCTGGGACATCTACAAGCTGGATGTTATGGTGATTCCTACCAACAGGGCGGCCATCCGCAAGGATATGGACGACTTTGTCTATAAAACCCGCCGCGTGAAATTCAACGCCGTAATCGACAACGTGGTGAAGCTGGTGGAAGAAGGCCGTCCGGTGCTGGTGGGAACTACTTCCGTAGAAATCAGTGAACTGCTCAGCCGCATGCTGAAACTGCGAAACATCCGCCACAATGTACTGAACGCGAAACAGCACCAAAGCGAAGCGCAGATTGTGGCTGAAGCCGGAAAGCCCGGAACGGTGACCATCGCCACCAACATGGCCGGTCGCGGTACGGACATTAAGATCTCTGATGAAGTAAAGGCTGCCGGCGGGCTGGCCATCATCGGTACCGAACGCCACGAATCGCGCCGTGTGGATCGCCAGCTGCGCGGTCGCGCCGGTCGTCAGGGTGATCCCGGAACCAGCCAGTTTTATGTGTCGCTGGAAGATGACCTGATGCGCATTTTCGGCTCTGAACGTGTGATGAAACTCATGGATCGCATGGGCTACAAGGAAGACGATGTGATTCAGGCTTCAACCATGACCAGCATCATCGAGCGTAACCAGAAGCGTATGGAGCAGAACAACTATGGCATCCGTAAGCGCCTGCTGGAGTATGATGACGTGATGAATAAACAGCGCACCGTGGTGTACAGTCGTCGTAAAAATGCCTTGTTCGGGGAACGCCTCAGCCTGGATTTGCGGAATATGCTGTACGACTGGTGCGACGATACAGTTTCGGTAACCAAGGAACAGGATGCCTTCGGCGATCTGGAGCTGGAAGTGTACAAGCAGCTGGCCTGCGACCTTCCTTTTGATGAAGAGACATTCAAAAGAACCGGTCACGAAGCACTGGCCGAACAGTTGTTCCATCACCTGCTGAATCACTACAATACCAAGAACGCCGACATGGCGGCAGCGGCACTACCAGTGTTCCGCAACATCCAGGAAGCGCAGGGCGGACGCGTAGATCAAGTGGTGGTGCCCATCACTGATGGAACCCACGTGATGAACGTGGTGGTTGGCATGAACAAGATGCTGGAAAGCAACGGCGCTTCACTGATCAGGGAATTTGAAAAGGATATTACCCTGGAAATCATCGACGACGAATGGAAAGAACACCTGCGTGAACTCGATGACCTGAAGCAGGCTTCTCCCAACGCCCAATACGAGCAAAAGGATCCATTGCTGATTTATAAAATCGAGTCCTTCAACCTGTTCCGTGACATGATGCGTCGCGTGAATAACCGCGTGTTGGGCATGTTGTTCCGCGGAACTATCGACGGACAGGAACAGGTGGACGCGGCACAAACAGCCAAAGTAAAGCGCAACGACGACCTGAGCCGCGCCCGTGCCGGAAGGGATGAAGTTGGCGTGGTTTCCGGTGGTATTCCGATGCCTCCGCCTGATATGCCCATGCCTACGGAACAGCCGGTCATGCCCGGAATTCCCCTGCGCCAGGAACCCAAGATCGGACGCAACGATCCTTGTTTCTGCGGCAGCGGAAAGAAATTCAAAAACTGCCATGGACAGGTTTAACCTCAAACGCTTCCCATCCGGAAGGAAATGCTGGCTGGTCATGCTCACCTGCTTCCTGCTGCTGGTTCCTGCATCCCGGGTGGCTGCCCAGGTAGAAATCATCGCGGAGCCGGGCATCGAACGCCTCATGAAAAACCGCGTGAATGAACGCATCCTGAATGGCGGAAAAGTGCCCGGATACAGGGTTTTGGTAGCCTACTCCAACAGCCGTGGTGCTGCCGGAATTCAAACAGAAGATGCACGTCGCGCTTTTGCCGGCCGCTACGAAGTGTTGCAGATTTATGATGAACCAAACTTCAAGGTTTATGTGGGTGCCTTCCGCTACCGCTGGGAAGCAGAAATGGCCCTGCAGGAAATTCAGAAAAAATACCGCGGCGCCAGGGTTGTTCAGGATGAAATACGCTTGCCTGCACCTTGAAGTCGCATAGTATTTAACGGTTCCTTTACCCAAAAAACGAACGACACTTCCGGCACTTTCTTTTCTTTGTGCCGTGAAATACACCTACATCTTCCTCGGATTGATCCTCACTTCCTGCGCATCAGCAGGAAAGGGTTTCACACAAAAGCATGCAGGCGCGCCTGCTTCCGCAGCAAAGCCCAAAAACATCGTGTTTATGGTCGGAGATGGAATGGGTCTTGCCCAGCTGTCGCTCACCCAATCTGCCGCTGATTATGTGCTGGCCATCTTTGAGTGGTTTCGGGTCATTGGCCTCAGCGAAACAAGCAGCGCCAACGATTACATCACCGATAGCGCCGCGGGTGCCACGGCGTTTAGTACGGGTTCCAAAACCAAGAATGGAATGATTGCCGTGGCTCCGGATTCGTCCGCGCGCAAAACCATTGCCGAGGAGGCCGCCGAACAGGGAAAAGAAACCGGGTTGCTGGCTACATGCAGCATCACCCATGCCACGCCAGGCAGCTTTTATGCGCATCAGCCCTCCAGGAAAATGAATCGCGAAATTGCCGCCGAGATGTATGCCTCAGGTATTGATGTGTTCATGGGCGGAGGCTGGCCCTATTTCGACAGCAGTAAACTGGTGGCCTCGGGCTTTGCCGTAAAGCACGGTTTGGACGCTTTTGTTTCGGCAACTGAACCCAAAATTGCCGGATTTTACAGCCATGCCGAACATCCGCCAAAAATGAGCGAAGGCCGCGGAAACTACCTTGCACCGGCTTCCGTGAAGCTGCTCGATTTGCTGAACCGCAACAAAGCCGGATTCTTTGCCATGATTGAAGGCTCGCAGATCGACTGGGGCGGACACGACAACGATGCGGCCTACCTGATTGAAGAAACCAAGGATTTCGACAAGGCCGTGCGCGCCGTGCTGGAATGGGCGAAAAAAGATGGGCAAACCCTGGTGATTGTCACCGCCGACCACGAAACCGGTGGGCTTTCCATGCCCGTGCCTGCCAAACCCGGAACCTTGCCCAAGGCGCATTTTTCTACCAAAGACCACAGTGGCATTCATGTTCCGGTGTTTGCCTGGGGCCCCGGCGCCGAGCACTTTTCCGGCGTGTATCAGAATACAGATTTGTACCTGAAGATGAAGTTTCTGCTGGGTCTTTAAAGCGGCAACCGGCTGCCGCAGCATTTTTTTTCGGCCTGCGTGCAACCTTTTCGACCAGGCGCAGACTAACGGTCAGTCTGCATGAAAGGTTTGGCATACATATCAGCGGGAACAGCGGTCTTTCTGGCTGCATGTTTTTTTCTGCTGATTCATTCCTGCAGGCCTGAACATTCAGCGCAAGACGTTGCCCGTAATGAAATGCAGGCCAAGCCGCTGCCAGATCCCGCCCATTTAGGTTCTATGCTCTATGAAGATTTGGTAGATCCGCTTTATGTAGCCGCCGGAATCAGCTCAGGGTATCAGTTGAAGTCAGAGGGAATCCCGATGGCTTTGCAGCAAGATGCAGCGAGTGTCTGGCTGGCATCCGTAAAATCAGAAAAGAAATGCGCAGCGCTTGACCGCACTTATGGAACAGCCTTACGGCAGCAGCGCGGCAGGTTTGATTCCCTGGTAAAAAAGATCATCACAGCACTGGTGCAGCGAAACCAGGTTTGGATGGACAGCGCAGCCCTGTGGTATCGTCCCCTGATGAACGAATACCAGAAAGGAAGAATCAGTCAGGAAGCACTGGGCTCAAGGTTGCTGCAGCTCAACGAGCAGGTGCGCGATTCCATGCGCAACGACGTGAACAGGCAACGCCTCGCTTCCCTGATCAGAAAACACTACGAATCCTACCTGCTTGGCGTGAAACAGTTGCTCTCCGAACAGGATTGGCAAGATTGGGTGCACTGCGGTCTTCGCGGTACAAATCCCTGAACAGAAGCAAGTTCACCACAGCATACAATGGTCAGGACAGGTCGCAGCGCGCGGCCTTTTTCTTTTCTTTGCGCCATGGATCCCGTTCACATCATCATTCCCGCCCGTTACGCCAGCAGCCGTTTTCCGGGGAAACCTCTGGTGCATATTGCCGGGAAATCCATGCTGCAGCGCGTTGCAGAACAGGCTGCAAAAACAACAGGAATTACCCAGGTGATTGTGGCAACCGATGACCAAAGGATTGAAGCTCATGCCGCAACCTTTGCCCGTGTGGTGATGACCGGTATGCATGCCTCCGGAACGGATCGCTGTGCAGAAGCTGCCGCATTAAGCGGGGTTAATCACGGCATCGTGGTGAATGTTCAGGGCGATGAACCCTTTATTCAGCCCGGACAAATTCAATCCCTCTGCGCCGCTTTCAGTGACCCGTCTGTGCAGATTGCCTCACTGATGAAGCCCATCCACGATCCGGCTTTTCTGCATGATTCCAACATGGTGAAAGTGGTATGCCGGAACAATGGAGATGCCCTGTACTTCAGCAGGCAGGCCATTCCGGCGGTACGCGGACTGGACGCCGCGCAATGGGGGCAGAAGGCGCCGTATTTCAGGCATATCGGTGTTTATGCATTCCGTGCCGCGGTGCTGCAGGAATTGGCAACATTGCCCTCAGGAATACTGGAGCAGGCGGAAATGCTGGAGCAGCTTCGCTGGCTGGAGCACGGTTATTCCATCCGCATGGTGGAAACAGATTTTCAAAGTCCGGCCGTGGATAGCCCGGAAGATTTAGCACATGTGGAGAATTTTTTGAAAAGCCACCCGGAGCTGGCTTGATGCAGCGGCCTCGTGTCAGCTACTTTTGAACCCCGTAACTGCTGTTCCGTTAGGACAGTAATCCTATGAAAAAACCTAAATATGTATTCGTTACGGGTGGGGTAACCTCTTCCCTTGGAAAAGGCATCATCGCAGCTTCTCTGGCAAGATTGCTTCAGGCCAGAGGCTATACGGTAACCATTCAAAAGCTGGATCCCTACATTAACGTGGATCCCGGAACCCTTAATCCCTACGAACACGGTGAGTGTTTTGTGACTGAAGACGGCGCCGAAACTGACCTGGATTTGGGTCATTACGAGCGTTTCCTGAACGTGCCAACCTCACAGGCCAACAACGTAACCACCGGACGTATTTACCTTACGGTTATCGAGAACGAACGCAAAGGGCAGTACCTCGGAAAAACAGTGCAGGTCATTCCGCACATCACGGATGAAATCAAACGGCGCATTCGCCTGTTGGGTGACAGCGGTCTGTACGATATTGTCATCACGGAAATTGGCGGAACCGTTGGCGACATTGAATCTCAGCCATACATCGAAGCGGTGCGACAGCTCAAGTGGGAACTGGGTTCCGAAGACGCGCTGGTAATTCACCTTACCCTGGTTCCTTACCTGGCGGCTGCCGGTGAACTCAAAACCAAGCCCACACAGCACAGCGTTAAAAGCTTGCTGGAAGTTGGGGTACAGCCGGAAGTGCTGGTATGTCGCACGGAAAAGCCACTCAATGCCGAGGTTCGGCGTAAACTGGCCCTCTTCTGCAACGTAACGCCCAATGCGGTCATTGAAAGTATGGACGTAAAAACCATTTACGAAGTGCCGCTGGTGATGCAGAAAGAAAAGCTCGACAAGGTGGTGCTTTCTAAATTGAAGCTGAGCAGCAAGGTTGAGCCCGATTTATCTGTTTGGAAAGACTTCCTGTTTCGGCTCACACATCCAAAAGCCGAGGTGAACATTGCCCTGGTAGGGAAATATGTAGAATTGCCGGACGCCTATAAATCCATCAACGAGGCATTCATCCATGCCGGTGCCTCAAACCAATGTAAAGTGCAGGTAAGCAGCGTACATTCAGAATACCTGACCGCAGAAAACGTAGCTGAAAAGCTGTCGGGCTTTGATGGGATTCTGGTGGCACCGGGCTTTGGCTCACGCGGCATTGAAGGTAAACTGGAGGCCGTGCGCTTTGCCCGCGAACAAGGAATTCCGTTCTTCGGCATCTGTCTCGGCATGCAATGCGCCGTGATTGAATTTGCCCGCAATGTTCTGAACCTGCACGATGCCCATTCGGTGGAAATGAATCAGGAAACTTCAGCCCCCGTGATTGATTTGATGGAAGGGCAGAAGCAGATCAAGCAAATGGGGGGAACGATGAGGCTTGGCGCTTATGACTGTCAGTTGCAAAAAGGCAGCTTCGCCTTTAAAGCTTATGGAAAGCAAAACATCAGCGAACGCCACCGCCATCGCTATGAATTCAACAACCAGTATAAAGATTCTTTTGAGCAGGCAGGAATGGTGCTTACGGGCATCAATCCATTAACCGGGTTGGGTGAAATTGTGGAAATTCCTTCGCATCCCTGGTTTGTGGGCGTGCAGTTCCATCCGGAATTGAAAAGCACGGTCGAGAATCCGCATCCGCTGTTTGTGCGCTTCATCAAGGCGGCCATGGACCACGCGGGCTGAGCAAGGCCTTTACTTTCCGGCCTGTCGCAAATAGAATAGATAACCGCCTGCCGATCCTTGCAGCTGCATGTTGCGGCAGGTGTCGTATCCCTGACGTTTGTTGGTTTTTACCACCACCAACCAAGATTCATTTAAGGGTGCAGCACCCTGCAAACGGCTCCGGATTCGCGCTTCTACCGCGCCCACTTCATGCTGGCTGAATTGCCTGATGTCTGTGATTCCGCGCTGCGACATTTCTTCTGCCCAAATGGCCTTCACCATGCCGCCATCAAAAGCTTCCTTGCGCTGTCCGTAGAAATAAGGAGCGTAACTTTTGAAGCCGTCATGCCAGATGCGTATGCCTTTCCCGGCTGCGGTTTTCAGTTGGCGGATGTAGTGACCCTGAACCTGCGATTCAATGGGCGGCACGCAGAAGATGGCGTACAGGGGAACAAAGAACATTACCAGAACAGGAAGCCTCAGCAAGGCGTGACAGCCATCTTTTCTGCGCATGGCGCGGATGGTCCAGAAAGAAATTCCGCCAATCCAAAGCAAGCCAATCACCCATTCCCAGCCCATCCATGAACCTTGCGAACGCAGAGCTGCCATGGCAAAAGGATCTTTGATGTACGGTGCAATCAGTTCCAGAACCGCAGTGCTGGAGCCCAACAGCGGAACGGCGGTAAAGGCAATGCCCAACAGCAGGCCCACGGGCAATAAAATGATGGTCAGCCAGCGATAGCTTTTGGTTTGGTTTCTGAAGATATCCCACATGGTCAGCATGCCCATGAAGCTGAGCGGGAACCAGCACATGCTGCTGTAATGCACAATTTTGGTTTTGGTGATGGAAAAAACCACCAGCACAACCCAGAACAGAATAAGCATCCATTCATGGAAGAGGTTGATTTCTGAGCTGCGGTCGCGGTTGATTTTTAAGGCAGGGAGCGCGAAAATAGCCGCCGGAAAACAGCCCACCAGCAACACCAGCGGATGGTACCAGAATGGCTGTTCATGGGCTTCCATGTTTCCTTTGAACAAGTCCAGCTGATAGGTGATGAATTTCTCCATGAACCAGTTGCCGTGACGAAGCCATTCGGGCAGAAACCAAACGGAAACCACCGCGGTAAATGACAACAATGCGGCGCCAAGCTCACTGATGCTGGGGAAGTATCGCAATCCCCGGCGCAGGTAAAAAATCAGCGCGGTGAGTCCGATCAACAGCAAGGCTACCGGCCCTTTGGTCAGTACTGCCAGACCGGTAAACAAACCAGCCAACATGAAGTTCAGCCGGTAATTGGCCACCAGCTCTGAACGACGCGAACTCTGGTACAATTGAATGATGGCCAGAAACATGAACAGGTTGAACACCGGATCCATGATCCCACTTTTGAAGTAAAAATGCGGCGTGAGGCTTCCTGCATAAAGCAAGACCCAGAACATGCCACCAAAAAATGAGGTGCGCCTGCTTCCCAGGGAATACAAAATGTTCAGCGTGATGATGCCGGCGATGGCATTGGGCAATCGGGCGGCCCATTCGTTCACGCCAAACAGTTTCATGCTCAATACCTGCAGCCAGATGAACAAAGGCGGCTTTTCCCAAAATGGCTGAAAATCAATTTGTACCAGCTGGTAGTTGCCACTTACCAGCATTTCCCGGGCTGCTTCGGCAAAGTTGATTTCGTCCCAGTCAAACAGGTGTACGCTGCCCAGAAAAGGCAGGAACAATACTGCGCCCAGCAAGCTGATCCAAAGATGTGCCTTGTGTTGTGGAATCATAACCGTACCTGTCTTTATACCTGTTCAGGGTTCAGCCAACGGGGTTGCCACATCTGAAAGATCCAGTCAATGGCCAAAGCCACGGCTGTTCCAATCGCGGCCCCCGCGAGCACGTCGTTAAGAAAATGTTGCCCCAGATACATTCTGCTGTAAGCTACCAAGCCTGCGGCAAGGGCAAACAGTGCCTGAATGGCGGTTTTGCGTGTGAAAAAGGCAAGACAGCAAAATCCGGTAAACGCGGTAGCTGTATGTCCGCTTGGGAAACTATTGTTGCGGTGCAGCGGCACATCTGGAACTGCACGGATGCTACCCGCAGCTAACGTGGCCGAGGGCCGCTGGCGTTCAGGAAAAACCTGATGTTTCAACAGCGCAACAAGCAAACCGCTGACGGCGAGTGCGAGGATGCCAACCGCTGCATGTCTTCGGTTGCTGCGCCATCCGGCAAGGATAACCACCACGTACAATATCCAGTCGCCAAGCAGGGTGATTTGACTCAATCCCTGATCCAGCAGCGGATGGTGGTGTTGGTTGACCCAAACCGTTACAGCTTCATTTCCCGAGACAAGCAAAAGCAGGAAACAGAGCGCGAATAAGGGCAGCAAAACAAGCAGGAAGCCGCGGATGCTTCCAAAGCGACGATTCATAAGGCGAATTTAATGGCCGGCTGTTCAAAACCTCATTATTTACAAACACTCTTTGGAATTAAGCGCCCTTACACGTTTAATTGCAGCATAGCCACGAAAAGCTACCCTATGACGAAACATAAATCTACCGGCCGCCTTCGCTTAGAAATGGAATTTGAAATGCATTCCTCTGTGGGCATTCTCTACAACTACATTTCTACTGCAACAGGTTTACAGTCATGGTTTGCCGACAATGTGAACGTGCACAATCAGGTGTTTGATTTTTCCTGGGAAGACGGAACGGGCAATAGCGCTGAAATGGTGAAAAGCCAGTACAATAAGTATGTGCGTTTCCAATGGAAAGATGCTCCTGAGCATGAAAGCTTTGAGCTTCATATTGTTCAGGATGAATTGACCGGTGATGTGGAACTGCTCGTGGTTGATTATTGCAACGAGGGCGAAGAAGAAGCAACCCGCATGCTTTGGGAAAGCCAGGTTGATGCCCTGCGGGCATTAATTGGTGCCTAAGCCGTTGTTCAGGGCCTGAATGGCCAGCCAGCTCATCATGCCTGCACCCAATGGCAGTGCAGTTTCATCAATGTCAAAATGAGGATGGTGCACGCTGTGTACAATGCCTTTCTCTTCATTGCGTACGCCCAGCCTGTAAAAGCAACTCGGTACCGCCTGACTGAAATAGGCGAAATCTTCTGCAGCCATCCAGATGCCCAGAGCGGTAACTTTTTCTGGGCCTAAAAAGGCCGACGCCCAGCTTTTACAGCGCTCCGTCAGGGCTTCATGGTTTTGCAGGAATGGATAACCTTTTCGGATTTCAAGTGTAGCCTCGGCACCAAATGCCGCAGCCGTATGGCTTACAATGCTGCGGATGCGTTCGTGTGCGTCTGCACGCCATTCTTCATCCATGGTCCTGAAGGTGCCTTCCAGCACAACCTGCTCCGGGATGATGTTGGTGGCGCCTTTGGCTTCCACCTTGCCAAACGACAAAACACTTGGAATTGCAGGGTTGGCAGACCGGCTGACTACCTGTTGCAGGGCTACAATGATTTGCGCTGCCGCCGTTACCGGGTCAATATTGAAATGTGGCATGGCTCCGTGGCCGCCTTTCCCTTTCACCGTGAGGTACAATTCATCGGTGCTGGCCATGTACAATCCCGGCCTGAAACCTGTAACACCCACGGGAAGTTGTGGCATCACATGCTGGCCAATCATCAGGTCAACCTTGGGGTTTTCCAATACACCCTCGGCAATCATCAGGCTGGCACCGCCGGGCAATCGTTCTTCGCCGGGCTGGAAAATCAATTTCACGGTGCCGCCAAAATGGTCACGCATTTCTTGGAGCATTATGGCCGCGCCCAACAAGCAGGTAGTATGTACGTCGTGGCCGCAGGCATGCATTTTCCCCGGAATGGTGGAACGGTACGGACGGTCCTGGGCTTCTTCAATGGGCAGCGCATCCATGTCTGCACGAAGTCCAACCACCAAATTGCCGGGCAAATTCCCCTGAATGAGCGCCACCCTTCCGGTTCCCGCCACTGTGGTGCAGGAAATGCCGGCGGCAGCCAATGTCTGTTCGATGAACGCCCCGGTTGCATACTCCTCAAAGCTCAGTTCAGGATGCATGTGGATGTGACGGCGCATGGCAATCAGCTTTGGCTGCAGTGCCTGGGCCTGCTCATGAATGCGGGATTTCACGTCTGACATTTTTTTCTATTTTTGTGGCTTACCGTCGCGAAGTTATACACAATGAAGTTCCATGCGTCTATTTATCTGATGTTGTTTTCTGCCTCCGGGTTATGGATGTTGAGTTCCTGCGAAACTGAACCGATTCGCACCGTTCCGCTGAATCAGACCACCGTTGATTTTTTCAAATTCCAGAATGGATCTGAGTGGATCTACCAACAAGTAGATGATACCACAATTCAGGAACGGGTGGTTGTTGCCGAGTACACCACCGGAAAAAACCGTTTCGACAAAATTGAAGTGAGCTTTTTCAGGTATATGCTGAAGTCTGACCTGAACAACGATGTGATGGTTCGCGCCGAATCCGGCATGGGCGATCCTGTAGATCAGATTGCCTTCATTACCATGGATTCCGCATTGACCTATGGTCCTGTTTTCTGGGCCGATGCCAAGGCTGTTTCCGGCGGTGGAAATGATTCCTTCCGCTATGACGAATCTGTACGCATTGGTGGTGTTGAATACAATAATGTAATTCGTGTGGCCTTTGCCAAACATCCGGTGTACAAAAACATCAGCATCAGCAAGGAGCTGGGTATTGTGCAGAAGCAGTACAGAAACGGTAAGGTGTTTCGTCTGCGTCGCTTCAGCCTGGTGCGCTGATCCAATTCTCGGCAAACCATGATTGCCAGGCAGTCCGTAGATCAGGTTATTGATGCAGCACCTATTGAAGAGGTTGTTGGCCAGTACCTTACGCTGAAAAAAAGAGGCGCAAATTATACCGGACTGTGTCCGTTCCACGACGAGAAAACGCCTTCCTTCAACGTCAATCCTGCCAGAGGTATTTATAAATGCTTCGGCTGTGGCAAAGGCGGAAATGCAGTTCAGTTTGTGATGGAACTGGAGCAACTTTCTTTTGTGGAAGCTGTGCGGAAGCTGGCAACCCGCTACGGCATTGAGCTGATTGAAACCGGACAGCCGGAGGCCGAGGAAATGCAGGAAGAGCAGAAGCTGCGCGAAAGCCTGTATGCCGTGCTGGATTTTGCCGCCTCCTGGTTTGAACAACAACTGCATGAAACCGAAGATGGCAACCTGATTGGATTGCCTTATTTCCGTGAACGTGGGCTCGAATTAAGTACCATCAGGCATTGGAAACTGGGCTTCGCTCCAGACCAATGGAACGGATTGCTTACTGCCGCTGAAAAAGCTTCTTACCAGAAAGAATTTCTGGAAACCGCCAGCCTGGTGAAGAAGTCGGATTCCGGTAAGTGGTTCGACATGTTCCGAAACCGGGTCATCTTTCCGATTTGTTCCGTTTCGGGCAGGGTAGTGGCTTTTGGTGGAAGAATTATGGGCAAGGCGGAAGGCCAGCCCAAATACATCAATTCGGCGGAAAGTCCGGTTTACCACAAGAGCAATCATCTGTTTGGATTGTTCCAGGCCAAAGCCTCGGTGAAGAAAAAGGACAAGGTTTACCTCACCGAAGGATATACCGATGTGATTACCTTGTACCAGTCGGGTATTGACAACGTGGTGGCCAGCAGCGGCACGGCACTCACCGATAGCCAGATTCGCCTCATCCGCAGGTTCACGCCCAATGTCACCGTGCTGTACGATGGCGACGCCGCGGGAATCAAAGCATCGCTGAGGGGAATTGACCTGATGCTGAAAGAGGACCTGAACGTTCGTGTGGTGCGCTTTCCCGATGGGGAAGATCCCGACAGCCTGTGTCGCAAACTGGGTCCCGAGGCGTTTTTATCTTTCCTGGAAGCCAATGAACAGAACTTCATTCTCTTCAAGGCAAAATTGTTGTTCGACGGCGCCGGTGGCGATCCCATCCTCCGCGCAGATGCCATCCGCGACATCCTTGGCAGCCTCAGCCTGATTCGTGATACACTCAAGCGCACGGAATTGGTGCGACAACTGGCCGAAGTTTCGGGCCAGGGCGCAGAACAGTTGCTGTATGAATTGAACCGCATGGTTCGTTCGGTGCATAAAGACGACCAGAAGCAGGTGAATGAACACCTGGAACTGATGGCTACACAAACGGCCACGAACCTGAAAGAAATCAAGTTTGACGATGTGCATCAGGAGCGTGGTTTGTTGCGCTTGATCATTCGTCATGGTCAGGCACAAATCACCGAAGAGTTCAAACTTTGGCAAATGGTGGCCCAGGAACTGCATCAGGGTGGTCCGGAATCTTTCAATGACCCGATGTGTTCACGCAGCTTTGCCTACATCAGCGAATTATTTGCTTCCGGTTCAGATTTGGACCCGCATTATTTTGTTGGAGCCACAGATCCGGAACTTTCCGCTTTTGCTGCTGAAGTGCTGAGTCTGGAGTACACACTTTCCGACCATTGGGCCAAACATGAAATTGCCGTGGTGGGGGAGGAGGCCAACATCTATCAGGAATTCCTAGGCGTGTTCCTGCACCTCAGGCGCAAAAAACTGGATCTGATTATACGTGATACAGAGGCGCAATTTCAGGGGATGCCACCGGAAGGTTCCGAGGAAGAAGCCAACCTGATGGGATATTATATGTACACACAGAACATGCGCAACGAGCTGGTAAAGCAAACGGGTACCGTAGTTACGGCTTATCCGGACGGCAATTCCGTCCACAAAAGAATGTAAGCACCCTGTTTCCGGTAATGGATCTGAAAATCAGCTTGCAGGTCGGGCATGGCTAAAGATCCATGAAGAATC
>JBDKIU010000012.1:0-5802 GCA_039796915.1 Bacteroidota bacterium | reverse complement strand
GTCGCAATCCTGATCGATGCCGTCGTCGTCTATCTCCACAGCGCCCGGATGGATGCTTGAATCCTGGTCGTTGCAGTCGCTGGCGTCGGGCACATATCCATCCGGTTGTGTGCAGCGCAGCAGGGCCATGGCTGCATTCCCATAGCCATCACCGTCGGCATCCTGGTAGAAACTCATCTTGTCTTTGCAGTCTTCAGGATCTTTTTCACAGGCTGCCACGAATAACAACAGGGCGGACATGAGAAACAATCCCGCGGTCCGGATACCCTGGCGAAGGAAGTAGAAGTTCATCACACAAAAATGAAGCGGAAGCACTGCAGATGCAGCTTTGCTTACAGGGGCTTTATACACAACTTCACGAGCTGTCCAAAAGATGGTATTAATTTTGACCTTTTAAGCACATCATGAAGAAGTTTTTTAAGGTTTCGGGCATCGCGATAGGGGTCATTTTACTCATGGCTTTGTTGTTTCCCCTGTTCTTCAAGGGCAGCATGGTCCGGGCGGTAAAACGCTATGCCCAAAAATCGGTCATGGCGAAGATTGATTTCAATGAATCCGTAAGCCTGAGCCTGTTTAAGAATTTCCCAAACCTCAGCGTTGCAATCTCTGATGTGCGCATTTCCGGAGTGGATTCCTTTGCTGCCGATACCTTGCTTCGTGCCGGACAGATTTCTTTGACCATCAACCTGAAGTCGTTGTTTGGTTCCGGTCCCATGGAAGTTTCCCGGGTGAGCCTGGAGGATGCATCCGTGCATCTCAAGGTTTTGGAGTCGGGAAAAGCCAACTGGGACATCGTAAAGCCTGATACTGCGGCTGTCAAAACAGATACGGCTGCCTCTAATTTCCGGCTGGCGCTGGAACAACTCAGCATCAGTCGTTCGGCTTTGGTTTATGACGACCGTTCCCTGGGTTTCAGGATGGCGCTTCAAGACCTGAATCACCGCCTGAGCGGAGATTTCACCGCAAGCCAGTTTCTGCTCAGTACCGCCACCAAAGCGCAGCAATGCACCATGGAATATGGCGGCGTTTCCTGGGTGCACAAGGCTTTGCTCGAGCTCAATGCTGATTTAGACATGGACATGAATGCCATGCGCTTCACCTTCCGGAAAGGAACGCTTTTGCTGAACGCGCTGCAGCTGGCAGCCGAAGGATTTGTGGATATGAACGATGCCGATATGGACATGGACGTACGCGTTCAGGCCCTGCGTCAGGACTTCAAGTCCTTCTTGTCGGTGATTCCCGGGATGTATCAAACTTCTTTTGAACAGTTGCAGGCCACAGGCAGTCTGGCTTTTGCGGCTATGGTGAAGGGTAAATACAGTGAAACCCGGATGCCGGCGTTTCAAACCAAGCTGAACATCAGCAACGGCAATTTCAGTTATCCGAACATGCCGTTTAAGGCGGAGCAGATCAGGCTGAATTTGCTCGTAGAAAATCCCGACGGCGTGGCCGACCATACGCTGATTGACCTCGATACCTTTCAGGCAACTATTGCCGGAAGCCCCATTCATGCGTCTTTAAACGTGCAAACGCCTGTTTCAGATCCGCAGTTGCGCGCGTTCCTGAACGGAAACCTGGATTTGAGCCGGATTTCCGGATTGTTGCCACTGGAAAAAAATACACGTCTGGCAGGGAATGTGAAAGCCGACATCGCTGCGGCAGGAAGGTATAGCGCCATCCAGGCCGAGCGCTATCAGGATTTTGCAGCCAAAGGCGGAATACAGGTGCGTGAATTGGTTTATACCACAGGCACCGCGGAGCCGGCGCTGCAACTGAACGCCATGCAGCTCGACTTCGCACCAGAAATGCTGCAGATGCCCGAGTGCAGCGGAACCTACGGGCGTTCCGACTTCAACATGACCGGCGATGTACATGATTTCATTGGTTATGCCTTAGGGAAATCGGTGCTGCAGGGAAACCTGAAATTCAACAGTAAGTTGCTGGATGTCAATGAGTTTCTGGCAACATCAGCCCCGGCCGGAAACCCAAGTGCCGACACCATGCCTTTGGTAGCGCCGTTGTTGCCGCGCGACCTGAATCTGGCCCTGGCCGTTGCCGTTGATGCTTTGAAGTATGAACAACTCACCCTGCAAAATGTACGAGGTAACGCCATGCTAAAAGATGGACAACTGGACCTAAGCGGCGTTCAGGCGGGATTGCTGGGCGGAACCATTTCCATGAAAGGCGTTTATGACAGCAAGAACAGCAGCAACCCGGCGGCAAATCTTGCGTTTACTGCCAATGAAATGAGCATTCCGCAGAGTTTTACCTATTTCCCGATGGTCCGAAAATATGCGCCACTGGCACAGTATGCTAAAGGATTGTTTTCTGCGGATATCTCTTTCAAAAGCATTTTCAGCGACCATCTGAAGCCGAACTACCAAACCATGGAGGTGCGCGGATTGGTGCGCATCAGTGAAGCTGCGGTAGAACAGCTGGAAGTCATCAGGAAAATATCAGCACAACTGGGAATTCCCGTTGCGTCGAGGGTTGACCTAAAAAATCAGCGATTTGCCTTCAACATCAATCGCGGGGTATTCAGTCTGGAAGATTCCCTCAGTGCCATGCTTCCCGGTGGTATTCAAATGAAGGTTGGCGGCGGAAGTCTGCTCGATGAAACCTTGCAATACGGTGGTCGTTTGCTCATGCCCGTAAAAAGTTTAAAGCCTGGAAATACCATGCTGAATGCCTGGCAGCAGGAAGCGGCCAAAAAAGGAATTCAGGTGCGTACACCGGATCAGTTGCCGGTGGATTTTAGCATTGGAGGTCGTTTTTCCAATCCAACGGTGAAAGTAGCGCTGCGTACCGCTGCAAATCAGGCTGCCGCTGACCTTAAAGCACAGGCGAAAAAGCAGCTGGAACAACAAAAGCTGGTTGCAGAAGCAAGGGCCAAAGACAGTCTGGAACGGTTGAAACAGGCCGGAATTCAGGAAGCTGAGCGCCTGAAAGCCGAGGCGGCCCGAAAACTGGAGCAGGAAAAACAGGCTGCTGAAGCCCGGATTCAGGAAGAAAAACGAAAAGCAGAAGAAGAGGCGAAGCGCAAGCTGGAGGCCGAAAAACAAAAGCTGAAACAACAACTGAAGGATAAACTCAAACAAGGGAGCGGAGGCGGTCTTTGAAATCAATGACCATTCCCCGCCTGAGCGGATTTCAGCTGATGCTGATTTCCGCCTTCTTTTTCTCCTTCATGAACGTTCTGGCCCGCTTAATGCCGCAGATTCCGGCCATTGAACTGGCGTTTTTCAGAAGTGTCATTACCCTGCTGCTCAGCGCCGGTATGTTACGCTGGAAAGGGCAGGGGCTTTGGGGCAACAACAGGAAGTTGCTTTTCCTCAGAGGTTTATTCGGCTCCGCCGGTCTCATCATGTATTTCATGACTTTGCAGAACATGGAATTGGCTTCGGCAGTGGTGATTCAATACCTTTCCCCGGTATTTGCCGGCATCATTGCCTGGCTGATTTTAGGTGAACGCTCGCTGCGCATACAATGGCTGTTCCTTGGCATTTGTGTGTTGGGTGTGGCCATGGTGAAAGGCTTTGGCGCAGTGGATACAACCTGGTTTTTGGTGGGCTTGGGAAGCGCCTTCTTTTCCGCTTGTGCCTATTCGGTCATCCGTGCCCTGAGCGGGAAGGAATCGCCACATGTGATTTTGTTCTACTTCCCCGTGGTAACCTTGCCCATTACGCTGATTTGGCTGCTGTTCTATCCCAGTCAGTGGGTTGCGCCTTCGGGAAGTGACTGGCTGCTGCTGTTGCTTTTTGGCTTATGCACGCAGGCCGGTCAGTACTTCATGACCCGAGCCTATCAGGCCGACAAAGTGAATCGGGTGACACCGGCAACCTATACCGGAGTGGTGTACAGCCTGCTCTTCGGCTGGATGTTGTTTGGTGAAACAAGCAGTATTTTCGAATTGCTTGGGATGTTTCTGGTGGTGCTTGGCGTAGTGCTGAATACACAGGTGGATCGCTTTCAGCGCTGGATGAACAAAGAAAAACCCGTCTGAAGGACGGGTTTTTCTTTGTTTCAGGTCATCACGATTACGGAATGACTATTTTGATTACTTCGTTGCGATACGCTGTGGCTGCCTGCAGCAAGTAAACACCGGCAGGAAGATGGTTTGTTTGCATCTGTGCACCCTGAACCTCATGCACGCACTTTCCGTCCATGCTGTACATGCGGAGCGAAAGTACAGGCGTTGCCGCTTCCACCGCTAAACTGCCGTGGCCGTTGTTGCGTACCTTCATACTTGGCAGTTCCGGGGTTTGAATATTGTTTCCGGCCGCAGGTGTAAATCTGAATACCGCGTTGGCTGCCGGTACTGCGGTTAACGGACCAGCGCCCGTTAAAAAAGAGCTGTAGGAAGTTGGCGTGGCAGGATTACCCTTCAGGCCATAGGTGTTTTCGCCATCGTAATCAATGAGGTACACGTAAGGGCCGACTTCACCATCCCAGGAAAAAGGATTGTTTACACTGGACGGTCCGTAGTGGTATTCAATGACGCCGCTGCCTTCATAGAACCAAACCTGATAACTCACAGAGTCAAAGCCCAACGTGTCGTACAGAAATCCAAGATTGCCCCATTCTATTTTGAAGATCCGATTGGGGCTGTTTCCTTCGGTGGTTTGGGCAATGAAACTCTTGCCATCTTTTCTAGGGGTTAGTTCTGCGCCAAATGCCGAACCTTCATCGTCAAATTCAAACTCTGTAATGGCAAATTGGCTGTTGCCCCAAACGATAATGCTGTCGCTGTAGGCTTTGCCGAAATAGGGAATCTGGAAACTGGTTTTGAACACAGTGTCCAGAATGGAATTACTGTCTTTGTAGGTGCGCAAGCCGGCGCGAAGGTGTTGGTAGGTGTTGGTGCGCAGGCTGTGGGTGTATGTTTGTCCATAAAGCGAGCAAACGGCAAGGAACAAACAACCCAGAAGGCTTGACTTTAATTTCATACGGCAAATGTAAAAATTATTGCCCTGGTGCATGCGCATAAAAAAAGCCCCCGGGAACTCCTGAGGGCTTTTTTGGTGGCCAATGAAGGCGCTTAGTTTTTAGAGATGCGGTGGGTGATGTTCACCAGACCGTCGGTGAAGTTCACCAGGTACAGACCGCGGGCAAATGCGCTGAAATCAATAGACTTTATTTCAGCAGCATTAAACGTTCCGAAGATTTTACCGGTCAGGTCGCTGATGGTAACAACGCCTTTATCGGCATTGATAACTTCCAGGTTCAGGATACCGGCAACAGGGTTCGGGAATACATTAAACTGAACCAGTGGCTTGCCGCTGTTGTCAAGCTGTGCTGTGTTGGTACGCTGGGTAGCAACTTCGGTTCCGCTGATGCCTTCGGCAGCAACCATCATAGGAGCGGCAGCATCCTTGTCGAAGCCGGCAGTAACGTATGCAACATCAATCGCAGCATCCAGGGCGTTTCCTGCACGCAGGAAGCTGGTAACTTCAGAATTACTTTTTCCACCGTTAATCCAGCCGTTGCTGGTAGCATGATTGTACGCAATACGATGCTTGGCTGATGTCCAGGCACTCGGAATATTGGCTGTGTACACATGGGCACGGATGGCATTGGTGCCTCCAATACGGTTCACTTTCCAGTGTTCTGAAGAAATAATACTGTCCAATGGACTGTTGATGGTGTTGTCTCCACTGTAGCTGGTTGGGAAATATTCCACTTTGAAAG
Source organism: Bacteroidota bacterium (assembly GCA_039796915.1). Taxonomy (GTDB): domain Bacteria; phylum Bacteroidota; class Bacteroidia; order NS11-12g; family UBA955; genus REEB481. The sequence goes on along the minus strand of JBDKIU010000012.1, from coordinate 114 downwards.
AGGCTGTGGCTCCGCTGATTCCTTCCAGACGGGCAGGCGCATAAGTGCTTCCTTTTCCAATAGGGAAGAAGGTATAGGTCCGCCATGATGAAGCGTTTGTTCTGTTGATGGTCA
>JBDKIU010000011.1:0-10005 GCA_039796915.1 Bacteroidota bacterium | reverse complement strand
CGTTCCGGTTCCCTGATTTCTATGGTTTGACATGAAGAAATTCCGGCTTGTTTCAGCAGGGCACAAAGTGATGCTGATTCAAAAAGTTGAAAACCGTGTTGGTGCAGACCCAGGTTTTCCATGCTTTCCTTACTTCTTAGTCCAATGCACATCATTCCACCGGGTTTCAATACCCGCGCCCATTCACGAAGCACGGCTTCAGGTTCAGCGACAAAATATAAAGTGTTGATGCTCAGCAGTACCTCGAATGAAGCATCTGGGAAGGGAAGCAGTTCTGCGTTTCCAAGTTGGTAGCTTGCGCGCGCACCAAACGGATGAAGTTGAAGTTTCCCTTGAGCAACCATGTCGGGAGCGTAGTCAATGCCGGTATAGCTGATTTCTGGTCTTTCCTGAAGTAAAGATGTTGCGGCCATAGCGTTACCCGGGCCAATTTCAAGCATGTTGAATGCCTGATGAGGAAACATCCGGAAGCATTGCGTGTACATTAGGTTGTTCAGTTGATTCATCCTCAGGGCAACATCAATACCTGAGCTGCCTTCTGGCTTGCGCAACTGACGGGCATATTCTTCTTCCCTCATACACATAAAAAAACCGGAACAGCGTCCGGTTTCATGTGCCCAGTACTGGACTCGAACCAGCACGCCGTGAAGCACCACCCCCTCAAGATGGCGTGTCTACCAATTTCACCAACTGGGCAAAAAGACATCCGGTGTAATATTCCGGATGTCTTTTTGATTGATTTGGTGCCCAGGACAGGATTCGAACCTGCACGCTTGTGGGCGCTGCCGCCTGAAGACAGTGCGTCTACCAATTTCGCCACCTGGGCATTTCAGGAATTACATTCCAGCCTTAACGGCCTGAATGTGCTTCCGAAACGGGGTGCAAATATAGAAATATTTTCTTTATCTCTTCAACCAATGTGGTTTTAACCAAAGAATCAGGAAGAATGCAATGGAAGGAAGCAAAATACCCAGCACTACCTTCCAGGAATACAAGAAGAGCATGGGTTGAAGCGCAAGCAGGACCAAAGTTCCCGAGATTCCTCCGCCCAAATGCGCATCATGTCCAACATTTCCGGCCATGGAACGAACGCCCCAAATGCTGAACAAGGTGTACATGATCGCGAACAGCCAACCCGGAATTCCAATGGGAATAAAGAACAGACTCAGTTCCATTGATGGAAGGATGACCACCGTGGCAAAAACAATTCCCGTGATGGCTCCGGATGCGCCCACCGCAGTATAAGCATCCTGACGGCGGTTCACCCAAAGACTGAGCATATTCCCACCAATCAGGGCGCCCAAATAAACCTGCAGGAATTGACTCGCGCCAATGAAATGGAGCAGCAATGGGCCAAACATGTACAAGGTGTACATGTTCACCAACAAATGGGTGATATCCACGTGCAGGAAACCGCTGCTCAGCAACCGCCACCATTCTTTTTGATATTTCAGATTTCCCACACGGAAATATCCCTGCTCAAAAAGGGCAGGCCGCTCAAAGCCTGCGAAACTGTACAATACGTTCGCGGCTATGATGCCATAAACCAGAAAATCTTGTGTGTTCATCAGGGTATCTGTATGATTTTCCCTTGTCCGCCTTCAATAAACTTCGTGCCGCGTTTCGGATTGCCCCGGTATTGCACATTCCCTTTTCCAAAGACAGAAATTTCCAGCCACATGCGCGCGCTGACTTTGCTGTCCAGTGGAGAAAAATGGTACAGGTAAATGTCTTCGGTATGCAGGTTCTCTGCCAGCAACTGTCCAACATCATTCACTTCATAAGCGAAGATGCCGGCATATCCTGAAAGGATGGTTTTCCCGCAATTGATGCTTCCGCCGCTTACATTTCCATAGCGAAGCTTCAAGTCCAGGTCGTAAACGCTTTTGTGGTCAATGGTCAGCGCTTCACCCCAAATGGTATCCATGCTTTTCAGGGCTGCAGCACCTTTCAGGTGAATGGATTCCAGTTTGTGTACATTCACGGTACAGCGCGGATTTTGATGCATTTTCCGTACCCAGTTGCACCGGTTTTCGTCGCTGAAGGTGAGCAATCCATTCTTTACAAAGGTTTTGATGCCTTTCAGCAGTTTAGCTCCGCTGGAAATGGTCACTTGTTCCGGGAGGCTGGTATCCTGGGTGAGGAACACGTCAAATTCCTGTCCGGCTTCAATACTTCGGAACGGTTCAAGGATGCGGATTTCTGAAGAATCTGTTCCGTAACCGGTAATACAGTCGTCCAGCTGTTCCCGGTTGCAGGAACCGAAGCTCAGAATTAGAAGAAATAGGAATAATCTTTGCGTAAGATTCATCCGAAATGACACATACAAAGTTCATGAATTTCCGCTTCAGTTTCATTGCCGGCATATTGTTGGCCTTGTTTTTATTGGGAAGCACTGAAGCGCTTCGCGCCCAAGATGCTTATGCCGAAGGTGCTGAAGCCATGAAAGAAGGGGATTTTCGCAGGGCGGAATATATTTTTCGTCAGGGACTGCGCAGAACGCCCAGCGATTATACACTTGTGCATCTTCTGGCTCATTCCGTGATGAATCAGAGGCGTTACCGAGAGGCTGATTCATTGCTGCGCGAAGTTGAAAAAACCGACAGCAATCAGGTGGGCACGTATTGGTATTTGGGCCTCAGTCAGGAAAAGCAGCGGAACGACAGTGCTGCGCTTTTTTACTACAAAACCTATATCCGCAAAACACAAAACCAAAACAATCCCAATTCCAGCGCTTGGCTCAGGGCAGGAAGCTGTTATCGCCGCATGTTGCACCATAAAGGCTTAACGGGGAATGAACTGGACGATATGATTTCTTACTACAATCGCTATTTGCAATTAAATCCCAGCGATCCCATGGGCATTGCACTGAGTCAGTTTATGGATGCTGTGCAACAAAAACGCCCCGCAGATTACGCCGTGCGCTGGGTTTGGAATGAACAGTGATTTGTTTCTGTTCTTGAAACTTCAATGTTCATCAGCACCAACTTACCCGTTTGCATCAAATCAGGCTGAGCACCCTCAAATCTGGACAACATCACGGGAAACCGGACTAAAGATTTCCCAAAGCTTATTACTTCCTTTTTCCCTGCTCGGCCGGAATTAACTGTTCCCAAATTTGGTTTCCCTGTTTGTCGAACAAGCGAAGTGTGAGGGTGCGTGCATTACGTGGTCCGGCAAATTCAAGCGTTCCGAAGTTGCGGTCTTTGGTGTAGGCGGTTCCGGGCACACGGTAGCGGTTCTGTTCTTCCTCGCCACGGGCGTAAACGCCGGAGGTAAGCGGACTTGAAGTAAAATCCCAGATGGTGGGTTTGCCTTCTTCTTTTAATACGCTGAGTTCGGCAAAATGGCGATCACCGCTCAGGAAAATGACGTTGCGGATGCCATGCTCCTGGATGTGGCGGATGATGTCGTTGCGCTCCTCTGGGTATTTGGCGAAGTTTTCTTTTTCATCGGCACTGTTCAGAAATTGTCCGCCTACACATACCACTTTCCATTCATTTGCCGGCGCACTGAGTAGTGCAGTCTTCAGCCATTCACGTTGACTCATGCCGAGGATGCTCGATGCAGAATCTCCGGGCAGGGTGCGGTTGTAGCGATCGTCGAGCAGAAAAAACTGCACGTCGCTGCGTTCGAACCAGGTGGTAATTCCAGGCTGGCAAGGAAGCCCTTCTGAAGGGTTTGCCCAGAAATCATGAAAGGCGCGCAGGGTGATGTTCTTGTGCATGAAAGAACCGTTGGCGTCGTTTGGTCCGAAATCATGATCGTCCCAGATGGCATAGTTCGGACAGGAGTGAAGCAGACGCGCGGGGCCGCTCTGCGCACGTGTATGGGCATAACGGGCGTAAATGCCGCTTGCGCTGCCCCAGTCAGGTTCGCGCAGGTAAACATTGTCGCCGCCCCAAATCATCAGGTCCGGTTTTTTATCGGCAATGCGGTTGAAGATGTCGGTGGCTGTATCGCCGTATGGTTTGCCCGGGCGATCAAAACGGGGTTCATTTGCGTAATAGCAGCTTCCAAAAGCTACGCGCAGGGCTGGAGGATCGTTACGCCAGCGCCAAAGTGCCGGAGTGCGGAAGTAAAATGTTTCTTTGGTCGAGGGTTTCTCACCCACCAAAACCTGGTATGCCACGGTGGTTCCGGGTTCGGCGGGAATGGCAAATTCTGCGGTGAAGCCGCGCAAAGCCTCTGTACGTTGCTGTGGGGTGAATTTAAAGGACTGCCCGGTGCCGGAATCTCTGTAGCGCAGGGAAACGTTTTCCTGTTTCAGGGTCTGAATAACCACGCGCCCTTCGCGGAAATCTACATGCCCCAAAACAGGCCCGAGGAATTGTTGTGCGCCCAGGAGCTGAACAAGGCACATCCCGAAAAAGAAGCTGAACACTTTCATCGTGGCAAAGAAAGCACAATGACATGTAGCCTGTGTAAAGCGTGTTTGTTGGTTCTTTACCGCAGGGAAGTTTTGATTCCCGAATAAACAGAGGTATAAGGCGCATCGTACCAGCGCCAGGTGCTGCGCATGTACAAAAGCAGATCCGCGCCGGCCACCAGGGGTTTGTATTCTTTTTTCCAGCCTTCGGCAGAAATGAACAATCCGCCCGTGCGGCAATACACATTATTTCCGTAACCCCATGGATTGCGCACAAATCCGGGACCCGCTTTCAGGGTCAGCGCGCCTTCCTGGCGCATCAGGTAAATGCTGTGCAAACGATGGATGTCTTTGCGGTATCCATAACGAATGCCACACCAATACTTGGAAATACCCAAGCCCCAGGCTTTGCTGGTATTGATTTCCGAAGATTTATTCCGCAGAAATTCTGCGTCAAATCCATAGCGCAGGCGGCCACCGATGGTATAGCCAATTTTAAACCCCAGGCGGGCGTCCCAGCTATTAACCACTTGAGCCTGCAGTTGATCACCTGCCGGAATCAGCAGCAGCACAAGATGTAAGATGTTCTTGATGTTGAATAGTTGCAGGCGTTTCAATGGCTTTTTTTGTTCAGAACGCTGCAAAGGTGCAGTCATTGTTTTGGGTTACGAAGTAGTTTTGTGTCATGAAGTTGAGTGTTGTGCAAACAGGCTTATTCAAGCTGGACGGTGGCGCCATGTATGGCGTGGTTCCGAAGCAAATCTGGAACAAACTGAACCCGGCAGATGCCTTGAACCTGTGCAATTGGGCCATGCGTTGTTTGTTGGTGGAAGATGATGACCGACTGATTTTGATAGATACGGGCATTGGCGATAAACAAAGTGAGAAGTTCTTTGGATATTACCACCTGAGTCAAACTCAATCTTTGCGCGAAGCCGTTGCTCAGGCAGGATACAGCCTGGATGCCGTAACGGATGTCTTGCTTACGCATCTGCACTTCGACCATTGCGGAGGCGCGGTGGTGAAAACTGCCGATGGAACGGGTTATGAGCCCTCCTGTAAAAACGCGCGCTACTGGGTTACCGAGGCGCAATGGAATCATGCCCTGAACCCTAATCCACGGGAACAACCTTCCTTCCTGAAAGAGAATTTTGTTCCGCTCATGGAACAGGGCCGCATAAACTTCATTTCTGCTTTCGAAAAGCTTGGCAATGCCATTGAAATCCGGGTGATGAACGGCCATACACGAGGCATGATTTGTCCTTTAATCCAGATTCAGGATCGCAAAGTGTTTTATGCGGCAGATCTTATTCCTTCTGCCAGTCACATCCCGGTGAATTATGTCATGGGTTATGACATCGAGCCCTTAACGGTCATGAAAGAAAAAGCAGCCATTCTTGCCGAGGCAGAAGCGGAAAACTGGATTTTATTTTATGAACACGATCCATTGACCGCAGCTACAGGTTTGGCCCGGAATGAAAAAGGCGGATTCTGCGCAGGTGCGCCGGCAGATCTGTTTTCCTGAATTACGCGAAGCTCTGAACCATAATATTGCGCGATGATTCCCGACTTAAAGTGGCTGGAACGCACGGAACTGCTCATAGGAACAGCCGAACTGGAACGACTGGTTCAAACCCGTGTGCTGATTGTTGGCATGGGTGGAGTTGGCAGCTATGCGGCCGAGTTCATCTGCAGGGCAGGCGTGGGTTCCATGACCATTGTTGATGGCGATGTGGTTGACGTTACCAACAAAAACCGACAGCTGCCGGCCCTGAGCAGTACCGTGGGAAAAGGTAAAGCTGCCCTGATGGCGGAACGGCTGCTGGACATCAATCCGGATTTGAAACTTAACGTGATTGACAAGTTCCAAAAGCCGGACGATACAGACCTGCTGGTAAAGAAAGGAAACTTTGATTACGTGATGGATTGTATCGACAGCATCTCGCCGAAGTTGTTCCTTATTCAGGCTGCGCTGAATCACGGCGTGCCCATCATCAGCTCTATGGGAGCAGGTGGGAAAACCGATCCTTGGAAAATGAAGGTGGGCGACATCAGCAAAACCACGGTTTGTCCTTTTGCCCGCAACCTGCGCAAGCGCCTCAGAAAAATGGGCATCCGCAAAGGCGTAAAAACCGTTTATTCCACTGCACCCGTGGTGGATGAGTCCTTAAAACTTACCGACGGCAGCAACTATAAGAAATCCTTCTACGGAACCATTTCTTTCATTCCGCCCTTATTTGGTTTGCTGATGGCAGCGGAAGTCATCAACCACTTGCGGAAACAGGAGTAATTACATTTCGAAGCAAAGGGTCTTACCTTTGCACATACATGCAGATTTGCGATAACATCCTGCAAACCATTGGCCACACACCCTTGGTGCGCATCAATAAAATTGCAGCCGAAATTCCCGCAACCGTGCTGGCGAAAGTGGAAACCTTCAATCCGGGGAATTCCATCAAAGACCGCATGGCTTTAAAAATGATTGAAGATGCCGAGCGCAGCGGAGCCCTGAAACCTGGTGGAACCATCATTGAAGGCACCAGCGGAAATACAGGCATGGGATTGGCCATTGCGGCCGTCATTAAAGGTTATCGCTGCATTTTCACCACCACCGACAAACAAAGCCGTGAGAAGGTTGATGCACTGAAGGCCTTCGGTGCAGAAGTGGTGGTTTGTCCTACCGACGTAGAACCGGAAGATCCACGCAGCTATTACAGCGTTTCTTCGCGTCTGGCCAGTGAAATTCCCAATGCCTGGAAGCCCAACCAATACGATAACCTGAGCAATGCCCAGGCCCACTACGAACAAACCGGACCGGAAATATGGGAACAAACCGAAGGTAAAATCACCCACCTGATTGTGGGCGTAGGAACCGGAGGCACCATCAGCGGAACCGGCAAATTTTTGAAGGAAAAAAATCCGGACATTCAGGTGTTGGGTATTGATACCTACGGATCTGTGTTCAAAAAATATAAGGAAACAGGAATCTTTGACAAGAATGAAATCTATCCTTACATCACCGAAGGAATTGGGGAAGATTTCCTGCCCGAAAATGTTGATTTCAGCGTGATTGACCACTTTGAGAAGGTCACCGATAAAGATGCAGCCCTTATGACCCGCCGCATTGCCAGAGAAGAAGGCATCTTCGCCGGAAACAGTGCAGGCAGCGCCATGGCTGGTTTGCTGCAGATGAAAGATAAATTCAAACCCGGCGATGTGGTGGTGGTGATTTTCCACGACCACGGCACCAGGTATCTGGGGAAGATGTTCAACGACGACTGGATGCGCGACAGAGGCTTTCTTCCTCCCGTAACCAAAGCCTGCGCTCAGGATTTGATCGAGAAACATAAAAACCTCAGGCTCATCACCGTAAACGAGGATGATTCCTGCGAACAGGCGTTCTCTCTGATGCAGAAATACGACATTTCCCAAATCCCGGTGGTAGATGCCCAGGGCAATTTTGTTGGTTCTTTGGAAGATGCCGCACTGTATTCCAGCCTGCTGAAAAACCGCGACTGGATGCATGCGAAGGTGCGTGAAGTAATGCATGAACCTTTTCCCATTGTTTCACCACAGGCAAGCCTCGAGGAAGTTTCATCACGCATCACCAAAGAAAACAATGCCGTGCTGATGATGGATATGGGAGGAAACTGGCACATCATTACCCGATACGACGTGATTTCTGCGCTGTCATCATAAGTTTTTTGTCATGCGTTGCCTCCATCAATCGTTTCAGGTATTTGGCCTCAGAAATGTGTGGCCTGCTGCGACGGTATTGTTGTTTGGATTTTTTGCAGCAGCTTGCAACCCCTGCGGCAAAGGCTATGATCCAAGATTGATGGCGCGTTCCATACAGGGTAATCCTTCAAACAACACAGGATCGTGGTTGCAGGGCGATACCATTTTACTTCAGAATGACACGGCTTATTTCCGCATAGAACTCCGATCAGATAAAATGGTGAGGAATAGAAGCTTTTCCTTGTTTCCGGAATTATTGGCCTGTGAACCGGTGGAACCTTACCTCGAGAACCCGGTGGATAGCCTGAGCATTTTGGCCACTTCTGACTGGGATGCGGCGCATCCGAACGGATCTTCACTGGCGGATCTGAGCAGCGCCAGAATGTATCTTGATGTTTCGGGGAATTTCCGTGATACCAGCTTCCATGCTTTTGCCGTGGCAAGTAAGGGAAACCGTTTCTTACTTCACGAAGCGCAGGTTTGTCTGCTGAAAACGGTTTGCAGGAACCTGAACAAGGTAAATACCTTCGCACTGCGCCTGAAGATGCGCAATGGAGCAATCCTTCAAAGCAGGAATATGACCCTTGTTCGTGTTTGATGATGAGTGTACAGGAAGAAGAAAAACGCTTGGTTACCGACCAAATGGGCCGCAGCATCATGGTTCCGGTACAACCCAAAAGAATCATCTCATTGGTGCCCAGCCAGACAGAGCTTCTGTATTATTTAGGCGTTGGTTCATCCATTGCCGCGCAAACAATTTTCTGCATTCATCCCAAAAAGGAAAGCAAACAGGCTGTGAAAATTGGGGGAACCAAAAAACTGCGGATGGATGCCATCAGGCAACTGAATCCCGATCTGATTATTGGCAATAAGGAAGAAAATGAACGCGGGCAGATTTCCGAACTCGCACAGGATTTTCCGGTTTGGATGAGTGACATCAAAAACCTGAATGAAGCGATAGAAATGATCCACAGCGTTGGCATCATGACCAACACAGAGCCAAAAGCAAAGCTGCTGATTGGGGAAATTCAGGAAGCCTTTTTGGGTTTAAGCCAGCAGGGAAAAAAGGGAAGGGCCTTGTACCTCATCTGGCAGGATCCTTGGATGGCTGTGGGAAAAGAAACATTCATTGATGATATGCTGCAGCGCGCCGGATTTGAAAATGCAGTTACCACTTCGCGATATCCTGAGCTGAGTACTGAACAAATCTGCAACCTCGATGTGTCCCATATTTTCCTTTCCTCAGAACCGTTTCCTTTTCGGCAACAGCACCTGAATTCCATGAAAAAGCTAAAACCCCAATGCAAGGTGCAGCTGGTAGACGGAGAACTGTTCAGCTGGTATGGAAGCCGCTTGTTGCTTAGCGCCGATTACTTATCGGTATTGTAGGCATCTTTTAAGGCCTCGGTGCTTTTTCGTTCCATGAAGTGAAGCACGCCACTTCTTCCATTGTGCAGCAATTGGGCAATTTCATGATCTTTCATCCTTCGGATTCTGGGTTTGATGTCACCAATGCTGATGGCCACCGTATGATCCCGTAAAGCTTCTGCCGGCAACATCAGCTTCTGTTGTTCAATCACCATTTGATAACATGATTCAATGAAGTCCTGCACGTTGAGGATACGAAAAGGTGTATTCCTCGTGCCATTGTATTCAAACTGACGCACAACTTCAGGTCGGTCAAGGGTTAAACCAAGGGTTGCGCCGCCAATGCTATCGAAAACCCAATACGGGAAATTGGCACTCAGGCCGCCATCGGTCAGGTAAATGGCGTTGCTGTCTGTGGTTCCGTCGGGCAAACGCGCACCGGTGGCAGTCACAGCTAAAGGTTCGAAATAAAAAGGAATGCTGCATGAGGCCGTAACAGCATCGCGAATCAGCATATCGGGAACATTGAG
>JBDKIU010000010.1:0-6300 GCA_039796915.1 Bacteroidota bacterium | reverse complement strand
CGGGGACAAGGATGCGTAAGGTTCTCATCATGTTTTAAGGCCGGTTTAAAGGCAGTAAAACCGAAAATTGTACATTGTTGTGGAATACACCGCTTCGCACGAAGTAGCGCAAAACAACCGGTTTACGCATGGAATTGAGGCCGTACTGGAAGCTGAGGCGGAAGGTCAGTTTTTTGGTCTGGTGCTGTAATCCTGCCATGCCCGTGAGGTGCATTTTTCTGAGGTCGCCCTGCAGTTGGGAATAGCTTCCCAATTTATCGCGTGCATCAAAAAGGTATCCGGCCTGTGCGCCTGCAAGCACTCTGGTATGTTTCCATTTGGTAGCCGTGCTCACATAAAATGGAACTTCCACCATATTCATCACATAATGAAAAGGGAAGGGATTGGGCTGTTCCGGGTCGTTGTAGCTTCTGCTACCGCGTTGACTCCACTGCACACCGGTATGCCAGTTTAGCTTTTCATTGAAGCCACGCCAAACTTCTACACCAACACTGTAGCCGAGCTTGTTGTATCCGCTTTCCTGATCGCCGTCGATTTGACAGAAATTCAGTCCCGACCAAAGGTTCATTCGGAACTCTTGTTGTGCCTTGATTTGCTGATTCAGGAACAAGCAGGCTGCTGCGCAAAAGAAGAGTCGCTTCATCAAAACAAAAATAGGAGATTTGCGCACATGGCCTGTGTTGATGTTTTGGTGGCCGGACAGGGGATTTCCGGTACGCTGCTTGCCCGTGAACTTTTGTTACAAGGCCTGGAAGTGCAAATTGCCGATCCGGGATTTTCGCCCACATCTTCTCAGGTTGCTGCCGGGCTGATGCATCCTTTGGTGCCAAGAACCGGAGGACTTACCTGGCGTGCTGCGGAACTTTTTCCGGCCTCCATGCGCTACTACCGTGAACTGGAAGCAGCAACAGGTCAGGTGTTTTTTCATGCCTTGCCCATGGCTTTTTTGGCAGACACGGCTCAAGATCGACAACACTGGACACGCGCCGCGGAACAATTAGGCCCGCAGTGGTTGGAATGGATGGAAGAACTTCCAGAAATGAATGGAAGAAGCGGAGCACTGACGCGGCAGTCGGGGCGTCTGGACATGACTGCTTTGTGCCAATACCATCGTGAATTATGGACAGAACAGGGGCGCTTTACGCCAGCTGCGGTTTCATGGGATGCATTGCGTTTTGAACAAGGGCGCTGGCACTGGCGCGACATCGAAGCAAAGTTTCTGGTTTTATGTCAGGGTGCGCATGCCGCTGGCCAACAGCCGCTGGAACCATTGCCATTTCACCTTACCCGCGGAGAATTGTTGAGCATCCGTTTAACAGATCCTTCCGCTTTGCCTTCCTACATCATCAAAAAGAAGTTGTTTTCCATTCCACTTGGATCAGGTGTATTCCGGATTGGCTCCACGTATGATTGGAAGAACCTGAATCCGGAACCTACGGAATCAGGCAAGGCAACCTTGGTACAGCAACTTAGCGATCTGTTGCCCGACGCTGTATCTTTTGAAATCCTTTCCCACGAATCGGCTGTCAGGCCAACGGTTGGGCGCAGACGTCCGTACATGGGGCCGCATCCGGAACATCCTCAATTGTTTATCTGTAACGGGTGGGGAAGTAAAGGCGCTTCCATGGGCCCTTTGCTGGTAAGGGAGTTGATGGCCTGCATGTTGCATGATAAGCCTGTGCATCCTGAAACAGATCCTTGGTTGTATTGGAATGCCTGAAAACAAAAAGCCCCGACGAATCGGGGCTTTTTGTTGTATGGTTCAGTGTTGATTACTGGATGGTCATTTTCTTGGTTACCACGTTTTTACCGGCGGTGAAACGGTACAGGTACATGCCTGTAGTCAGGCCGCTTCCGTCCAGCTGAACAACCTGGTTTCCGCGTGACAGCATTTTCTGGCTGCTGCTGCGAACCACTTTGCCATCCAAAGTGATGATGTCCACCTTCAGGGTTCCGGGTTCATCCATGTACACCAACACTTCAGACTTGCTGCTGAATGGGTTAGGATAGTTCTGAGAAACCACAAATACTTCCGAAGGCTGATTCATCTTGTTCACGCCCAAGCCCCACTGATGACCGATGGCATCAGACAAAATCTTGGCAGTTGGGATGGCTGCATACATGATCTGGTTTTTCACAGGCTCATGGTTGTTGGTAGAAGAAGAGTTGTTCTGCAGGTTGGTTCCGGGAATTACGTCGCGCTGCCATACCATGTGTACGAAGTCATCAGCATCTGGAGCAACGCTGGCGAAGTCATCTTCCACCATCATGGTTTGGGTCAGGTTTTGGCCGGTTTTCCAGGTTGTGCCGCCATCGGTAGAATAAACCAGTCCGATGTCGCGGTAGTTTGCGTCAAGGTCGCTCAGGTCGCCTTCAATCGGTACAGAGAAGGTCACGTAGATGTTACCTGCAGCGTCGATGGTAGGAGAAGGCTGCCTCATGGCAGAAGTATTGCCCAGACGTGCAACGGTATTCAGGGTGGAAGGAACCTGGCCATTGGTCAGGAATGCAGTGGTTGCAGCGCTCAGGCCGTTGATGTCGTCACCGTCGCGGTCAAATGCGGCACCGGAAGCAATGATTTGGCTCTGTTTGCTCACTTCATTCCAGTAACCGATAAACTGTAAACCGGGGAAGAACGAGAAAGACTGATCGGTATTGTCGTCGTCCAGCATGCGGCTGCCGCCCCAGAAGGCATGCACTTTACCGTTGCGGTCAATCAACACCTGCACGGTTCCGTCGTTGGTCAACGGAGTGTCGAGCATCAGTTTGGTTGATTTGTAAGGTGCGTATTTGAAGGAATCCGCAATCATTTTGGTCCAGTCGGTTCCGTTGTTGGTTGATTTCCAAACAGAAACGTCATCAGCCAAGCCGCCGAAGATGATGGCTACAATTGAATCACGGCTGGCAATAGCGTATTGGTCGCCACCACCGTTTGAAATACGGGAAGTATCAAAACCGGGCAGCATCACTGCTTGTTTGTCCCAGGTTACACCACCATCTGTAGAGCGGCTGTATACCATAGGAGCCAGAACGCCGTTGCGCGTAGGAGCGCGGGGTTCGCCTGGCTGTGAACTGTCGGCATAAGTGTAGATGGCGTGGATGTAGTTGCCTGAAGAAGTAGCACGTCCCCAGAGTGGGCGCAGGTTATTCTCTTTCAGCACGGCAGTTCCGGTCCAGTTGGTCTGTCCTTTGCCACCATTTTTTGAAAGAACGAATCCACCTTGTGCTGCATCATGTGCCATAATCCATTCGGTGCCATCGGTCAGCACACCGATGCTTGGCCAGCCCAGACGGGTGGTTTCAATACGATCGGCTTTGCCTTGGCCCCAGGCAGTTTTGTTGTAATGGTTGTATCCGCTGCCGCGATTGGGGAAGGTAGAAGATCCTTCATCGGCGCTGGTGGTCCAGGTTGCAGAAACGGTTCCGTCAGGATAAAGCAATACCCTGTTTCCAACAGAAGCGTTCGACTGAAGGTCGTACCAGCTGCTGCCTATTTCCACAAAGTCATAAGGAACAATACCGCGGCGAAGCAGGTATTCCTGGTTTTTGTTCGTTTTTCCGGAGCTGTACACAGCACCTGCAGCGGCCTGGTCAGAAGTAATGTAAAATGTTGATTTCACTGCGGGACCGGAGGGATTGTCCACGCGAACGTTTCCAAATGGAACCTGAGCCGTCAGGCCGCAGGCACCAAGGAACAACATGGTTAATGGTATGTGTTTCTTCATGGTATGATGTTTATCAGTTGTGACGCGCAAATTAAACAATAGCGAAAGAAAATTGTCGGAGAAAGCAGGCTCAGTTTTTAAGAATATTTACAATCAGCTCCACAAACAATTGATTGTCGGAAGCGCCGCCCTTGTTTACGCCCTTGAACCTCAGATCGAAGTACTTCAGGTAGCCGAGCACCTTTTCTATGGCTGCCGGGCTGTATTTTCCGGCGGCGGCTAAATATTCCTGTACAAAAAATGGATGCACCTCCAGAATTTTCGCCAACGCATCCTTGTCTTTGGATTTATGTCCGTGCGTGAGCAGCACCTTATTGAAATACTGCACCAATGCGCCAATCAGCACGGTACCGTGGTTTCTGCCGCTCATGTCTGAACTCAGATGGTGAGCTATCTGTATGGATTTGTTGAAGTTTCTGGCACCAAGTGCTTTCTGCAGCTCAAAAACATTGAATTCCTTGCTCAGGCCGATGTGTTCCTGGATGTGTTTGGCGCTGATGTAAGCGTCCTTGACGTTGATGAACAACTTACTCAGCTCATTCACCACCAAACTTAAATCGGTGCCCAGATAATCGGTGACCATTTCCGCGGCCAGGGCATCCAGTGTTTTTCCCTGGGTTCTGGTCCAGTTGTCCAGCCAGCGCTTCATCTGGAAATCCTTCAAAGGATCAGAGTCGAAGATGCAGTATTTCCCGAACAACTTGGCCAGTTTGGTACGTTTGTCCAGCTTCTTCTCCGATTTAATGCACAGGACCAGGATGGTGGATGGCTGCGGCGCTTCCAAGTAGGCTTCAAGTTTGTCGAGGTCCTGCAGGTGTTGGGCTTCCTTCACCACAATCAGCTGATGCGTAGCGCCCATCGGATAACGGCGGGCTGCCATCAGCAGGTTCATGGTATTGGTTTCTTTTCCGTAAAGGATGGTTTGGTTGAAGCTCTTTTCGTGTTCTTGCAGCACTGTTGCCTCCAGCGCCTCGGTGATTTTATCTATGAAGAAGGGTTCTTTTCCCTGCAGCAGGTACACCGGCTCAAACGCGCGCTTTTGAATGTCCGCGAGGATTTTCTCATAAACTTGGAACACCGGTATGGTACTCATCTACTAAATTGCGGAGGTTAATGCTGAGCTTTCCGGCCTATACGTTCCAGCTGCGCAGTCAGGGGCAAAAAAACTATATTTTTGACAGAATCAGAAAAAAATATGTAGTCCTCACTCCGGAAGAATGGGTGCGTCAGCACGTGGTTTTCTGGTTGCTTGACGATTTTAAAGTTCCGGAAGGATGGATTGCGCTGGAGCGTGCTTTGCTGCTGAATGGATTGAAGCGCCGCACAGATGTGCTGGTGATGAACCGACAAGCCGAGCCCATCATCCTGGTGGAATGTAAAGCGCCGCATATTCCCATCAGCCAAAAAGTGGTGGAACAAGCCCTGAAATACAACCTGGAGGCCGGCGTTCAGTTCTTATGGCTCACCAATGGTGTGGAAAACAGGCTGTGGAATTTGAAAACGGAAGTTCCCAGTGAATTGGATCAGCTTCCCGGAACGGAATCCTGGTAAGCGGTTTACCACGTGCCTTTGCCCTGGCGCAACAGCTCAGGTTCGCCGCTGCTGCAGTCAACCACCGTTGAAGGTGTGATGCCGCAAGGACCGCTGTCCACGAGCAAGTCAGCCAGGTGCGTCATGTTTTGTGCAATTTCATCCGGGTCATGCGCGTATTCCATGATGTGGTCATCGCTGTGCAGGGAAGTGGCCATCAGCGGACCATCAAAAGCTTCAAGGATACCCAGTAAAACAGGATGGTCGGGAATACGCACGCCAATGGTTTTTCTTCTGTTGTTGAATTGCTTTTCTACCGATGCGGAAGCTTTGAGGATGAAGGTAAATGGCCCGGGGAGCTTCGTGCGCAGTAATCGAAAAACCGGTTGAGGGATGGGCGCTGTATAGGCGGTAATCTGTTTAAAATCCCGGCACAAGAGGGAAAGCAGGGCTGTATTGGCTTTCTTTCCGACCTGCGCGCACATCCGCTCTACGGCCGAATGATTGCCCGGGTCGCAAACCAAGGCATATACGGTGTCGGTGGGAACCACCACCACGGCGCCGGAACGCAGACGCTGGGCTACCGAGCGCATCAGCTTTGGATCCAGGTAATATTCGGGAAGTTCTATCCGATCCATATTGGGTGCTTAGCGTTTATAGGCCAGTCCGATGCCGAAAATCTGCGACAGCTGCCAGTTTTTGTGTTGGTTTTTATCCAAAATAGCCACCGCGGTGATGTTTGTCGTCAGGAATTTCGTGAGTCTGGCCGTAGCCATGAAATCTAGTCGGCTGTCAAAACCGCCTTCCAGGTAATTGAACGGGCCAAAGCCCAGGTAGCGCGCCGTGATGCGAATGTTGGGCTTCAGGTCTTTGCTGAATTCACTTTGAATTTGCAACCCTGCCTCATTGATTACTTTCCTTCCGCGCGGTACATTGGAGATCAGCGCTTTTCCTGTTTCCTCGTAAATGCGCTGATTCAGCATGAAGGTCTGACGTGTAGCACCAAGCCCGAACTTCACCCACCAAAATGGCACAGGGGAATATT
>JBDKIU010000009.1:0-45370 GCA_039796915.1 Bacteroidota bacterium | reverse complement strand
AAACGATGCAGGTCGTCCAGGGTTCGAATGCTGTATGCCGGACCCGGAGCGGCCTCAACCGTGAGTTGCAGGTCGGAAACGATTTTTCGTTGCGTGGCAGTCATGCTGGCTTCAAACCCGTTCAGGAACAGGTCAATGCTCGTTTTTACCTCGCGTTGGCTGTATGCCGAAACCGCCCGAACCAAGGCAATTCTTCCATAAGAAACGGAAGAAATATAGGCTGGCGGGTTATCACTGGAAACCACGCGCTTTAGGTCGCTGACTGCAATTCCGGCACCAAAAAAACCTGCCGGATTCGTGGGATACTGCGCGTTAACGTTGAAATACACTTGCTTCACATACAAATAAAGTGTGGTAAGTCCATTGGTATTGATGTACTGGAAGCGACTTCCAAGTCCGCCGGCCAGGAAGTTTACATTCAGCCCGATGTCCAGCAAACCCTGTTCGGTGGAATAGGAAATCTGGGTATTCTGGTAGGTGTATAATGGCGGCATAAACCAGAAGTACGGCGACTTTTTATTCAATGCCTGCTGGTAGCTGTTGTTGTCTGGCTGCTCAAGGTTAAATCCTGTGGAGCCTTGAGTTCCCAGGACGGTGAAGTTCATTCGGTCGCGGGGGAAGGCGCCAATGCTGATCAGGCGCGCCTGATCCTGGAGGTATTTTCCCTGAACCACATTTCCCGGCCAAAGGTCGGCTTTGTCTTCGGTGTAGAAATAGTCGAAGCTCTGGATGCGCTGGATTCGGTCAACCATGTACGTTGTGCAAGGAACAGGAACACCTTTAACCAGCACCTGTTCTACAGCCGTGTCGCGATAACGCACGCTGTTGGAAGGCGGCGGGGTGGGCGTGCCCAGGGCGTCGATGGTGTTGTTGATGTCGCCCGAAGGTTTCACCGGTTCTTTATCTTTCTTGCAGGAAGGAAGGATGAGCAGAAGCGTGAAAGGCATCCATAAACGCAAGTTTGGGTTTGGTGAGAATAGCGGGAAGCGCATATTGGTAGCTGCTGATTGCAAAGATGCAGTTCAGTGGCCAAAATCGGGCCAAATCCGAAGGTGACCTCAAACCGCGCGTCAGTGTTCAGGTTGATGCCGGTCATGATGCCTTGACAGCGCTGGGCTGAACTTCGTGCGCATCGTTTTTATTTATTATGAAGAAGCAATTAGAAATCCGAAGACTGGGTGTGTATTTGAATCGTTTGAGGGCCACATTTTACTATCCGGATTCGGGCAGTGATGCACTTACGCACATGCCATCGGGCATAGAAGGCCGGGTGCGTTACGCCGGAGAAACAACCAACCAGATTTTGGTGGGCAACAACCGCAGCACCAACAATGAACACCACAAGCACAACAAGGAAGCAGATGCCCTCAGGGCGTATTTCAAGCAGTTATCCCTTAAAACGGAGCCGTATCAGGAGGTTTTTGTGTTGGGGCCCCGCATTCTGCTGCATCAGTTTGAAAACTTCCTGAACGAAAACGGGAAGCACGGACCGCATCGTCATGTGGCCTTTCAGGAAAGCGATAAGCTCACCGACAACGAATTCCGAGCTGCTGTAAGGAAGTATTTTGCGGGTGAGCGGCAGGAATATTGAACGCTGTGATGGCACAATCTTTTGTGCTTCTCAACAGGCAGGATGATGCAATAGCCCAAACGGATGTGGGCAAGGGAATTGGCGATGCATGAGGCCGGGGAGCGGTAAGGCTCAATCTTCAGAAACCAGGCGAATGCCCTCTGAATCCAGCTGGATGAGCTGCTTCTTGTAGAGGGTGCCCACTGATTTCTTCCAAAGCTTTTTGCTCATGCCAAATGCGGCATAAATGGCATCGGGTTCGCTGTGGTCGGTAAAAGGCATAAAGCCGCCGGCCTGCTTCAGTTTTGCCAGGATTTCGCCGCTGCTGTCCTGCACCGATTCATAACCAGAGGGCCGGATGCTGAGGTCAATTTTGCCATCTTCCCTGATCTGGGCGATGTAACCTTTCACATGGTCGCCAATGTTCAGGGGTGCAAAAACCTGATTAAAGTAGAGCAAACCGGTAAACTCGTTGTTCACAACGGCTTTATACCCCAAATCAGTTTTCCCATAGATGAAGAGTGCTGCTTCAGAGCCAATCGGATACAGCGCTCTTCCCTTGTTCATGAATTTCTCGATGTGTGCAGAAGCAGCGATGCGGCCACTTTTTCCATCGAGGTACACAAAAACCGGGTACTTGCGTCCTTCTTTCATCTGCACGGTTTGTTCGCGAAAAGGCACCAGCAGGTCTTTGGCCAGTCCCCAGTTCAGGAAGGCGCCAAACTTGCTGTTCGAGGTGCATTCAAGGTACGCGCAGGTGCCCACTTGTGCCAGGGCCTGTTCGGTGGTGGCAACCATTCGGTCTTCACTGTCGCAATACACAAACACATTCAGGGTGTCGCCAATGTGTGTTCCTTCAGGTACATATTTCCCCGGCATCAGGATGTCGCCGTATTCGCCTCCGTCCAGGTACACGCCAAAATCTACCATACGCGCTACGCGCAGGTTGTTGTAACGTCCCGGTTTCAATGCTTCGTTCATGATTCTTCTCCTAAGTCAGAAACTCCGCCACTCAGGATGAATTTCATCACTTCAGGTGCGTCTGCTTCCAGATTTTTCAATTTGTCTTTGCGCACCATCCATACCTGTCCTGATACGCCATACGAGAAAGGCATATACACGCCGCAGTGGCCGGGCATCTTAATATTTTCGAGGTCGTGGGCCGTGATAAATCCGAGGCGATAAATGCCATCCTGAATTTCCACGCTCACCGGTTCGTTGAATTTACGTTTGTCGCCCACAAAAGCTTCAGTCATATCTTTCACCGAGCTGTACACGTGTTTCACACCCGGAGCGCGTTCCATCAGCGCATCGAACAGTTCAAAAAGTGGGCGTGTGATGAAGCCGGTGGCAAACATGCCCACCAGGGTTATGGTCAGCACGATGATGAGGATGCCAATGCCTGGAATGTGCAGGTTGACAAAATATTTTTGGATCAGCGTATCTGCCTGAGTAATGAGCGTATAAAGCAGCCAAACTGTGGCCCCGATGGGCAAAACCACCAGTAATCCGCGCAAAAAGTAACCCAACAGCCTGCTCATGGCTTGTCTGAGCGTAAGTTGTCTGCGCAGGTGACGGAGGTGTTTTTCTTGAATCATGGTTAGGGTTGCTGTTGTGGGAACGAACGCAGGTCTGCGCCGATATCTCTGCGGAAGTATTTCCCCTGAAACTGAACGGCCTCTGCGGTAGCAAATGCTGCCTCGGCAGCCGTAGCCATATCTTTACCCAAGGCGCTCAGCGCCAAAACGCGGCCACCGTTGGTGCTCAGAACCCCATCCTTCTGCGAGGTTCCGGCATGGAAAATCGTACAATCAGCACTGCTTTCAGGAAGCGTGATGGGGAATCCTTTCGGGTAGTTGCCCGGATAGCCTTCGCTGACCAAAACCACGCAAACCGCCGTTTCATGGCGCATTTCGATGTTCAAGGAGCTCAGGGTTCCCGAGGCGATGGCGTCAACCACAGCGCCAAAATCCGTTTTCAGGCGGGGCAGCACTGCTTCGGTTTCCGGATCGCCCATGCGCACGTTGTATTCAATAACCATGGGGTTTCCGTTGCAGTTCATCAGTCCGGCAAACAAGAAACCGCGGAACGGACTTCCTTCCTGTTTTAATCCGTCGAACGTTGGTTTCAGGATACGTTCTTTCACTTTCTGCATGAATTCCTCATCGGCAAAAGGCACCGGCGAAACCGCACCCATGCCACCGGTATTGGGTCCCTGATCACCTTCGCCAATGCGTTTGTAATCTTTGGCCGAACCCAAAACCTGCCAACTATCGCCGTCACTCACGGCAAACACGGATATTTCGATGCCGTGCAGAAATTCTTCAACAACCACTTTGGCAGAGGCAGCGCCAAATTTCTGTGCGGTAATCATCTCGTGCAGCGCTTCTTTGGCTTCGTTTAAATCGGAGCAGATGAGCACACCTTTTCCGGCGGCCAGGCCATCTGCCTTAAGCACATATGGCGCGGAAAGACTTTCCAGAAAACGATAACCTGCCTCCAGGTTTTCGGCATGGAATGTTTCATAGCGCGCGGTAGGAATATGATGCCGCTGCATGAAGGCCTTGGCAAAATCTTTACTTCCTTCCAGGCGGGCGGCAGCGGCATGCGGTCCGGCTACGCGAATGTTAAATCCTTGTTCACGGCTGCGCTGTTCGAAGAAGTCGGCAATGCCCGCCACCAGCGGATCTTCCGGGCCCGGGAGGATGGTGTCGATCCCTTGTTCGATGCAAAATTGGTACAGCGCTTCAAAGTCGGTAGGTGCAATGGATAACAATTTGGCGCACGACTGCATGCCTGCATTTCCGGGACTAACGAATAATTGTTCAGTGAGTGGACTCCCGGACAGCAGATGCACGAAGGTGTGTTCTCTGCCCCCGGAACCGAGTACAAGCAATTTCACCATGCAAAATTACGCGGCTATTCAGGCAAACCACCATCGGATCTGCGAATTGCCTTAGTTTGTTTGGGAACGCCGGAGCCTAAGCAGCCGTGCCTGCTTTGAATGGCGTAGTCAGAGCAGGTTGAACAGCGTGCAGGCAACCAATCCTGCTGTTTCGGTGCGTAGACGGGTTTGCCCGAGGCTTAGTGGACGCATGCCCAGCTGCAGTGCCAGTTGGATTTCTTCGGAAGAAAAATCACCTTCCGGTCCAATCCCAATACAAACGGGTGTTTGGACGGCTTCCGCCTGGTTTTTAGTTCCTTCGGCACAATGGGCCAGATAGCGTATGCCGTCGAAGGGTTCATGCGCCCATAGGCTGAACTTCATCACGGGCAGCAATTCGGGCAACCATAAATTCCCGCTCTGCTTGATGGCGCTGAGTGCCACCCGTTCCATGCGCTCCAGGTTCACACGGTTTTTTTCGCTGTGGGCACATTCCAGAAAGCGCAGCGAAGCAAGTCCAAGCTCACAACATTTTTCCAGCATCCACTCCATACGGTCGCTGTTTTTTGTGGGCGCAATGGCCAGATGCACCAGTGGTTTAGGTTGAAACCGAAGACTGCTCAGCTGCGCAGCACGGAAATAGTCTTTGCCAATTTGGGTGATTCGGGCGGCGAAAAGCTGCCCTTTGCCATCGGTATAAGTAATGTCATCGCCAACCTTTTTGCGCAAGGCATCTACAGCGTGACGCTTTTCCGTGGCATCGAAGTGGGCGGTGGTTCCTTCCAGAATATGGGCGTAAAACAAGGCGAACGTATTGCGCGCAAAGTTAGGAGGTGTGCAGAAATCCCTGAGCGGTGATGGCAAATCGCCGCTTCAAGTGTTCTGAAACCCGAGGCCCGGCCGACGGATACGAAGATCCGCCGGCAGGCCACAGGTTGACCTGGGACCCGTCCTCAGGCCTCTTTTCGCGAAAGCAAAACAAAATCGTTGACGATGATCTCGGTGATGAAACGCTTGTTTCCGTCTTTGTCCAGAAAACTCCTGTTCGAGATCCTTCCCTCAACGACCACCTCAGCACCCTTACACATCAACCGCTCGGCGATTTCTGCCTGCTTCCCCCAGATGACCAGGTTATGCCAGGTGGTGTCGGAAATCTTCTCCCCATCCGAAGTCTTGTACGACTCCGACGTGGCCAGAGAACATTTAGCAACTTTGTTGCCTTTACCGGTTTGTTTCACTTCGGGGTCCTGCCCCAGGCGGCCTAAAAGGCGCACCGAATTGCGAATAGCATTGTACATAAAACGTAAATTAGGTTCAACTATCTGCCCGTACATCGGGAAGACGATACAAAGGTGCGCCTGCTTGTGCGCACAAGTCGTACGGCAAACGTTTACAAACGTTTGCCGTACGCTTAGGCCGCCGGCACAGCATCCGCCGCCTGTTGTACCTTGCAGCCGTGAACCCAACAGCAAATGCCAATTTCCGCTCCCTCACAGGCTTGCGCATGCTGGCTGCTTCCATGGTGTTTTTATACCACAACCGAAAATACTGGCGCAGCGATCTGCATCCGGAAGTGTTGCGCCTGTTCAACGAAGGTCACATGGGCGTTTCCCTGTTTTTTGTGCTGAGTGGTTTCCTCATTGCCTACGCGTATGCCGATAAGCCCTTGCGTACCACCCGCGAGTATCTGCGCTACCTCGCCCTGCGTGCCGCACGCATCCTGCCGCTGTACTGGCTGATTTTGACCGTTCGCTATGTCGATTGGGGCTTCCCATCTGCTGGTTCCACCTGGGCAACCTATACGCTTGCGCATGCTTTTTCTCACCGACATATCCTGGACGCCATCGCACAAGCCTGGTCGCTGAATGTTGAACTCTGCTTTTACCTGCTGGCGCCGCTGCTGTATGTGCTGCTGAAGAAAAACTGGTATTATCCCGTGCTGATTTGTCTTGGACTGCTTGGTCTTACGGCGCTCACGGGCTTCTGCTGGAAACAATACAACGGAAATCCTTTGGGTGTTTTGGTTCCATTTGACTTCCTGCTGCAGTCCACTTTCTTTGGACGCTTCATGGAATTCCTTTGGGGCATGGGCCTGGCAGCATTGATGCAGGGCCACCTTTCATGGAAGAAGCTGCTTCCGAAGAAACACCAGACATTCATAGGCGCAACCGGTTTGATGCTTCTGCTGTACCTCATCGGCTTGCTTGAACCCAATATTTTTGCGCATGGCACGGACCATCCACTCGGCGGTTTGTTGCGGGCAACGCTGTTTCCCTGGCTGGTGATTTGCCTGCTGCACGGTTTGATTACAGAACGAACCCTGCTGCAACGATTTCTAGGCAGTGCCCCGATGGAATTGCTCGGCAAGGCTTCATTCGCCTTCTACCTCATCCACATCAGCTATGTGAACATACGCATCCGGGAGTTTGTGCTGTTACCCGACCGGAACTTCGTGCTGCTTTGGATAATTTCTGTTTTACTCTACCTGATATTCGAGAAACCTGTGCATCAAACCTTACGCAGGCTGATCCAGAAAAAAGGCAGCAACTGAAGCAGTATGCTCCTCAAATCCCGAGCTTCATTCCCAATGCGAATCGTGTTCCTGCATTTGCAGGGAAACAGTGTTTCGGTCTGAAACAAGCACCGTATTGCGCGGAATGCTCAGCCTGATGCGCCGATGTTGTTCGCGAAAAGGTGTTCCGGGTTTCAGTTCCAGCTTGTTGTTGATGCGCAGGGTTCCGTTGTGATAGGTGTAGGCTTCAGGCAGCGTGGCAGCCAGCTGATAGGCGGAATCCTTGCTGGGACCCATGCTGACGCTGAACACTTCCAGGCGTATGTTGGTATCGCTGTGACGTATCATTTCCAGTCTTGTGTGACTTAGTTGAATGCCGGCGTTGCGATCCGCAGAAGCACCCAAAACAAAGTCTCCATCGTCACTTTGGTTGGCTTGGTTGCAGAAGATAAGGAGGGTGTCACTTGGCGGATACAGATGCTGTTGCCCATATTCGGCGTGTTCCTTGTATGCAGTGGCATTCAGGAAGGCCAGAATGATCAGGCCAAGTGTAATCAGGCTGCATACGGATGTAAGCAACAGCTGTATCTTCCTGATGACTTTAAATGTTCCCGGTTTTCGAAACAACTGCAATAAAATGGTAATCACGGAGAGCAGGAGCAAAGAAGCCAGAAGACCTGCGCATAATTGGGCTTCTGTGGTGTTGCGAAACAGCGCCGCTCCCGAGGCTATTCCGTTGAATTGTACACCGCCAATCCTGATGGTCGCAGGTTTCCACCACAACAAAAACAACAAGATACTTAGCCCGGCAGTTGCCGTAAACGCCACAATCCAGGTGAAGTATCCAACGAATTTGGTGAACGCCCTGAGCAAACTATACACTCCTCTGCTCAGCGGATTGCTGAAGCGACGCCTCAGGTTCTCCTGCACTTTACGGCCTTCTGATTTCAGCCGGTGTTCCATGTTTTCCAGGGTTACGGCCTCGCCATGCATCATCAAACGTTCCGCCGGCGTAGATGCTTCCGGAACAATCAGAATCAGCAACACGTACAACAGCAATCCTGTTCCGAATGAGAATAAGGCGAATGCAAAGGCAAGGCGTATCCAAACCGGATCAATGCCGAAATAAGCGCCCAGTCCGCTGCAAACGCCCGCCACTACCTGGTCTTCCGGGTGTCGAAACAAGCGTTTAGTACCCGGAACAGGTTCATGCGCAGGGCTTGTGGTTTCCGCGCCGATATCTGCTGGAGCGCCCATCACCGCGAGCACGGCACGCGCATCTTCCAGACTGATGGGACGGTTCATCCCGGTTTTGTGGGCGAAGAGTTCAGACATCCTGCTTTCTATGTCGGCAATGATTTCAGCGGCGTCGGCTTCCTTGCTGAAGCTGCGCCTCAAGGCCGCTAAGTAGGCTTCAATCTCTGTAATGGCAGCTTCTTCAATCTGAAATACCCTGCCTCCCAGTTCTATGGCTGTTTTCCTGTTCATTTTTTTGTAGTTCTTGTTTCGGCTTGTTTTTTAATGGTGGAAACACCTTTGTTCAAATCATTCCATGCCTGATGCATCTGCTCCAGCGCATGATGGCCCGATGCACTCAGGCTGTAATATTTCCTTGGTGGTCCTCCGCTGCTTTCTTCCCAACGGTACAGCAACCAACCCGAGTTTTTCATGCGACTCAGGATGGGATATAAAGTGCCTTCCACCACCAATAACTCCGCTTCCCGTAACGACTCCAGGATTTCACCAGCATAAACCTCACGGCTGCTGATGCTCAATAATATGCAGTACTCCAATATCCCTTTGCGCATCTGCGCGCTGCTGTTTTCCAAAGTCATTGCACTGCAAAGAACTGAATAAAACACAGTATTATGCAATACAAGGTACTAAAAAGTTTAATTTTTACAATGTGGACAGAAGCGAGTTGGCAGGAAAGACGGATTTTTGCGCCATGAGTGAAACGCTGCGCCTAACCTCTTTCAGCAAAGGCAGTGGTTGCGGGTGTAAAATCCATCCGGCAGCACTGGAAGAAATGCTTCATGGCGTAGATTTTGGCCATCACCCGAATTTGCTGGTGGGCAACGAATTCCGTGATGATGCGTCGGTGATGGATATTTCCAACGACCAACTACTGATTCAAACCAGCGATTTCTTCACACCCATGGTCGATGATCCGGTGGACTTCGGACAAATTGCGGCGGCAAACGCCATCAGCGATGTTTATGCCATGGGTGGAAAGCCCTTAATGGCGAATGCGCTGCTGGGCTGGCCCGAAGACCGAATTCCCGCAGCGCTGGCGCGCGAGGTGATTCAGGCGGCAGCGAAAATGTGTATGAGGGCTGGAATTCCTCTGGCCGGCGGACATTCCATCTCCATCAGTGAGCCAGTGTTTGGCCTGAGTGTTACGGGATTGGTGCAGCGCACGCACCTGAAAACCAATCGCGGGGCGCGTCCCGGCGACCTGATCGGAATCTGTAAACCCCTGGGCAGCGGCATTCTGGCGGCTGCACACAAACGCGGTCAATTGCAGGAACCTGCTTACGCAGCATTGCTGGAACTAACCACCCGGCTGAATATGGAAGGCATGAACTTGGGTGCGATTGCCGGCGTACACGCCATGACGGATGTTACTGGATTCGGCTTTCTGGGGCACCTGATGGAACTGTGCAGAGGCAGTGCTTTAGGTGCTGTGGTGCGCTGGTCAGACATTCCGGTGTCCGAACATGCCCGCGCATTGGCAGCCATGATGATTATGCCGGACAATACCTTTCGCAACTGGAATGCACTCGAACGTGAGGTACAGCTGGAAACTTCAGATGCTGCGGCCTTCGCAGTGCTCAACGATCCGCAAACCAATGGCGGACTCTTGGTATCGGTAGCTCCGGAGTCAAAAAATGCAGTGGAGCAAGTAGCTCCGCATTGTGCCTGGATTGGTGAATTTACCGCAGAAGCATCCGGTATTCGTGTACGCGATTAAATTTGCCTGATGCGCCGATTATTTGTCTTATGCCTTGCCTTGCCCGGAATCCTGCCGGCGCAGGATCAACCTACTCCAAACAACAGCGCCCGAAATACGGATCGACCCATGTTGGGTTTTTATTCCGATTTCAGCTTTCAGGTGCCGGCCGGCGATCTGGCAGTTCGTTACGGTGCGTTCAACGGGATGGGCTTTGGGGTGTGGCGTAAATCCAGCAAGTTGTGGACCTTCGGCGCTGGCTTCAGGCCTTTCTTCGGAAGTAAAGTGCAAGAACCGAACCTCCTGGGTTCTATGGTTGGTCCGAGTGGTTCGCCGATTGATCAAAATGGCATCCTCCACGTGGTACGCTCCTACATGCGCGGCTACCATACACAAATGCAGCTTGGTCGCCTGATTCCGCTGAACAGCAACCTGCACTCAGGTATTCACCTTCAGGCCGGCTATGGCTTTATGCAGCATAAAATCAAATTCTCTTACGATGAACGTGCGCTGCCGCAGCTGAATGTTCCTTATCAATACGGTTTCGACAGGCTGAGCAATGGCTGGACCCTGAGCTTTTCGGCAACAGCCCAGCATGTAAACCTGGACAATGGCATCAGCTTTTTTGGCGGTGTGGAATGGGTTCAGGGCTATACCTATAACCGCCGCAGCATCGACATTCCCACGGGAAAGCGTGAAACAGAACTCCGCAGCGATGCGCTTCTGTCTTTGCGCGGTGGCCTGCTGGTGCCCATCTTCCGAAAGAAGAAAAGTGATGAAGAGTTCTTCCAGTAATGGGTTTACTGCTGTATCGCTTTCTGGTGGCTCTGGCGGAAGTTTTACTTCGCCCATTTTCCCTGTTCCACAGACGGGCCGCTGCGCTGCAGCGCATTCGTAAGGAAGGGATTCTTGCCCTGAAGCAGGTTCAGGTTCCCGCTGGCGCGGAAGTATGGTGGGTGCATTGCGCCAGTTTGGGGGAATTTGAGCAGGCCCGTCCGGTGATGCAGGAGCTGAAAAAGCAGCGAGAACATGTGTTTATTGCGCTGAGTTTTTTTTCACCTTCCGGCTATGTTCCGGCCAGGAATACCAAAGATGCCGATTTTGTTTTCGCGCTTCCTGCCGATCTTCCGGCTTATAACCGTTTGGTGATGAAGGTTTTGAAGCCTGTCGCCGCGATTTGGGTGAAATACGATTTCTGGTTCGGTTATCTGCATGCGCTGAACCACGCCAAAATTCCCCTGTTTGTGATTGCGGCTGTGTTTCCGAAGAAGCATTTTCTTTTTCGCTTCCCCGGCAACATGCTGCTGCCCGTGCTGAAGGCCAGCCGATGCATCTTCACACAGGATGCGCGGAGTCTTTCGGTGCTTCAGGAACAGGGATTTACGCAGGTGCAGCACGCCGGCGATACGCGCTTCGACAGGGTCTTACAGCTGCAAAAGCACGCCGAAGCGGTGCCAATGGCAGAAGTATTTCGACAGGAATCGCTGCTGGTCATTGCCGGCAGCAGCTGGCCGGCGGAGGAAGAATTGCTGCGCAACTTCATTGATCGTCACGGCATGGATGGCTGGAAATTGATCTTGGTGCCGCATGATGTTTCAGCAGCGCATATCCAAACCCTGCAGGCAAGGTTCGAATCCTTAGGCGCCCGGCTTTGGTCGGAGTTTACAGAGGCCGATGCGGGTGTACATATTTTGATTGTGGACAGCATCGGACTGTTGTCGCGTTTATACCGGCATGCACACCTGGCCGTGGTTGGCGGCGGATATCGCGGTGCTTTGCACAATATCCTGGAGGCCGCGGTTTATGGAATGCCTGTGGTTTTTGGTCCCCAAACACATAAATATTGGGAGGCGCAGGTGGCTACTGCTGCAGGTTGGGGTTTCCAGCCGGAAGATCAGCAACAGTTTGATGAAACCTTGCAGCAACTGCTTTCCAGCGATGAGCGAAGAACAGCGGCAGCTCAGGCTGCGCAAGCTTCGGTGCAGCAACATGCAGGCGCTACACGGATCATTCTTCAGACACTGACTAAACCTCCGGAGGGTGCACATGCTTCAGTTTAAAACTTCCTTTTTGAAGCAACTCGCTCTGGCTGCAGGACCGCTGGTTTTTCTGCTCGTAAGCTTC
The DNA here is from genome assembly GCA_039796915.1 of Bacteroidota bacterium. Lineage (GTDB taxonomy): Bacteria > Bacteroidota > Bacteroidia > NS11-12g > UBA955 > REEB481. The sequence continues at coordinate 33,327 of JBDKIU010000009.1, read as the reverse complement.
GTGGGTATCGATGGACAGCCGTTTTCAGTGCTTAGTTTCATGGCTGCCACAACCTTGTGGATTGCCATTTGGTGGATGCTGGAACCTGTGCACCTGGCCGTAACTTCCTTGTTGCCTCTGGTGTTGTTGCCTGTTTTGGGTATTGCAGACATGAAATTGGTGGCTATGCAGTACATGGATCAGGTGCTGTTTTTGTTCATCGGCGGATTTTTACTGGCTTTTGCGCTCGAGAAACACGGGCTGCACGAACGCATTGCGCTGTTTGTGATTTGCCGTATCGGCGCCACACCGCAGCGCATCATCATGGGCGTTATGCTCACCGCCTGGCTGGTTTCGATGTGGATCAGCAATACGGCTACGGTGATGATGTTGCTGCCCTCGGTCATGGCCATCATCGCTCAGATGGATCTGCATTTTCGCAGTGAAAGACAACAACAGCGGTTTGCGGCTGCGGTGCTCCTCGCTTTGGCTTATGCTGCCACCATCGGCGGGATGGCTACTTTGGTTGGAACGCCGCCCAATATGGTGTTTTACCGTTTTTATACCGAGCATTTTGCTGATGCTGCTGCCATGAACTTCACCGCCTGGTTTGTGATTGCAGCGCCTGTTTCGCTTGCATTCCTTTTGTGCAGCTATTTCATCCTCAGTCAGCTCTTCCTGCGGCGTGAGCAATTCCCGCCACTGGAAGTGGGTCATTTCCACCAAAGGAAAACAGACCTGGGAACCTGGAGCCCGGCGGAAATCAGGGTTTTGGGTGTTTTCCTTGGCACCGTAGTCTTGTGGTTTACGCGTGCTTATTGGGTAGATATGTTTCCACAGCCCGGATGGATTCAGGACAGCACGATTGCCATGGCCGGTGCAATCCTCTTATTCTTTATTCCTTCCGGAAAATCCAATGAGCCTTTGTTGCATTGGGAAGATGCACGGCGACTTCCCCTGCATGTAATCTTTTTGTTTGGCAGTGGCTTTGCCCTCGCCTTCGGTTTTGAGCAAAGTGGTTTAAGTGCGCTGCTGGCGGGGAAACTTTCTTTCTTTAAGGCGCTGCCTTTGTGGCAACTGCAGTTGATGATCATTCTGATGGTGCTGCTTATTTCGGAGTTTGCGAGTAATGTGGCGAGCATTCAGTTGGTGCTTCCCATCCTGCTATCGGTACAGCAAACCACCGGGCATGAAGCGCAGGCGCTGCTGATTCCCGCTACGCTGGCGGCAAGTATGGGATTTATGCTCCCCGTGGCTACAGCGCCCAACACCATCGTTTTTGGCGCCGGAAGAATGCGCACCGCACACATGATGCGCGCAGGATTGTTCCTCAACCTGACCGGTGCTGCCCTGATTCTGGCTTGTTGCTTGCTGGTTTGGTGAACCGGTCCTGAACAGGATATGCAGGGCAAAACCACTTTCATAGCACTGCATTAGCCGGTATTTTCTTGTCAGGTCTGGGCGATGCCTTTAGATTTATATAACAGGCTGCTTTTATGGTTAATAAAATCTTAAGGTAATTTTTTACGGCTCGTGAAATGCTTTCGCAATGTGCCGTGATGCGCTATAAATTTGGCACTGTACTAAGTGTCAGTCTTAAATTTTTATTAATATATAATGATAGAAGTTCAACAATTATTGAAACTCATTGATTATGAGGATGTTGAAGGGGCGCAGGACCGAAGAATTACGAGTGTTACACCTCTGAATTCTCAAGATTATGCCGAGCATAGTCTTACTTGGGTGAGCGAAAAGAACCTTGAAAAACTCCGTGATGTGGATCAGGGAGCGGTGGTTTGTCCTTCAGGTTCACCTGCCTTCTTCCCGCAAGTAACCTATATCCGGGCAAAGAACCCGCGTTTGGTTTTCAGCAAGATTCAGCGCCTGTTGTTTCCTACGGAACAGCGGCATATGATAGCTTCCACGGCCTGTATCATGCAACACGTGCGCATCGCCGAACACGTGTGTATTGAACACCATGTGGTGATTGAAGAAGGCTGTGATATTGGTGCCGGCACGGTGATTGGCTCAGGTACCGTGATTCGGCAGGGAACGCGCATCGGAAAAAATGTAACCATCGGCAGTAATTGCAGCATCGGAGGTCCCGGTTTTGGTTATGAAAAGAATGAACATGGCGTATATGAGCGCATCAATCATTCTGGGCATGTTGTTATTGGAGATTTTGTGGAAATAGGCAGCAATACTTGTATTGACCGCGCGGTGATTGGCGCCACGGAAATCGGAGCGCATTGTAAAATTGACAATCTGGTGCACATTGCCCACGGCGTGAAAATCGGGCGCAATTCAGTCATCATCGCCAATTCCATGATTGCAGGAAGCACCACCATTGGAGCCGAAGTTTGGGTGGCACCGTCTGCCGCCGTGCTGAATAAACTGACCATAGCCGATGGCGCCGTGCTTGGCATGGGTTCGGTGATCATCCGAGATGTTCAGCAAGGCGAAGTGGTGGCAGGAAATCCGGGCAAATTGCTCCGTAAATCAGCTACAGGATAAGCTGCCTGACATCCGCAGCCTTCAAGAAAGTTAATTAATGAAGCGCTGCGCCTAATTTCGCCGCATGGCAGCGGCCGGAATCACCTTTGTACTCCTTATGCGCTTTTTGTGGCTTTGGCTGAAGCGGGTGGCTTTTTGGTTTGTCATTCTGAGTCTGGCCGGCGTTCTGCTTTATCGCTTTGTTGCGCCTCCATTTACCTGGCTTATGCTGTCGCGCGCTGTCGGACAGAAACTTGACGGTCAGGAGTGGGTGATGAAAAAGGAGTGGATTTCACTCGAAAAAATACCGCAAAGCCTGCAGTTGGCAGCCGTTTGCAGCGAAGATCAGAACTTCCTTACCCACAACGGTTTCGATTTTAAAGCCATCCAGGCAGCCATAGAATACAACCGCACCCATGAAGATAAGCGCGGTGCCAGCACCATTTCACAGCAAACGGCCAAGAATGCTTTTTTGTGGGAAGGGAGAAGCTGGATCAGGAAGGGTCTGGAAGTATGGTTTACCGCACTGGTGGAACTCTTTTGGAGCAAACAACGCATCCTCGAAGTGTACCTCAACATCATCGAATTTGGTCCGGGTATTTATGGTGCTGAAGCAGCAGCGCAGCAGTACTTCGGGAAATCGGCTGCGAAGCTGTCACGACTGGAGTCTGCACGTTTGATGAGTATCGTGCCGAGTCCGCGTAATTGGTCCATCGAAGGCAGGATTGCGCGCACACGAACCCGTTTCATCCTCAGGCAGATGAATAACTGGGGTGGTGCATTAAAATTTGATCAGTGAGCTGCGCTCCGGTTGATGGCCGCTTTGGCCCATTCCAGCGCTTGCGCTCCCTGAGCCTCAATACTCAGGTGGCTGTTGTCCAGCAGTTTGGCCCCCGGCGCCATCAATAGCGGACTGTCTTCCCGGCTGCTGTCAACCGCATCTCTTCCGTTCAAATTGGCAAGCACTTCGTTGTAGCTGGTTTGAATTCCGGCTGCACTCAGCTCTTTAAAACGTCGCTCCGCGCGGATTTCTGGGGATGCGGTCATGAAAATCTTCAATTCTGCATCAGGAAAAACCACGGTGCCGATGTCGCGGCCATCCATCACCACGCCTTTGTGGGCGCCCATAGTTTGCTGTTGCGCCACAAGGTAGCGCCGAACGGCAGAATGTTTACTTACCATGCTTACAGCCTGCGCAACTTCCATGGTGCGGATGTTTGGCTCTTCGTACACGCCGTTCAGCCAAAGTTCGCTGCGTCCGTTGTCAGGATTCACCTGAAACGAGATGTTCAGCTGGGGCAACAACGCTGCCAGAGCCTGCTCATCGTGGATGTCCACGCCGTTCCTCAGCGCGGCCAGGGTTACTGCGCGGTACATCGCTCCGCTGTCAATCATCACGTAGCCCAGTTCTTTGGAAAGAAAGCGGGCCAGCGTGCCTTTGCCACAGCTGCTGTGGCCATCAATGGCAATATTTATTTTGTTCACGGAAGCGTTGATTTAACGGCAGTTTTTTTCTTGAAATCCCCGGGCTTGAAGCTGAAGGTGAAGTGATTCATGTTGTATCCCGGAAACATGGTTCCGCTGCCGTAGGTGAGCTGAAATCGTTCTACTTTAAACGTCATGCCCCAACTGAAGCCAGCCATGCCGCGGCGGGCATCGTTCAGCATTTCGCGCCTGCGCAGATGGTTGTATCCGAACATCACGCCCCAGTTTTTGCTGAGCAGAAATTCGCCACCCAGCACCAAATGCCTCAGCACTTTGTCGCCAAGCGTGTTTTCTTTGGCATCTTCGTCGTCGCCGTTCAGGTTGAGCAGGCTTCTGTTGGGAAGAAATTGACGGTAGGTGATGTCTGGCCGATGCAGGTTGTGTGCCACCACGTGGAAGCGCAGCGGCATGTGTTCCAGTTTTTTGCTGAATCCAATTTGCACATCAGATGCGAGCGGTTCCGGTTTGTTGTTGCCGTAACGAACCAGCTGAAATCCGAGGTTTCGCACCACAAAGGCAACCTGATAATCGTCGCGTTCGTTTCTGTAAATCAAGCCGGCATCCAAAGCAGGTCCGTTGCCGATGTAAGGGCCCATGATGGAATAGGCGAATTTGGCGGTGGCTCCAAATTGGAGTTTTGAACCAAGTGCGCCTCCGTAGCTGAATGCCACGCAGTTTTCCGCAGCTTTGACAGGGCCAGTGGCATTTCCTCCTGCATCGTAACCGTCCATGGTTCCGTAGTCGGCGTAATAAAAGCCGGCGCCCAAATACCTGCGTCCGCTTTTCAAACGATGCACATAACCGCCATATCCTGCTTTGATGTTTCCTACGTAGTCGATATAGTTCAGCACGATGCGTCGGTCCATCTGCGGATTGAACAGGGCGGGATTCTGATGTATCAGCGAAGGGTCGCGATCAATAATGGCATTCACCATGCCACCCATAGCCAAAACTCTGGCCGATGGCGGCGTGTTGAGGAATGCGTACGTGCCGCTTCCGCCCAACTGGGCAAAGCTCCCATGACTTATGGCCAGGAACAGAAGCAAGATCAGGCTGCGCATCAGGCAAAAGTACAAAACAAGCCTTTGCATGTGTCAGCGTTTCAAGGGCCTTGACGGGGAAAACGAACGGAATGCCGGCATGAACAACGAAATTTGCAACCGCAGATGCGTATTTTTCATTCATTGCAAGAACTTCCTGCCCTGAAGCAGCCCATCCTTACTCAGGGAACGTTTGACGGTGTGCACGCCGGTCACCGCATCATCCTGGAGCGGGTGCGTTCCCTGGCAGAATCGCGCAATGCCGAAAGTGTGGTGCTTACCTTCTTCCCGCATCCAAGACTGGTTTTATTTCCTCACGATGAACGCCTGAAGTTGTTGAGCACACTGCCCGAAAAGGCTGCACTGCTGGAAGCCGCGGGCATCCATAACCTCATTGTGCTTCCATTTACCGAACACTTTAGTCAGATGAGCCCGGAAGCTTTTGCACGCGAGGTTTTGCACGATGCCATTGGCGTACATACTGTGGTTGTGGGACATGACCACCGCTTTGGCCGCAATCGGGAAGGTGATTTCCAGGCGTTACAAAGATTTGCGCAGGAGTTGGGTTTTGAAGTAGAAGAAATACCGGCGCAGCTGGTGGATGAGGTAACGGTGAGCAGCACCAAGGTGCGGAAGGCACTCGGAGAAGGAAACATCGGCGAAGCCAATCGCTTGCTGGGCAGAGCTTACAGCGTGCAGGGCCACATTGTTCACGGAATGAAACTGGGCAGAACCATAGGCTATCCCACGGCAAATCTGCAACCCGATGAACCCTACAAACTCATCCCGGCGCACGGCGTTTATGCGGTTACCGTGCTGGTAAACGGCGTCCGGTATAAAGGCATGGCGAACATCGGGATGAATCCGGCGGTTCCCGGAAAAGGCTTCAGCATTGAAGCGCACCTCTTTGACTTTTCGGGCGATTTATACGAAATTGCGGCCTCGTTTGAATTTCAGGCATTCTTAAGAAAAGAAAGGAAGTTTGACAGTTTAGACGCACTTAAAGCGCAGCTGCATGAAGACCAAAAACAATCCATTGAAGCACTCGCTCATCTATAACGTATTGTCTGCGTTTGCCTTTTTGTTTCTGGCGCAACATGCGCTGGTAGCAGCCGGCAGCTTTAATGTTCCCGGTGATGCAGACCGGATGTTGCTTCAGGTGCATCCCGATCCGCCGGTATATCCGCATCCGGGTTTCCCGTTTTGGGATATGTATGCTTATTGGGATACGCTGAGCATCAATCCGTATAAACTCGATGTGGCGTCTTTGCCCGACAGTCTGGATGTGCATATCCTGCACATGGATTGCGGTTTCGCGCTTCCACTTTCAGGCATGGCCATGACTTCCAAATTTGGATATCGTTGGGGCCGGCAGCATAAAGGTTTGGATTTTGACCTGGAAACCGGTGATACCGTGCGCAATATGTTCGACGGTGTGGTTCGTGTAAGCGGCTACCACAGTGGCTACGGCCATGTAGTGGTGGTGCGTCACCACAACGGACTTGAAACCTTGTACGGACATTTGTCGCAGCGTTTGGTTCGTCCCGGTGCCATGATTTACGCTGGACAGGTGCTTGGGCTTGGTGGAAATACCGGACATTCCACAGGGTCACACCTGCACTTCGAGACCCGGTTTATGGGAATTCCCTTTGACCCGCAAAAGATTCTGAATCTGGACAGTGGCGAGTTGCACGATGAATTTATGGTGGTGAACAAGGACCTTTTTGAGATGCCCGCTCCTCCGCCCTCTGCCTACAGAAAAAGCTACAGTCGCCGGAGTTCGGCCTACCGTCGTTCGAAGTATCGCCGTTAAACTGTTTCGGGAAGCCGGCTGAAACCCATGACAGCGTTTGTGCGCGTGGCTGTTCAGATTTAGCTTTGCAGCCGAGTCATGGACCGTAATTCACTGGTAGGCTTCGGCCTCATCTTCCTCATCCTGATTGGTTATTACTGGTTTACCCGTCCCAGTGAAGCCGAACTGGCTTCCCAACAACGCCGCAGGGATTCCATTGAACGTGTGGAATCGGCTAAAGCCAAAGCAGCAGCAGCACAGGCCGACACCCTGAAAAAAGCCAATACTGCAGCTCCGGTTTCTGCAGCTCCTGATACTGCAGCCCTGCGCCGCGAATTGGGTGGCTTTGCTTCAGCCCTCGAAGGCAAAGAACAAAGCTTTGTGATTGAAAACGACAAGCTCGCCGTTACCCTCTCGAATAAGGGTGGCAGGATCAGCTCGGTAAGACTGAAGGAATTTCGTCGCAGCGACAGTTCGTCCCTGGTGTTGTTCGATCAGAACCACAGCAGCTTTTACTACGAGTTCTTTACCAATAACGGCAGCCTGCGCACTGATAAGTGTTTCTGGGAAATTGTAAACCAGAGCAAAGAAGCCATCAGCTTCCGCCTGAGCGACGGACAGGGAAGCAGTGTTTTGCAGCATTATCGTCTGGCAAAAGGTGATTACCTGGTAGATTACTCACTTGAACTGGACAGCATGCACGTGGTGGTTTTGAAGAACCGCCCCGACCTGAAGCTGGTTTGGGAAAGCACCCTGCTGAAGCAGGAGCGCGACATCCAGCGCGAACGTGAAACCAGTACGATTTACTACCGTTTGCCTGAGGAAAGCCCTGAATACATCAGCGAGATGAGTTATGAAGAAAAGGAGCTTAAGGCCCGTTTGCAATGGGTATCCTTCAAGCAACAATTCTTTAATAGTACGCTCATTGCCAAGGACCATTTTGACAAGGATGCACGACTTTCCACGCAAGAAATTAAAGGAAACAATGACCAGCTGGTAAAAACCATGCGTGCAGAGTTGTATCTGCCTTATGATTTGGCGGCAAATAAGAAGTTTGCCATGAATTTCTTCTTTGGCCCCAACCATTTCCAGACACTGAATAAAGTAGACGTTGGGACCGCTGATGATTTGGAACTACACCGCATCATTCCGCTGGGTTGGGGTATCTTCCGCTGGGTGAATCGATATATTGTTATTCCGGTATTTAACTTCCTGGATGACTATATTGGAAATTACGGCATCATCATCTTGTTGCTCACCTTCATCATCAGAATCTTGCTGTTGCCGCTGGTATTTAAAAGTTATAAATCTACCGCCAAGATGCGTTTGCTCAAGCCCGAGCTTGATGCCATCAAGGAAAAGTATAACGGCGATCTTCAAAAGAGTCAGATTGAAAGCATGGCGCTGTATCGGAAAGCAGGTGTGAGTCCGATGAGTGGCTGTTTCCCGCTGTTGCTGCAAATGCCGGTGCTGATTGCGCTGTTCCAGTTTTTCCCGTCGAGCTTTGAATTGAGGCAAAAGGCATTCCTCTGGGCACATGACCTTTCTCAGTTCGACAGCATTTATAATTTCCCCGGAGGATTTCACCTTCCAGGCTACGGAAGCCATATCAGCTTGTTTACCCTGCTGATGACCTTGTCCACGCTGGCCACTACATACATCAACAACCAACTTACCGGAGTTACAGGACAGATGAAATGGTTGGGTTACGTAATGCCTGTCATCTTCATGGGCGTGTTGAATAGCTATGCGGCCGGTTTGAACTACTATTATTTCGTGAGCAATATGGTGGGAATGGGTCAGCAGTGGTTGTTTAAATCTATGGTGGATGAGAAGAAACTTCATGCCCAGATGGAAGCCAACCGGAAAAAACCAGCAGCCTCAAAATCCGGCTTCCAGAAAAGAATGGAAGACATGATGAAGCAGCAGCGTGAACTTCAGGCCAGGAAACAGTCGGGCAAGAAGAAATAATACACGCTGTAAAAGTTTGATGATTTGTTGAAACAGGCTTTATCTGTTGTTCAAATCTTCATGTTCGGAGTAAGTGTACATTTGACACTTAAGAATTATATTCGACCCCTGAATCCAAGAAATATCATCATGAAAAAAATTTACATGAGTGCACTGGGTCTGATGTTTGCCGGTTCGGCATTCGCCCAGACCGTTAAAGTCACCTTTCAGGTGGACATGAAAAACGAAACTGTTGCGTCTCAGGGTCTTCGTGTGGCCGGGGATTATCAGCAGGATGCCGGCATGGCGAACAACTGGACTCCGGGTGATGCAGCCGCTCAGGCTTCAAATGGTGGTTCCGGAACTGTTTATACCTTGCAGGTTTCTCTGAAGGCAAACAGCACCTACCAGTACAAGTTTGTGAACTTCGACGGTTCCGGCGGATGGGAAGGTCCTCCTGCAGCCTGCACCAATGGTGGCGGAAACCGCGAAATCAAAACCGGTTCCAATGACACCGTAATCAGCGTGGTTTGTTTCAACAGCTGCGGTCCTTGCCCTGCTACTCAGTACAAGCGCAATGTGACCTTTATGGTTGTGGACAGCAATGCTTCTGTTGCCACACACAAACTCACCAGCGTTGCCTTCAAAGGCTCAATGAGTGGCTGGAGCGATTTCGCTGCTTATGACGATGGCACCAATGGCGACAAAACTGCCGGCGACGGCGTGTTCACTGCAATCTATAACGTGAAAGAAGGCTCTTGGGAATGGGGCGCTACCGACAAGGGAAGCTGGATCATCCAGGGTCCTAACCGCACCCTGACCATGGGCAGCAACGGCGCAGTGACCGGTGATACCGTGTACAGCATGGCTAAACTCGGTGCCCTGATTGACCTTACCTTCAATGTGGATATGAGCGATACCATCGTAAACAGCGAAGGCGTTTACGTTTCTGGTAACTTCCTTGCATTCCTGCAAAACCCACTCGGAAACTGGAATAAGGACACCGTAAAGCTGGATCGTGTAGGAACTACCAAGACTTACAGCAAAACTGTGAAAATTTACGCCGGCAACTACCAGTACAAATACTACAATGGTAAAGGTAATGCCGACGACAGCCGTGGTGAAAACTGGAACTTCGAAGCTACCGGCTGTGGCGTTCCAAACGGTTTGGGCGGATTTAACCGCACCCTCGACCTGCGCGGAAAAACTTCTGCGTCTGTGCTTCCAATGTATATGTGGAACCGTTGTGCTATTTCCGGTGGATTCAGCACTACCGAGTTGCCCGCAGGCAGCTTCCGTGTATTCCCGAACCCAGGCAAAGGTCAGTTTGAAGTTTCCTTGAATGAAGGAAATATCGCCGGTGTTCAGGTATTGGATCTTGCTGGTCGCAGCATCCGCAGCTTCAGCGCCATCCATGCACGCAGCTTCAACATGAAGCAAACACTCAGCTCAGGTTTGTACCTGGTGAACATCACCGATCAGGCAGGCCGCACCGCCAGCGTGAAACTGGTGGTTGAATAAAAAATTTTAATGTCAGACATTGCACCCCGGGCCCGAAAAACCCGGGGTGTTTTGTGTAATTTCACTTTTACCCTTAGCCATGTTCAGAACAGCTTTATGCTTCATTGCCATCCTCGCCGCCCTGAAAGCGGAGGCACAAATTCTCAGTGTCACACCCGTTTTTCCAAAAGAACAGGATACGGTAACCATCATCTATGACGCCACCCAGGGAAATGCGGCGCTTACGGGCGTAACGCAACTCTATGCGCATACAGGCGTAATCACGTCACGCAGCACCAGCAGCGCAGACTGGCGTTATGTGGTGGGCAATTGGGGAACAGCAGATGCACGTGTACAGATGCAAAACCTGGGCAATAACAAACACCGCATCCGCTTCCACATGAAGAATTTTTATTCCCAGGCCGGAACCTTTCAGGCGGGAGAGCAAATCCTGAGCATGGCGTTTGTGTTTCGCGACCAAAGTGGCAATACTGTTGGCAGAACGGCCGAAGGGAAAGACATTTATACACCCGTTTTCAGTTCAGGACTGTTTGCCCGCATAGTGAACCCAGAAACAAAGCTGACGCTTCGCACTACCGGAACGAGTTTTCTGGTGGAAGCCTGGGCTTCAAAAAACTGCAACGTCCGCCTGCTGCTGGATGGCGTGGATGTGCGCAGCAAGAGCAATGCCGACAGTCTGCAATATCTGGTAAACGCCCTTGGCGCGGGAAGACATTCCCTGATTTTTCATGCAACAGATGGAACCCTCAACGCTTCAGACACACAGTATTTTGTGGTGAACCCAAGCGTGAAAAATGGTATCCTCGATGCTTCTTACCATCAGGGCGTAAATTATGTAGCGAATGATAAAGTGCGTTTGGTGCTGTTTGCACCCAACAAGAGTTTCATTTACGCCATCGGTGATTTCAGCAACTGGGAACCCGATACGGCTTATTTTATGCAATACAGTCCTTCGCAATCCTTGTGGTGGGTGGATATTCCAAACCTTACGCCCGGCAAGGAAGTTGGATTTCAATATTGGGTAGATGGCAAAATACGTGTGGCTGATCCGTTCAGTGAACTGGTGCTGAACGAATATGACGATGCCTTCATATCCGCAGCAACTTTTCCCAACCTGAAACCTTATCCCAAGGGAAAAACCACCAACGCTGTAGGTGTGATGACTCCGGGAAAAAAGGCTTTCAACTGGACAGCACAAAACTTCCGCAGACCCAAAAAGGAAAACCTGATCATTTATGAGTTGCTGCTGCGCGATTTCTCCGCAGCACACAGCTTCAAGTTTGTTCAGGACAGCCTTGCTTACCTGAAGCGTCTCGGTATCAACGCCATTAAGCTGATGCCGGTGAATGAGTTTGAAGGGAACATCAGCTGGGGTTACAATCCTTCCTTTCACATGGCGGTAGATAAATACTACGGAAGGCCGGAAGATTTAAAAGCGCTGATTGATGCCGCGCATAAAGAAGGAATTGCCATCATCCTGGATGTGGTGTTTAATCATGCGTTCAGCCAGAGTCCTTTATGCCAGCTGTATTGGAACAGCGCTGCCTTCAAACCTGCAAGCAACAATCCCTGGGTGAATCCGGATGCCCGTCATCCATTTAACGTGGGTTACGATATGAACCACGAAAGCCGTGCCACCCAATATTGGATGGATCGCATTCTGAAGTATTGGGTTCAGGAGTTTAAGGTTGATGGATTCCGCTTCGACTTGTCAAAAGGGTTTACACAGGTGAACTCCGGGAGTGATGTGGCCGCATGGGGCCGTTATGATGCTTCGCGAATCGGCTTGCTGAAGCGCATGGCCGATCAGATCCGCGCGGTTGATCCAAATATTCACCTCATCCTGGAACACTTTGCCGACAACAGCGAAGAGAAAGAACTCAACGACTACGGGTTTATGACCTGGGGAAATGGAAACGCACCCTTCAGCGAAGCTGCCATGGGCTTCCTGGGAAGTTCTGATTTCGGCTGGTCCATCAGCCGCGAACACCGCGGATTCAACCAACATGGTATCGTGGGTTATATGGAAAGCCACGACGAAGAACGGCTGATGTACAAAAACAAGAAATTTGGCAACTCCTCAGGTGCATACATCATTCAGAATCTGCCGGTTGGACTGAACAGGGTTGCGATGGCTTCATGCCTGTTTCTGCCTGTGCCCGGCCCGAAAATGATCTGGCAATTCGGCGAATTGGGCTATGATTATTCCATCAACCATTGCAGCAACGGATCAGAAAGTCCCAATTGCCGCCTGGATGTAAAACCCGTTCGCTGGGATTATTGGAACGATACCAACCGTCGCAAGCTGTATTACGTGATGGCTGCGCTCAATTACCTGAAAACCTTTGATGCCGTTGCCTTTCCGGTTGATTACGACCTCAATGCGGCCGGACAGTACAAGCGGCTGAATCTGTGGCATCCCGACCAGAATGTGGTGGTAATCAGCAATTTCGGAATGGCAGCAGGAAGTGCAGATCCGAACTTTCCCTTCACCGGTCGCTGGTACGATTATCTGAGTGGCGACAGTATTGAAGTAAGCAACAAAAATGGAGCTATTGCGCTTCAGGCCGGTGCTTACAAAGTGTTCACCAGTAAGCGCGTGGCTCATCCGTTCTATTGGAAATCAGCCAGCAGCACCGACGTGCAAGATCTTGAAGCTGCAGGTTTCCGCTGTTATCCCAATCCCGCCAGCCGCGTGGTTTTTGTGGAAGGAAGTCAGGGCCCGTTCACTGCCGCGCTCTTTGACATCAGCGGAAAGCAGTTAAGGCAGGAAACCGTTCCGGGTGGTCGCGTGGAATTGTCCCTGCAAGGGCTGAAACCAGGTGTTTATGTGCTGCAAATCAACGCAGCAGCAGGTGTGTACAGCCGTCGTTTGCTGGTGGAATAAAGCAGGACTCAGCCCAGTAATTCCTTCACGAGGGCGGAAATCAGCTTGCCTTCCGCTACCGATCCAAAAGCTTTCATCGCCAACGGCATCACCTTGCCGAGGTCTTTCGGTCCCTGAGCACCTTCTCTGGCAATCAATGCAGCGATTTCCGCGCGCAAGGCGGCCTCGTCCATCTGCGCTGGAAGATAGCTTTCCAGCACCTCCAGTTCTTCCTGCTCTTTGGAAGCCAGGTCTTCACGACCCGCATTGCGGAATTGTTCCAAAGAATCGCGACGCTGCTTGGCCAGTTTTTGTAAGGCCTTGAGGCAGGCTTCATCGGTTACCGGTGCCTGGCCCTCTGCTGTTTGAAGCAACAGAAATGCACTTTTGATGCTGCGCAGGGAACGGATTCTTACTTCGTCGCGGGCCTTCATGGCTGTTTTCAGGTCTTCATTCACGCGTTCTGTCAGGTTCATGATGCAAATTAACCGCATTGGCTGCAAACACGGCTATTATTGAAAATACCCTTTCTTTGCACTCCCGATTTTATGGCCGGAACATATTTTGACTTCGAAAAACCCCTGCAGGAATTGCAGGAGCAGTTGGATAAAGCCCGTGAAACCCACGAAAAGGGCAAGGTGGATATGAGTGAACTCATGGCCCAGCTCGAAGGTAAAATCGAATCAACCAAAAAGGAGATCTACGCACACCTGAACGGCTGGCAAAAGGTTCAAATCAGTCGCCACCCCGAACGTCCGTACACCCTTGATTACATCGAGCATATTACCGCCGACTTTATTGAACTGCACGGAGACAGGAATGTAAAAGACGACAAAGCCATTGTTGGTGGTTTTGCCACCATTGAAGGTGAATCTGTGATGATCATTGGTCATCAAAAAGGCAGAAATACCAAGCAACGACAGTTCCGCAATTTCGGAATGCCGAATCCTGAAGGATACCGCAAGGCGCTGCGGCTGATGAAACTTGCAGAGAAGTTCAACCGACCTGTCATCACGTTTATTGACACTCCGGGCGCTTCTCCGGGACTGGAGGCTGAAGAGCGCGGACAAGGTGAAGCCATCGCACGAAATCTGTTGGAAATGGCCGTGTTGAAGGTTCCAGTGATTTGTATTGTCATTGGTGAAGGCGCTTCCGGCGGCGCTTTGGGCATTGGTGTGGGCGATAAAGTGCTCATGATGGAATACACCTGGTATTCTGTGATTTCTCCGGAAAGTTGTTCTTCCATCCTTTGGAGAAGCTGGGAGTTCAAGGAAAAAGCAGCCGAAGCGCTGAAACTTTCCGCAGAAGATATGCTGGGTAATAAACTCATCGATGGAATCATCCGCGAGCCTTTGGGTGGTGCGCACAACAATCCTGAGGCTGCGTATCAGGCAGTGAAAGAAGAAATTCTTAGTCAGCTGAAGGTACTGAAGGCCATGACTCCGGAAGCATTGGTAAACACCCGCGTAGAGAAATTCGGCGGCATGGGTGTTTATGTGGAAGGCTGAAGCCTTATAATTCCTGACCCGAAAGGAGCAAGCCTCCCAGCGGTCCGCAATGAAACAGCACGTCCAAAACGCCTACATCTGAGGTGAATGGATAGCGCTCTGTGAAGTATTGCCCGTAATCTTCCACTGCGATGGCCTTGGCTGTTGAAGCTTTGGATTCCGGCAAGCCTTCCCGGCTGATGGGTTCGGGCAGTTTAAGCCAGGAACAGATCAGTTTCAGTGCTTCGAGGTTGCAGGTGAACAGGTCGGTATAGCTTTGGAAGAACAAAGGTTCCAGGAGGTAGTCGTAATATTCAAAAAACGCCGCGTTTCCGTAAGCTGTTTTGATGGCTTGCCGACATTCCTTGGCCCATTTAAGGCTGTTCAGGGGTTTGATGTCACGCATGTCGTACCTGGGCCCTTTTTGAAGGGGAATGCTCAATTCCTGCAAACCGTTGGGTCCGCGGATGATGGTTTTCTGTACCGGGTATGCATGATTCAGCAAAGGTGTGAGCACTGCATCCTGAGCTTTCAGGTAATGCCTGAACCAGCTGATGGAAGGAAACCATGGAGGGTTTATGAATTCCGCCATAAGCTTACTTTTCCTGTGTCCGTGCATTTCTTCAGCAATGTTTCCACGTCTGAGTCCAGCGCGGGGTGCTTCCAATTCCTCCAGATTTCCGCAAAAGGCAGTAGCGCAAAGCGACGCTGGGCAAGGTGGCGGTGGGGAATTTCAAGTCGGGGATGCTGCATCCACTTTTGGCCATACGCCAGGATGTCCAGGTCAATAATTCTCGGTCCAAGCGGTATTTCCCGGATGCGGCCCATGCGCTGTTCAATACCTTGCATCCGCTGCAGCAAGGCCAGAGGTGGCAAGGGCGTAAGCAGCAAAACCGCCTGATTCAGGAAATCAGCTTGTTCCGTATATCCCCAGGGACTGCTGCGGAACAAGGATGAACGGCGAACCACCGTCCCACAAGTAGCTTGCAACAGCGCAATGGCTTTGTCAATCTGGAATTCCGGGTTGTTTTGGTTGGCACCCAAAAGCACCACTACCGGCCGGGCATAAGCACTGTTCTTTATCTTTGGGAGAACACCCATTTTTTCTGACCCAGGAAATTAATCACCATGCTGACCCCGGTTGCCAAAATCACGGCAAAGATTTTATCGGCTTTGAAGGCAAAGAACTCCATGATGAGGCCCTGTTGATCCCGAAAGCTTACCACAATTTCTTTGTTGGGAAGCAGGCTGAGGAACAGTTCATTGCTAAGAATATTCAGCAAGCCGCTGATGCCATAAAGGCTGAAATACCTTGCAAAAATGGTACCTGAACGCGTACGTTCCCCCCAAGTCCACCACTTGTTGAGGTTATAGCTGGCAAAAATGCCTGTGCCGAATCCAACAGCCTTGGAAAGCCAGGTTGGCCAAAATTGGGAACACAGGTAATAAATACCGAGGTCTATCCCGAAACAAATGAATCCAACAATACTGAATTTGGTGATTTGAATATAAGTATCCCGTGAAATCACAGCCCTGCGAATATAGGTGAAGGTTTTATGAACTGCAGGAAGGAATTCAGCAATGCTGTTGCACTTGCCTTCCGTCCCAATGGCAGTCCACACCCATCATCAGGCTTTGGTTGTTTGGAAGGTGTCCGGAAGGAATGCCGAAAATAACGGGAATGTTCAGGTGTTGTATGTGTTGCAGGATGATGGCTTCCGCATCGTAACCAAAGGGGATGCTGTGGTCTTTCATGTCTGTCATGCCGCCGACCAGCAGTGCACGGATGTGCCGGAAGACGCCGCTTTGTGCCAGGGAAAGCATCATACGGTCGAGGTGGTAATAGTATTCGTCCAGATCCTCAATAAATAGCACATCGCCCGCTTCAACAGGGAAGAATGGCGTTCCATTCAGAGCGAACAAGAGGGATAAATTACCGCCCACAAGTCTTCCGGAGCATGACCGATTGTTGTAGCTCGGTCCTTCGGGAATGATGTTTACGGTTCCTTGCTCCAGCGTTTGCATCATGTGTTCAAAAGCGTGCAAAGCTTGGGTGTCGTTGTGCCTGAGGCTGTAAGGCATGGGTGCGTGCAGTGCGGCTACGTTGGCTTCTGTACCTGCTGCGGCAAGGATTGCGGTCAGGTCGCTGAAGCCGATGAGCCACTTTGGATTCATCCGCAACTGTGCCCAATCAATTTGTTCCAAAATGCGCATAGATCCGTATCCGCCACGGGCAAACCAGATGGCCTTGATTTCGGGATTGGAGAGGAAGGCGTTTAGATCATGGGCGCGTTGGATGTCGTTGCCGCCCCATTGGTGAAAGGCATCCGTGCAGTGCGGAGCAATGATCCATCGGTAGCCGCGGTTTTCCATCATGCGAAGCGCAGCCTGCAGGTCTTCCATGGTAACGAAACGCGCCGGCGCGCAAATGCCAATCAGGTCGCCGGGCTTGAGTAAGGGCGGACATGCGTTCATTCAGGCAGTTTCTTTTTTTCTGCTTCGAGGGTTTCTTCCATGGAAGAAATCCGCTCCAGACAAAACGCCGCCAGCGCCGATGATTCTTCAAGCATAGCGGTCATCCGATCCATGTCCGGCTCTCCGTGTTCCATTTCGTCCAACAGGGCCTGAAGTCTGTTGGCTGCTTCCGCATAAGTCAGGTTTTTATTCAGTTCCATCGCTTTTGATTTCAGTGATATTGGCTTCTATACGGCCACCTTGAAGCAATAAGGTGATGTTGTTTCCGCTTTCCAGTTTGGAAACATGATCTATGCGTTTTCCTTGGTGATAGACCAGCGCGTATCCTTGCTCGAGCAGTCGCGATGGATCCATCTGGCGCATCAGACGCAGGGTGTGTTCAACCCATTGCTTCTGGCGGTTAAGCTTCCATTGTGCCTGTTGCAGCACGCCGTTCCATTTCGAAATGGTTTCCAGGCGCAGGCGTTCCAGCTTCCGGGCAGCAACACGCTGGATGTTTCTGTAATCCTGTAAAACGCCGCTGATGTAATGAAGGTTGTGCGCCAGAATGGCTGCAGCGACTTTAGTAGGTGTTTTATGGCTTTGCGCAGCCATCAGGTCGGCAAGACTCACATTTCGTTCGTGACCAATTCCCGTGAAAACAGGAATGGGGCATAAGCCTGTAGCCAGCACGGTTTCATAAGCATCGAAAGCGCTCAGGTCAGTATTCGATCCGCCACCGCGCACCACCACCACCACATCGAAAGCATCAACCTGTTTCCCTACGTGTTCCAGGGCTGCCGACAGCTGTCGTGCAGCGCCTTCACCTTGCACCAGCGAAGGGAATACCCGGATGGAAAAACCGAAACCGTAGCTATTGCCCAGCAATTCGTGGGTGAAGTCTCTTTGTCCGTCGCTATCGGGTGCGGTTATCAGCGCAATGCGTTGAATCACGGGCGGAACAGGATGCTTGCTGTTGCTGCTGAAGTATTGGCCTTCTACCTGAAAAAAGTGTTCAGGATGCGCCAGCAACAGGCGATTCAGCACTTCTTGTTTTTCTTGTTCCATCTTGCCGATGGTGTAGGTGCTGTCCAGGCGCTGAACCTGCAAACGCATCCCAAAACGCGCATTGTAAGTAACCTGAACCTGTAACAGCAGCTGCAGGTTTCCGCGAAAGGCGATGCCGGTACTCAGTTCAAACCCTCTGATGATGGGATATTCATTGCGCCAGATGACCGCATCAGCTGAAGCAAGGATGTTCCCGCCTTCCTGTTCTACCAGTTTGAAAAAGCAGTATTGGCGGTCGGGATAGTTGCGCAGGTCTGTGATTTCTGCCTGAACCCAAAATGATTTGCCATAAAAACTGCTGTTGATGCTGTCAGCAATCATGCCGGTAAGCTCAGAAAGCCTGATGGGCGCATTCATGGATTTGGTCCTCCTGATATGAATTGTTCTGTGATTTCGGCAATAGCCCTTGGAACGCCGCTGGTTGCAGGTTCCGCAATACACCGGATTCCGTCGGCTGTTTTTTCGTGGTGCCTGTTTGGATCCACCAGCCAGATGCCGCAATCCTGCGGGGCGAAATGGAGCAGGTCTGCCGCGGGGTAAACCTGAAGTGATGTGCCGACAATCAGCAGCACATCGGCGCGGGAAGTGAGGTAAATGGCTTCATCCATCATGGGAACTGCTTCGCCAAACCAAACGATATCCGGCCGCAGTTGGTATCCGTCGGGGCAGCGCATGCCAGTATGCAACAGTCCTTCATCCAGCCGTTGCCGATACCCTGTTTCTCCAGAGCTTCTGGCATACATCAGTTCTCCGTGCAGATGCGTAACGCGGGTGGAACCGGCTCTTTCGTGCAAATCATCTACATTTTGGGTAATCACGAGCACTTCGTGATGCTGTTCCAGTGCGGCAATGGCAAGATGTGCCGCGTTGGGCTGCGATTGAAGCAGGTTAAGGCGTCGCTGATTGTAAAATTCAAGCACCAGTTCCGGGTTGCGGCGCCAGCCTTCAGGACTGGCCACATCTTCAACACGGTGGCCTTCCCATAATCCTCCGGCATCGCGAAAGGTGCGAATGCCACTTTCTGCGCTGATTCCTGCTCCGCTGAATACTACAATCCGCATTTGCCTGCAAGATAATTCAAGCGCTGCCAACGCGATGAGTTGTCAACCTTACCTTTTCCTGATTAAGTGTACCTTTGCGCCATGAAGTTCATTGCGGACATCAACATCATGCCACTGAAAGGATTGTTGGATCCTCAGGGTAAAGCCGTGAGCCACAGCATGCCCTCCATTGGGCTGAACAATATCGGAGATGTGCGCATCGGAAAACACATCCAGCTGGAGATTGATGCCGACAGTGAAGCGGCAGCCCATGAATCTGCGGAGGTTGCCTGCCGGAAACTGTTGGCCAATCTGATTATGGAATCTTTCCACATCAGCATCCGCCAAGCCTGATTGCCGAAACCGGCAAAGCCAAGCCATGAGGATTCTTCTTCAGCGTGTAGGCCATGCTTCCGTGAAGGTGGATGGCGCGCAGGTTGCTTCCATAGGAAAGGGTTACCTGGTTTTGGTTGGAATTGGTGCAGTCGATGCGCCTGAACACGCCCGCAAACTGGCCGAAAAATTATTCGGGTTGCGCCTTTTCGCCGATGAGGCGGGAAAGATGAACCTGAATCTTGAACAGGTACATGGCAGTTTGTTGCTTGTAAGTCAATTCACTTTGTTCGCAGATACGAAAAAGGGCAACAGGCCGTCTTTTGTGGATGCCGCCCGTCCGGAACTTGCCAGGCCGCTGTTCGATTACTTCGTAGATCATTGCCGCAGGCTGGCGCCCAATACAGACATACAAACGGGTGTTTTCGGCGCCATGATGGACGTTGAACTGCTCAACGATGGTCCGGTTACCATTTGGCTGGACAGCGCTCAATGGGACTGAATCAGCACTGCAGGTTGTCGATGAGCCGAACGCCTTCCAGGTAACCGGCATACAGCAGCACCTTGGGACCTGAAGTCCAGGAAGTTAAGGGTTCTAAAGTCTCGGGATTTGCCAATTCCAGGTATTCGGTTTGAATGTTGTTTTGCTGCAGATAAGCGCGGGCCGTGGCCAGAAGTTCGGGCAGTGACTGTTTGTCTTTTCCGGAACAGATGTGCTGCATAGCCTGGAAAATAGCAGGCGCTTTAGCCCTTGCTTCCGGGCTGAGTCGCTTGTTTCGCGAGCTCATGGCTAATCCGTCGGGTTCGCGCCTTGTAGGAACAATATGCATGCGGATGTTCCGGAAGTGCGCAGTGAGCAGCTTCTGCACCACCATACATTGCTGGAAATCTTTGGCTCCGAAGTACACGTCGTCGGGTTTAATGTCATGGAACAAGGTCCACAAAACATCAATCACACCTTGAAAATGCCCCGGTCGAAAGCTGCCTTCCAGACGTTCTCCAACAGTTCCAAGTGCTACAGGTGGGATTTGAATATTGGTACGGTACACTTGTTCAGGTTCAGGAATGAACACGGCATCACAGCCGGCATCCCTCAGCATCCGGATGTCGCTGCCGACGGTGCGGGGATAACGCATCAGGTCATCTGGGTTGTTGAACTGTCTCGGATTCACGAAAATGGAAGCCAGGGTTGTTCGTCCCTGATTCTTGGCAGCGGCAATCAGGCTCAGGTGGCCATCATGCAGCGCACCCATGGTTGGGATGAAGCCAAGAGGTTTTGTTTTCCCAGGTTCTTGCAGCCAGGAAGTCAG
This sequence comes from Bacteroidota bacterium, assembly GCA_039796915.1. Taxonomy (GTDB): domain Bacteria; phylum Bacteroidota; class Bacteroidia; order NS11-12g; family UBA955; genus REEB481. The sequence continues at coordinate 12,509 of JBDKIU010000009.1, read as the reverse complement.
TTTGTTTCTATAGAAAAAAAGTTTCAATTTTTCAAGTTAAATAATTGCTCAAAGAGACGGTTTTTCTAGGGTTTTACGGCCTTTTTAACGGATTTTTTTTGTTAATTTTGTGATTGCGTTCTGCAAGATATGGTGCAAAAAAAGAAAAAGATCCTTTTCGTAAGTTCTGAGATGGCTCCCTTTTTGGAAGATTCACCTGTTGCCACCATTGCCCGGTTGTTGCCACAGGCCATTCAGGAAAAAGACAATGAAATCCGCATTCTGGTGCCGCGCTTCGGGGTAATCAATGAGCGCAGGAACCGTTTGCATGAAGTGGTGCGCTTGTCGGGCATCAACATCACCATTGATGATAACGACAATCCGCTGATCATCAAGGTTGCTTCTATTCCCCAAACCAAAATGCAGGTGTACTTCCTCGACAACGAGGATTACTTCCACCGTAAAGCAGTGTACAGCAACGACAAAGGCGAGTTCTTTGAGGATAATGACGAACGAACCATCTTCTTCTGTAAAGGTGTATTGGAAACCGTGAAGAAGCTGGGTTGGGCACCGGATATCATTCATTGCCAGGGCTGGATGACCAGCCTCATCCCGGTGTACCTCAAAACCATTTACAAGGATGAGCCTGTGTACCGGGGTACCAAAGTGGTTTATTCCATTTTCGATAAAGAGTTTGAGCAGCAGTTGGGCAAGGATTTCACGCGAAAAGCGAGTCTGAATGCTGTTCCGGATAATCATCTGGAGTGTTTCTCACCCGGCGATCACTGCAGTCTTCAAATTGGTGCCATTACCCATTCTGATGCAGTAGTTCAGGTAGGCGTTTCTGTTGATCCTGCCGTTTCTAAGCATATCTCCGATAAACCTTTCATGCAGCACAGCGACGATCAGCAAGGTGATCAGTATGCTTCGCTGTACGACCAGCTTTGTAACCGTTAAGCAACGCAGCCGTTCTATTCCGGTGAACCACTTTAAGATTGCTCTGGCCCTGCTGGGCGCAAGTTTTCTGGCATCCTGCAACAAATACAAAGACAGCATTTCGCTGCAGGAACAGGAAAGTCAGAATCAAGGCGATTACAGCCTGATGCGCACGGATACATTCACCATTTTGGCGAACAGCTGGGCTGAAGACAGTATCCCGGTCAGCAATCTGAGCTACTATCTGCTTGGTGCGATGAATGATCCGGAAACCGGTCAGAGTTTCGCGTCCATTGCAACAAATCTGTATCCTACGCAACCGGGAAAAACCTTTCCGGCCACGGCGAAAATGGATTCTGCCATACTGTTCCTGCCGTTTCCTCCGGGGAACAATTTCTATGGAAATCCGGGAACGGCTCAAGCCATCAGCGTGTACCAGCTGCGGCAGGCCGTGGATGAGAACAAGTATTACTACAATACCGATAAGGTTTCATACGGCACGGAGAAAATTGGCAGCTACTTTGGTCGTTTGAAGAGTACCCGTTTTGATTCTATACGCTACAATTCAGGGAAGATTCTGATGTATCCCGGCTTGCGCATCAGGCTGAGTGATGCATTTGCAAATACCCTGTTCAGTGCGCCTGCTTCCGTGACACAAACCCAAGAAGCCTTCTCTGCTTACATCAAAGGGCTTGCATTGGTTCCCGAAGACCGTGATTTTCAGCCTGAAGAAGGTGGTGTCGCCCTTATGGATTTAAATCCTTCCGGTTTGGTAGGTGTAAAGCCAAGGGTTATTCTGTATTACGACGATACTTCTCAGCTGGAGTATGAAGTAGGCTATCAGAAAACCGCGGTGAATCAGTTCGAATTCAGACCCGCTGCCTCAGAACTTACCAAGCAGCTGAGCAGCAATGCCTGGTGGCCATATACCTATGCTCAGTCCATGGGCGGTTGTAAAACCTATATTCGTATTCCCTGGTTGCTGAACCTGGTTCAGGATCATACCGTGGTCATCAACAAGGCAGAACTTTTTGTTTCGCTGCGGGATCAAACCTCGCATGCATTTTATCCGCCGCCGTCCAGGTTGAATCTGGGTCAGCCCATCAGTGCTTCAAGAAGGCGAAGCAATGCCATCAGAGACTTCACGGATAATCCGGCTTACGGAGGCACCTACATCAAAGAGCTGAACGGCTATAAGTTCAACATTACGCTCCACGTACAGGATCTGATCAACCAGTATTTCCGATTTGGCCGACGCACAGATCAGGGGCTGCTGTTGTTTGTTCCTTCTGACAGTCCGGTGAGTGGATCAAGGGCCGCGTTTGACATGCGCCCCGGAAATACCAAGTTGGTCATTACGTACACAAAACTTAACAACTGATTCAGGCGTTACCCTTATCCAAGCCTTATGGAGCGAAGAAAACCTTATCAATTGGTCAGCCGGGACTGGAAACGTGAAAACACTGTGGTGGAAGTGAACGGCAGCCGCATTGGAGACCCTGAGGAAGTGGTGCTTATTGGTGGTCCTTGTGCAGTAGAGAATGAAGAACAGATTTTCACCATTACGGAATACCTTTCCAAGTTGGGCGTGCGCATGTTGCGCGGCGGTGCTTACAAACCGAGAACTTCGCCATATTCTTTCCAGGGTTTAAAAACAGAAGGCCTGGAAATGCTGCGTCGGGCAGCAGATAAGTTCAGTATGGCCGTTGTATCAGAAGTGATGAGCACCGACCGCATCGACGAGCTTTGTGCTTATGCGGATGTGCTACAGGTTGGAACCAGAAACATGCAGAATTATCCATTGCTGCGTGCGCTGGGGAAAATCAATAAACCCATTTTGCTGAAAAGGGGCATGAGCAGCACCATTGATGAGTGGTTGCTGGCGGCAGAATACATCCTGCTTGGTGGCAATGAAAAGGTGATTTTGTGTGAACGTGGAATACGCACCTTTGAAACGGCTACGCGCAATACACTCGACCTCACTGCGGTGCCGCTTCTGAAGGAGCTGACGCATCTTCCGGTGATCGTTGATCCGAGTCAGGCAACCGGTTTAAGGGAATTGGTGCCACCCATGTGCTACGCTGCATTGGCAGCTGGTGCCGATGGTTTGATTGTGGAAGTACACAATCAGCCTTCTGAAGCATTGAGTGACGGCGACCAATCACTGTATCCGGATCAGTTTGCTTCCATGCTTGATCCAATTCGTTATGTCGCCGGATTGTACAACAAGCGTCCGGACTTCGACAAAAAAAACAGGGTTTTTAACCCTGTTTCCTGATCATCTGCTGTTGTTTGGAGTTCACAATGTGCGAACGGCCATGGCCAGTTCCTCGTAACTCTGTCTTCCAAGCATGGAGCGCACCACCTGCCCATTTCTGTAGAAATTAACCGTGGGATATCCGCTCACCTGGTAACGGGCAGCGAGGTCGGGGTAAGCTTCGCAATCCACTTTAATCACGATGACTTTATCGGCCATTTCCTGCTTGATTCTTTCAATATCCGGAGCCATCAATTTACAAGGACCGCACCAGGTGGTGTAAAAATCCACGAGTACCAGTTTTTCACCTTTAATCGCTTCATCAAATTCAGCAACTGAATATTCCCGGTTCTTTGGTTTCGCGTTGGCCAGAGGCTTTCCGGCACCTTCCCAGGCAATGATTCCACCTTTAAGGTCAACTACTTTGGAGAAGCCTTTTTGGCGCAGTTGTTCTGCTGCAGATTCACTTCTTCCGCCAGATGCGCAATACACAAAAATGGTTTTCTGTTTGTCCAGCGCGGCAATCATGCTGTCGAAGCGCTCGTTCCGGAAATCCATATTCACAGCGCCTTCAATATTACCCTGGGCAAATTCGGCGGGCGTGCGCACATCAACCAGTATGGCTTGCTTCGAGGAAGTTGCCTCGGTTAATTTCTTTTGAAACTCATCAGGGCTCAACTGTTGCTGCCCCTGTACCTGGTTGCATGCAGCAATGGTGAGCATGGCGCTCGCCGCTAACGACCAAAAACCTGTTCTTCTAAAGTTCATTATTGCAAATTTAAACGCACTTTCGCAGTAAGAAACATACCTCAGTCACACGAAAGCCAACGTTGATGGAATTTTAATCATGGAAATTACCCTGTTTAAGCATTTAAATGAACGCACACGACAATCCCTATGGTTCTGGTTATTCTGGATTGTTGCCAGTGGTTCATTGGGGATTTTTAGCCGATTGGATTTAGCGCCACAGGGTATTCATCAGGGAGCGCAATGTGATCGTGCTTCGCTGGCATGGAATTTTGCATATACGGATGGAAACATCCTGAAGCCACATGTGCATGAAACCCGTTTTGGCAATGGGCTGGTGGCAGGCGAGTTTCCATTGGTTCCCTGGATTGCTTCGAAGTTTTATCAGGTTTTTGGCTTCCATCACTTCTGGTTTCGCGGCATCAATTGGCTATTACTTTCCCTTGGAGCCTGGTGCGCGTTTCTGATCAGCGGTTTCTTCATCAATCATTTATTTCACCGGCTGTTGCTGATAGCTATTTGGGCTTTTTCCCCCATTTTGTTGTTCTACGGTCCTGCCTTTTTGCCGGATACAACCGCCCTTGCCTGTTCCCTGATGGCCTGGTTTTTTCTGCTCCGATGGCGCTTTCAGATGCGCAGCGCTGACCTGGTGGCAGGTTTACTTTTACTTGGCCTGGCCGGTTTGGTGAAGGTAACCTTCAGCGCAGGTTTGTTTCCCGCTGTATTGCTGATTGGCGGCTCATTGAAAGAGTCGCCCAGGGGTTGGAGAAAGTGGATATTGCCGGCTTCGGTTTTTCTGCTCGTAACACTTGCTATTATGAGCTGGTACCGTTACGCAGCCGCGTTAAATACCGCATCGGGGAATGTGCACTTTCTGTTACAGGCCAAGCCTGCAGCAAACGCGCAGGAAGCGCGAACGCTCGCCGTGGACATCATCCGCAACTGGCTTGAACAGTTTTATCCCGGACCTTATGTGTTTGCCTTACTCATGCTTGGCTTTCTTGCTGCTTTCTTCCCGAAAAAGCAAGATCCCTGGATTTATCATTTGAGTCTTTGGTATCTGTTGGCCGCAGGAGGTTTCTTCATTTTAATGCAGTCGCAGTTTCTGTACCACGATTATTATTTCATTTTCTTTTACCTGCCGGTTTTCTTTATCATGATTCAGTTCTACCTGAGGAGCATTCGCTTTTCAGGCGCCTTGGGCTGTGCCACTTTTCTGCTTTATTTCCTGCCTATTGTGCATTACAGTCACACGAGCGATTTGCTTGCTGCACGTTATCGCCCGGGCAGCTATTGGGAGCAAACCATCACACAGTTAAGCACCTGGGAAGGTGCTGATCGCTGGCTGGACAGCCTTGGTGTTTCCCGGAATGAACAAGCGCTGCTCACCGGTTTTGATCCTTCCCCCAACAACCAGTTATATTTTCTTCAGCGCAGAGGGAAGCGCTTCCACAGTGATTATTCGGCGGAAACCGTTCATGGAATCATCAGGGAACACGGTATTCGATGGCTGGTACTCACCGATGCGCAGGCATGGGATCAGAATTACCGCAATGACTCGTTATTCACCACGGAACGCGTGGGTGTAAGAAATTATCTGGAGCTGAGGAAGGTCAGCATCAAGCCTCAGCCATAAGCGGCAATTTTCGGGGCGCGTATTTCGCTGCTTCCCTCGCAATCACGGCAATATGTTCAGGCGTTGTTCCGCAGCAACCGCCAACCACATTCACGAAACCGTCTTTACAGTATGACGCCATCACAGCAGCCATACCTTCCGGTGTGTCATCGTATTCGCCAAACTCGTTGGGAAGGCCTGCATTGGGATAAAGTGTAGTGTAAACCCAGGCATGTTTACTCAAAGTTTCAATGTAGGGACGCATCTGGTCAGCGCCCAGGGCACAGTTCAAACCGATACTCAACAGCTTCGCGTGGCTCACGCTGATCCAGAATGCCTCTGCCGTTTGTCCGCTCAGCGTGCGCCCGCTGGCATCGGTAATGGTTCCGGAAACCATCACGGGGATGTCCAGGCCACGTTCTTCCTTGAGGCTGTTGATGGCAAACAAAGCGGCTTTGCAGTTGAGGGTATCAAAAACCGTTTCAACCAGGAAAAGATCAACGCCCGCATCGGCCAGTGCTTCAGCCTGTTCTCTATACGCAGCCGCAAGATCGTCGAAATTTACCGCGCGATAGCCGGGATTGTTTACATCGGGACTCAGGCTCGCTGTGCGGTTGGTTGGTCCGATGGCTCCGGCAACATACCGTGGCTTGTCTGGATTTTGGGCGGTATAAAGGTCGGCCGCTTCTTTAGCCAGTTTTACGGCCTCCAGATTGAGTTCGCGCACCAGGGTTTCCATGTGGTAATCAGCCATGGAAATACGGTTGGCGTTGAAGGTATTCGTTTCCAGAATATCTGCTCCGGCATCCAGAAAAGCGCGGTGGATGGAAGAGATGATTTCCGGTTGTGTAAGCACCAACAGGTCGTTGTTGCCTTTCAGGGGATGAGGATAGTCCTGAAAGCGAGTTCCGCGGTATGCCTGTTCGTCAAGTTTATGTTTCTGGATCATGGTTCCCATGGCGCCGTCAATGACCATGATGCGCTGGTCCAGTATCTGTTTTATGTTAGGTTTCATTGTTTCAAGAGGTTTAAATGTTCGCCGAACACTTCAAACAATAGGTTCAGGTATGTTTCGCTGGAAATGGTATTGTCTTTATTCAGCAGGGCCAAAGGGTCTTTCTGCGCAAACAACGATGGACTGGAATGATGGAACAGCAACAGTGGAGACAAGGCCTTATTGGATACTTTAGGATGTTTAAGCTGTGCCAGAGGTTCGTCAAGTCTTACCTGCATGGAAGGCATTGATCCTTTGTATTGTGGCGATTTCCAATACACCAGATGAGGTTCAGGGTCATACAATTCCTGCACATCTGCCCTTTGCATCCAATTGTAGGTGCGTCCGGAGAATAATGAATCAAATACCAGTTCTGCTTTTCTGAAATCCAATGGATTTGCGGTGTCTGTTTGAAAGGGAAGGAACCCCATCAGGGCCTTATTCCGAAAAGCCAGGAACATTGGTTTTCTGAGGCCATGTACGTAGCGATAATTGGGACGTTCGATGATGCCCGATACCAAGCCAGCGGGAATGACCTGCGTAAGGAAGCGGCTTAGTTTTGCCTCATCAAAGGTTTGAAGTGCAAGCACCAATCCCTGTGGTATCCGAAAGAGCAGAAGGTCGCTGTACAGGTCTATGCCTAAATCTCTGGGATCTTTGACGTTTTTGAAGATGGGAAGCTTGCTCAGACTATCGGAAAAAGTGCTCAGCGCCGGGAGTTTTCCGGGTTGAACTTCTTTTTGTAAAGTGCGCGTTTGGATGTGGAATACCCATTCGGCGTCTGGAGGAACCAGCAATACGATTTTACTTCTGCTGTTGAAGTTATACCGCAGATAAACGGCTACTATCACCGCCAGCAGCAATACCGGAATTCCGATGCGAAGTGCAATGCGTCCAATTGGACTCATGCCGCAAAGGTAGTATGGGAATTAAAAGAAAAGGCTTTGAAGTAGGTCTGCCGGGGCCAATCCTTTTTTGCTGTCTGTGCCGGCGAAGAGCTACAATGGCTGTTGCAGATGCCGTAAACGAAAAAACCCTCCACCTGTGGAGGGTTTTTTCATAAAGATGCGTTTCAATTACTGGTTTGTGCCAGAAGGTGCAGCAGCTGGAGTTGCCTGACCGTGACCCTGGCAGGGCTTGTTGCAAGCCGGCTTTTGGGTTTCGGTGGCATTGCTGCTGTGTGCGTGGCCTGTGCAGGCGGCTGCCTGACCTTCTTTGCTTTTGCAGCAAGCTTTAGGAGCAGCAGCGCTGTTTTGACCTGCGCAGGCAGCTTGTCCGGCTTTTGCCTTGCAGCAAGCCTTCGCAGGTGCGGCAGTGGTTGCAGGAGCTTCGGTAACAGCTACTGGAGCGGTTTTCACCGGAGCCTGGCCTACTGTTGGCTGATTGGTGCTTTGTGCAGGTTTGATTTCATTTCCTGCAGCATCTACGTTCTGTGCATGAGCGGTGGCAACTGCACCGAAGATCATGGCTATGAAAAACAGTTTCTTCATGGTTCTTGGTTCGTTAGGTGTTTTACAAATTTAGAAATTTTTCTTTCATTCAGTCAAAACGCGCTATTACCGTTTCGCCACCGGTCGTCTTTTCGCCGAGTTTCACAGAAATCTTCGCGTCCAGCGGCAGGAACAGGTCAATGCGTGAGCCAAAGCGTATGAAGCCCATTTCACGGCCTTGCTGCACCTGCTGACCTTCTTTCACGTAGTAAATGATGCGTCTTGCCAACGCGCCGGCAATCTGACGGAACAGCACTTTTCGACCGCCCTGGTCAATAACCACAGTTGTCCGCTCATTTTCTGTGCTGCTCTTGGGATGCCAGGCTACCAGGTATTTTCCCGGGTAATAACGCACATACGCAACCTGACCGCCAATGGGGTTGCGGTTCACATGAACGTTCAAAGGCGACATGAAAATGCTGACCTGTCGGCGTTTGTCTTTGAAATACTCCGGCTCATCCACTTCTTCAATCACCACTACTTTACCATCGGCTGGTGCGATGATGGTATTGGGGTCAACAGGCGTATAACGCGGGGGATTTCTGAAGAACTGCACCACGAGGATATACATCACGATGGACAGCAGCATCAACAGCTGAAACAGCAAACCGTCGCCTGCCAGCCAGTGAACACCCACGTTGATAGCACCCAGCACCAGTGTGGTGATGAGGATGATCAGGTAGCCTTCGCGATGGATGCGCATCAGAATTTACCTCTGATTTTAAACGTAGCTGCTACTTTATCCAGCGCCACGATGTAGGCGGCCAGACGCATGGTGGTATTGTATTTCTGGGAAGTTCCGAAAACGGTATCGAAGGCTTGCTTCATCACGCGATCGGCGCGACGGTTCACGCGTTCTTCGGTCCAATAATAGCCAAGACGGTTTTGTACCCATTCGAAATAAGAAACGGTAACACCGCCGGCATTAGCCAGAATGTCTGGAACTACTACGATGCCTTTTTCCTGAAGGATTGGGTCGGCCTCTGCAGTGGTTGGTCCATTGGCGCCTTCCACAATTAAACGCGCTTTGATTTGGCCAGCATTCTCCAACGTGATCTGATCTTCCATAGCGGCCGGAACCAGGATGTCGCAGGGAAGTGTAAGTAATTCGGAATTGGAAATTTTAGTTCCACCGGTATAGCCTTCCAGGCTGCGGTTGGGACTGTTTTGAACGTAGGCGATGGCTTCTTCTACGTTGATGCCATTGGGGTTATGGTAGCCTCCGCTCACGTCGCTGATGCCTACGATTTTCACACCGAGCATGCTGATGAGTTTAGCGCTGATGCTTCCCACATTACCGAAGCCCTGAACCACGCAGGTACTTTCGGTTGGGTTCATGCCCAGTTTCGCCATGGCGCTGCGGCAGGAAACCATAACACCGCGGCCGGTAGCTTCCACACGACCCAGGGAACCTCCAAGAATCAATGGTTTTCCTGTTACTACCGCCCAGGAGTTTTGGTCTTTAATCTTGCTGTATTCATCGACAATCCAGGCCATTTCCTGTTGACCGGTGCCCATATCGGGGGCGGGAATGTCGGTATCGGGACCGAAGATTTCGCTCATGGAAAGAGTGTAGGCGCGCGTTAAACGTTCCAGTTCGCCTTTGCTCATGCTGCGGGGGTCGCACTTAATACCTCCCTTGGCGCCTCCGTAGGGAATGTTCACTACGGCGCATTTCCAGGTCATCCAGGCAGCCAGGGCGCGTACTTCGTCTTCGTTTACATCCATGGAATAGCGCACTCCGCCTTTGCTGGGACCCAACAAGGTGCTGTGCACTACCCTGAAACCCTCGAAAACGCGAATGCTGCCGTCATCCATAGTGATGGGCAGATTTACAGCTACTGCCTTGGCCGGAACCTTCAGCACATTCATGATGGATTCTTCCAGACCCATCAGGCGCGCTGCCTCGTCGAATCGCTGCATCATTGAATGCAGTGGATTGTGTTTGTGTTCTATGGTTGCACCCATAACGAAAATTTGAGCTGGCAAATATCCGATTTACCATTGGGAAAGGCAAAGCGCCCTTTACGTGGTTATTTTTGCCGCTCTATGAGTTTTCAACCTCGCTTTAATCTTGTGGAAGAACTGCGCTGGCGTGGCTTGCTGCATGACCTCGTACCAGGTGTGGAAGAATTGCTGATGCGCGAGCAGGTTTCCGGCTATATCGGATTTGATCCTACCGCAGACAGCCTGCACATCGGAAATCTGGTGCCCATTATGCTGCTGGTGCATCTTCAAAGAGCCGGACACAAGCCCGTGGCGCTGGTAGGCGGAGCTACCGGAATGGTTGGCGATCCTTCAGGCAAAAGTGAAGAACGTAAATTGATGCAGGAAGAAACCATCAACCACAACCTGACCTGTCAAAGGCGGCAGCTGGAACGCTTCCTTCAGTTCAGCGGCGACAATGCGGCAGCTGTGGTGAATAATTACGATTGGTTTAAGGAATTCAGTTTCCTCGGGTTCATCAGGGAAGTGGGCAAACACATTACGGTCAGCTACATGATGGGCAAGGACAGCGTGCGGAACCGCCTGGAAAACACCGGGATGTCATTCACAGAGTTTAGCTACCAGCTGGTGCAGGGTTATGATTTTTATCATTTGTACCAAAACCACAACTGCAAGTTGCAAATGGGCGGAAGCGACCAATGGGGCAACATCACCACGGGTACGGAGCTGATTCGCCGCATGGCCGGTGGAGAAGCCTATGCCATCACGGCGCCGCTGATTACCAAAAGTGATGGATCTAAGTTTGGCAAAAGCGAAGGCGGGAATGTCTGGCTCGATCCGGCGCGCACTTCACCCTATAAATTCTATCAATTTTGGTTGAACCAGAGCGATGAAGATGCATCCCGCTACATCAGGATTTACACTTTGCTTGATCAGCCGGCAATTCTGGCTTTGGAAGCGGAACATCAGGCTGCGCCGCACCTCAGAATCTTGCAGAAGGAACTTGCTGCGCAGGTGACCACTATGGTGCATGGCGCACAGGAACTGGAACAGGCGCTGAAAGCCACGGAGATTCTGTTTGGCAACAGCAGCAGCGAAGCGCTTTCAACCATCGATCCGGATTTGTTGCTTCAGGTGATGGAAGGAGTTCCCATGTTTCAGGTTCCAAAAACAAAGCTTGACGCAGGCATCAACATCATGGAACTTGCCGCTGTGGAGACGCAGGTATTCCCAAGCAAGGGCGAAGCACGAAAAATGATACAGGCCGGAGGCTTCAGCATCAACAAGGAAAAACAAGCCGACGAGCAGGCAGTGATAGACAGTTCCTACTTACTCCACGGAAAATTCCTGCTGGCCCAGCGCGGAAAGAAGAATTATTATCTGATTGTAGCGGAATAATCCTTCAGCACACAACAAAAAACCCCGACCAATGGCCGGGGTTTTTTGTTGAATTATAGATTCGGATTAATGGTGATGCCCGCCCGGACCGTGCACATGGCCGTGGTCCAGCTCTTCTGCGGATGCGTCGCGAACAGACACGATGGCGCCAGAAAACTGCAGCACCTGATCGGCCAATGGATGGTTGAAATCCATGGTCACCAATTCACTGTTGAAATCAACGATTTTGCCTTGCAGCGGATTGCCCATCTGGTCCTGCATCGGGATGATATTGCCCACTTTCAGAATGCCTTCAGGTACATCTGCGCCCTGAAAAACCGAAGCCGGAACCTGAACCACCGCGCCGGGGTCAGAAACACCGTAACCTTCTTCAGCGGTCAGGGTGAAGTTGAATGCATCGCCAACCTTTAAGCCTTCCAGGTTGCGGTCAAATGCTTCAAGAGTCTGACCGATGCCGTGAATAAAGGTAAAGGGGTCTTGTTCCGTGGTGGCGTCTGCGATGTCGCCATTGCTGAGGGTCAGCGTGTACGTGAGACTCACCACCCGGTTTTTTTCAATGTTCATAATTGCTTGAATGATGATACAAAATACGGCCAGAAATGACCGATAAGCAAACGTGAATGCCAGGGAGGCCTCTTAAGCGCTTGGGTTTACGTGAACACTTGCTGCTTCTGATGACTGTGCTTCAATCAAGTTCTGGCACTGGCCAATCACAAAGTATCTTTGCTTTTGCACACTTGAGGGAAACTGCTATATTTGCAGCCCCGTAAGCCAAGGTGAACGGTGAATTTTGGACCCGTAGCTCAATTGGATAGAGCATCTGACTACGGATCAGAAGGTTTGGGGTTCGAATCCCTACGGGTCCGCAAAAGCCTCTGCACAAGCAGGGGCTTTTTTTATGGGCTTATGTATTACGTTTATATTCTTTTTTCGTCTGTTTCAAGTCGTTACTACATCGGTCAGACTTCGAACGTTGCGAATCGCATGCAAAGACATAATTCAGGTTATGAGAAATCCACCGCGCCTTACGCACCTTGGAAGCTTGTATTGAGCCTGGAGAAACCAACAAGGTCAGAAGCGGTGATTTTGGAACGAAAATTAAAAAACCTTAACACGAAAGATCTGGAGCTCTTCATTGCCAAGTAT
>JBDKIU010000008.1:0-8604 GCA_039796915.1 Bacteroidota bacterium | reverse complement strand
GCCACGGGAACGGGCCAAACATCCACATAAGCGGGTTTGGATACCGTGGTGCTGCATGGACCGGCGGTATTTACCATGGTGAGACGAACATCATACTTGCCCCAGTTTGGATATTGAATGGTCTGCGGATTGGCGTCCGTAGCGTTGCCGCCATTGCCAAAATCCCAGGAATAACTGAGCTGTGCAGCAGGAATATTGTTGTTTAATGTGCTGCTGAAGTTTACGGTATGAGGTTCACAAGCCTGGAGCAGGTCACCGTTGAAGTCGAATTGCGGATAGGCATGGATGAACAGTTGCATGCTGTCTGCCACGGCCGGACAAACATTGCCTGCCGGAGCCACGTTGCGCACCTTCAGCCATACGCTGCCACTGGTTTTGTCCGTGGCGCCGGGCGTGTAGATGCTGCTGGTATCCTGTGCGCTGAAACTGCCGTCGCCGCTGCTGCTCCATTGTACGCCGGGTGACCATTGCAGCCTGCTGTTCAGGTTCAGGGTCTGGTCGTCGCACATCTTGGAAGGATCCGGGGTGAGGATGTTCAGCGAAGGCTGGCTCTGCACCAGGATGTCGAAGCTGTCTTTCATCTTACAGCCAAACGGATCGGTATAGGTATAAACCAGCGAATAAGGTCCTTCCACAGTAGCTTTCTGATCGCTGCCAGGGGTGAATACGCTGTTTCCGCTGCCGCTCAGTCGCTTGCCGCTCCAGCTTCCGTTGCCGCCCACAGGACTTACGAAGGTTGGCGCGAGGTTGATGGCAGGATCGGTGCTGCACACCTTCATATCGGCGGGCATGGTCACTTTGGGCAATGGCTTTACCACCAGCACGCCGCTGTCTGCGGTATAGCAGCCGGATGCATCATGCACATAACGGAATTCCCAGTCGCCGTCACCGTTGGCTGGAACGAAGAGGTGATTTTTTAAAACAGCGCCAACCAGCTTGGGATCTGTGCGGTCGCCATCTTTACTCACCGCAATCCAGCGGCCATCCGGTGGGTTGCTCATGCCGTTCAGGGTCACGTAGTCGTTGAGGTCGATGGTGTCATCGTCAAAACAAAACGTAGGGAAGGGCTGAACCTTCACTTTGGGCTCTGGAATTACCTTCACCGCAGAGGTGTCGCGGGTAAAGCAACCGCTGATGGGATCCTGGATGAAGAAAGCCATCTCGTAATCGCCCGAGTAATAGTCTTCAGTTGGGTCGCCAAAACAGAATTCCCAGTTGGCAGGAAGACCGGAACCCTGGTTTTTATCTTTAATCAGACTGCCTGTGGGAACTCCTGAAGGAGCTTTCAACACGGTCCAGTTGTACATGGCACCAGTTTTTACCCTTGGCAGAATGATGGATGAATCCATCAGCGCACAACCGATATCCTGACACCAGATGCGGTCTCTGAGTTTTACAATCGGATTTCCCTGGATGACTACGGTGAAGCTGTCTTTGTTGTAGCAGCCTGTTTTTGGATCGGTGTATTCACAGATGATGACATCCGATTTATTGGTGCCGCCCTGCAGGCTGGCATTGCTGATTTTGCTGGTGCGGTAGAAGTAGCTGTTGCCCACCTGTTCAACCAGCGATGGTGTGGTGCGGCAGGTATAAATGACCGCATTGCCGTATTTGGTAAACAGGCCGGATTCCAAACCGAGGTTCAGGTCTCCGTAGTCGTAACAGCGTTTGGGTACCGTGGTTTTCAGGTCGGGCAGCGCCTTCACCTTCAGACAAATGGTGTCGCGGTCTTCGCAAGTATGGCCAACCTCGGTGATGTTCAGATAAACTTCATAACACTGATCCACCTTTGGTGAAACCTTATAGGTGGCTTTGGTGCCCATGGCCTGACTGTTGGCCAGATTTGTCCAGAGGAAATTGGGCGTGAGCCAGCCGGGTTTTGCTGTGGCAGTAATGGAAACAGAATCGCGCAGGCAGAAGCTGAAATCTTTGCCGGCATCGGCGATGACGGTGTCGTTCACAAACAGTTCCGCGGTATCGCGGCCAATGCAGTTCCACTTGGTTTCCTGTACTTCTACCCAGTATTTATTCTTTTTATGAACCGTGATAATCTGGGTAGTGTCGTTGGTGGGGAACCAGCGATAGCGCACGGTATCGGCATGTCCGGCATCGAAGGTGGTACGCTCGTAGGTACAGATGCGCTGATCCGGGCCAATGCCCACAATGGGCAGCACCTTCATCTGAATGCGCACGGTGTCGGTGGCAATACAACCATTCTTGTCTGTCAGGCGCAAGGCAATAGCGGTATCCTGTGTGACAAGGGCGTCGTAGAAGGAGTTTGTATCTGCCGCGTCGTGGTCGTGAGGCCTTGCCCAGCGGTATTTATACGGACTCACGCCATTCACAATATTGGGGCTGAGCCTGTAGGTATTTCCATAACACATGAACGTATCCTTCCCAAGGTCGATGGCCAGTACAGGCGGGATGATGACGGTGTCTGAGTAGAACGTTGCGCAGTTGGTCAGCGCACTGTTGATCATGTGGCTGATGATGTATTTACCGCCCTTCTTAAACTGGAAGGTGTCGGTTTGTTTGTTGACGCTCAGGTAGATGGGATTTTTACCTGTGCTGTCCAGGATTTGCCAGCGGTACAGCGGCTTTCCCTTGAAGTTGAGCGCGGGTGTGCTGTGCATGCGCAGTCTTCCGCAGATCAGATTGGTGTAGGTACGGGAAGCCACGCTGCGCGGCTTCACCTTCACGCGGAAAGAGCGAATGGCTGTTCCGGGTGTAGGACAATTATCATCCCGGGCGATGGCTGTAAAGGAATAGAGCAGGTCGCTCGCCTGACCATCTTTCGGGGTCCAGCAGAATTTGCCCTTTTTTTCGCGGGCTTTAGGATCCACAATGGTGAAGGTTGCGCCCGGAATGCCGCGGTTCCAGTTCAGTGTTACGGTATCCGGTTTGGTTTGCTGGGGCGTGAATTGGACGTCTTTGGTGGAAACGTCAAAACACAGCTGTTCGCCCTCACAGACTTCATAACTGTAAGGGCCTGCGATTTCCGGCGGGTTGTTCGGCCCGCAGTTGGTGGCGATGAACTGCATGTCCCGTCGCGTGATGCCGATGAGTTGCATCTTCCCGTTTTTATCCCGTCGCCATTCCTTGATTTCCATCACGATGATGCCGGTCCAGGGGCAATTGCCTCCCGGCGTGAAAATCAAATCTCCTGTGATGGAATCGCAATACATGCCAATCGGAGGCTTGGCATTGGGGTTGGTTGAAGATTTACCGGTTGGGCCTTTGTACACGGGAACAGGATCGGTAGGTGTTAAAGGCGAATTATACGAGGCAAGGCTGCCCTGTGAACGGTATGAACCTGCCAGTGAGAACGACAGCGAATCACGGTCGGTGCTGTCCAAAGCTCCGTTGTTGAACTGATAAGGCTGGTTGCAACACACAATGGCAACCGGATCGTTGGTAAGAATTGGTGAATTGTTGCAAGGGGCCCGGCAGGCATTGATGTCGCACCAGGTGTAGAAGGTATTTCCGGATTGTCCGGTGGTGATGCCCACACTGCGCACGTACAACAACATGGAAATGGTGAACTCGCAGCAACCCGCTTTCATCGCTGCGCGCAAGTCCAATGTGCCTTTGAAGGTGTGCTTTTCAATGCCATACGGGTAAGAACTTCCGCAAGGCTGGGCGCAACGGCTGCGTTCTTTTGAACAGGTTTTGGTGATGTCCACGATGCTGGTACGCGTCATGGCCAGGGTAAACGAGGTATTGCAGCTGGCACCTTTTCCGGTAACCGTAACCGCCGTGGGTGCCGTTTGCGAGCTGTTGCAGTTTTCGCTGGTGCCGCACTTCGGGCTTTGCCCCAGAACGTAACAGCCGTTACAGTCGCGGTAGAAGTTGTAGATCACCTCAAAGACACTGTCGCGAACGCAGCGGTAGGTGATGTCCGAACCCACAATGTGGTCGGCGCGAAGAGATCCGACAGCAGATGCTGCCAAAAGTAAAAAAGCGGTTATTCTGGCCTTCATGGCTTCCTGTTCAGGATTTAGACAATGATGATTGATGAAACGTTGCCCGGTTTACGGGATGGTCAAAAATAATCAAATTCGGTGAGCATACACGACTGTCGGTTAAAAGGCTGCTTCATCCGATGGTGATGGCCTTTGGTCCGGGCCGCTTTCCGCCTTCAACGGAGGCACTTTTGGTTCCATGATGCCGCTCCTGCCTTTTTACCGTAAAATTGCAGCTCCTTTCAATGGACAAAGAGCTACTCCGTAAAGCCTTTCGCCTGATGTGTGAAGCCAGAGCCATGGCGCGCACCTACGACGAAAACCGACAGATTACCAAATACGTGCACAGCACCAGCAAGGGCCATGAAGCCATTCAGCTTGCCCTTGCCTTTCAGCTGAAACCCGAAGATTATATCTACCCTTACTACCGCGACGAGTCCATCCTGCTGGGCATCGGCATGCAGCCGTATGAACTGATGCTGCAGCTGCTGGCCAAGGCTGATGATCCGTTCAGCGGAGGAAGAAGCTATTACAGCCATCCTTCACTGAACCGTCCGGATATGCCGAAAATTCCGCATCAGAGTAGTGCCACCGGCATGCAGGCAATTCCTGCGACGGGCTGCGCCCACGGCATCAGCTATAAAGAACACCAGGGCCTGCTTCCGGAAGGACAACTGCCCGTGGTGGTTTGTTCCCTTGGCGATGGCTCAGTTACCGAAGGAGAAGTGGCTGAAGCGCTGCAGATGTCGGTGTTGCGCAAATTGCCCATCCTGTTTCTGGTGCAGGACAACGACTGGGGCATCAGCGCCAGCGGCGACGAAATGCGGGCCATGGATGCCTTCGATTATGCGCTGGGTTTCAAAGGAATCCGCCGAATGCGCACCACCGGCTACGACTTCGCCAAAAGCTGGGAAGATGTACAGACGGCCCTGAATTACGTGCGCAGCGAACGCGCGCCCATGCTGCTTCATGCCAAAGTTCCGCTTCTGGGCCACCATACCAGCGGCGTGCGCAGCGAATGGTATCGAGATGACCTGAAACAACATGAAGCGCTGGATCCATTTCCACGCATGCGTGATTTATTGCTGCAACAAGGCTTCTCGGTGGAAGAACTGGATGCTGTTCAGCAGCAAGCCGACCGCGATATCGCCGATGCGTTCCAAGCAGCCGTTGCTGCGCCTGATCCAGCTCCCGAAACAGCCACCTTGCATGAGTTTGCACCAACACCGGTAAGCGAGGAGCGCGGCGTGCGCGAACCTGAAGGCCGGGAACCTATCATCATGGTGGATGCAGCGCTGTTTGCGATGGATGAAATTCTGAACAAACATCCCGAAGCCCTGCTCTACGGACAGGATGTGGGCAAACGACTTGGCGGCGTGTTCCGCGAAGCCGCCACGCTTGCCAAGAAGTACGGCGATGAACGTGTGTTTAATACGCCCATCCAGGAAGCCTACATCGTGGGTTCCACCCAGGGCATGAGCGCCGTGGGACTTAAGCCCATCGTGGAAATTCAGTTTGCAGATTATATCTGGCCCGGTGTGAATCAGCTGGTAACGGAATTGAGCAAAAGCTGTTACCTTACCATGGGTAAATATCCAGTGGGCGCGTTGATACGCATTCCTACCGGAGCTTATGGCGGCGGCGGTCCTTACCACAGCGGAACGGTTGAAAGCAGCATCCTTCCCATCAAAGGCATTAAGGTAGTTTACCCGAGCAATGCCGCAGATATGAAAGGGCTGATGAAGGCGGCTTTTTACGATCCGAATCCTGTGGTGATGTTTGAACACAAGGGATTGTACTGGAGCAAGGTTCCCGGAACGGAAGCTGCGCGTTGTCCGGAACCCGACGGAGACTACATCATTCCTCTGGGCAAAGCCCGAGTGGTGTTGGAAGCCGATGCGCAGCAACGAAATGCCGGCCGCAGCCTGGCCATCATCACCTACGGAATGGGCGTGTACTGGGCATTAGCCGCGGCAAAGCAGTTTCCGGGCAGTCTGGAAATTCTTGATCTGCGTACCCTGAACCCTTGCGATGATGAAGCCATCTACGCATGCGTGAAGCGCCACGGAAAGGCCATCGTGCTTACAGAAGAAACCCTGCATAATTCCTTCGCAGAAGCCATCGCTGGCCGTATTGGCAGGGAATGCTTCCAGTGGCTGGACGCCCCCGTGCAAACTATCGGTGCGCTGGACGTGCCTGCCATTCCCCTGAATATGGGGTTGGAGAAGGTTATCCTGCCCGGTGCCGACAGCGTGGGCCGCGCCGTGAAGGAACTGCTGGATTATTAAGGAAAACTTGCGGAAGCTGCGCGCGATAAAAGCCGTGGCAAGACGGCAGCTTTGCACAGACATCGTTGTGGATTGGATTCATACCGCTGAAGAAATTCATTTCCGATTTGTACCGATTCGGAGTTTAAAACCGACAGTTGAAGATGCATCTGCTGAAGTTAAATAACCTGGTTCAACAAGGACATATTTCTATCCTTGTATTCGTGTTGACCCATTTCGTGTTGGGTATCTTCACAGGTTACAGGCTCCAGGAGTATTTGGTGTTTAGCCTCAAAGTACTTGTGTACATTTCAGGATTCATACTTTTTGTGCAGGCATTAAAACCGCTAAAGACCATTGCGATTTATTACAGCTTTTACGCTTTAACGGCGCTGCTCACGGGAATGCTCATGTTGTTTGGAGGAATCTTTTTTGCCATTGTATCTGCACTGTTTTTGTTTCCCATAGTTCCAAAAGAGGCGGTATTTGCAACCGATGAATTAATAATTTACAGCAGATTTCAGGGTTTTATGGCGCCATGTTGTTCTTATGAGGTGGTTGTGCCTCAAACATTGCTTCTGGAAAAGCACTTAGGATTCATTCACGTGGAAAACCCCATTGATCAGGGAAGTGACGTTTTTCGATTGCAGGGGAATAAGCTTTTCTATACGCACAAAAAGGAATTTTATGGACCGACGGGTTCAACAACGCGTGATACAACTGAAGTGCTTCTTGTGGAATAGGTTGAAGTTTAGTTCAAGGCCGTTGCTCGTACTTCGGCAGGCTCAGTATGACATAGGAGGCAGGCTCAGTATGACATAGGAGGCAGGCTCCGCTTGACATGGGAGATGTATGTTTATTCCGCGGCCAGCTTTCCTGACCAGCGTTGCCGGCCACTGTGCAATTCCCAGAAAAGGATGCCGCTGCCCAGGGGTGCAGGAATTGCCTGCGCTGCCGGACCCTGGTACACGCAGCGTCCATCGGGTTGGTACAGTTTGATTTCGGCACCTGCAGCCAGCCCTCGGCTGTATATATTGTCACCGCTTCTCCAAATTTGTGGCGCGGGGTTTCCTGCAAAGTCCGTTTGCATGGGCTTGGCTTGTTTCCGCAAATCGTAACGGGCATAAACCGGATAATGGTCGCTGGTGTTGTTTCCGTAGCCGGTGATGTAATTCTGCAGGTAAAAGACCTTTGCAGAACCGGGGATGTAAAAGGGTTTCAATCGACGGTTCACCAGTTGGTGATCGATCATGTTGCTGTAGGAAACCGTACTGCGCTGTCCGCTGAGTGTCAATTCCCTGCTGGGCCACAGATAGCGTGTGGTATCGGCAAGCAGGCGGCTGAAGGGTGTGGCGAGGTTGTTGTAAATGCTCAGGTCCAGATCATCGTTCCAGTCGCCCAGCAGCATCACCTTGTGGCCGGCATGTTCGGTATCGAGCAGGTCTTTCAGTGCTTCTGATGCGCGTTTGCGCAGGTCGTAGGCTTCTGCTTTTTCGCTGCTGCTTCCGGTATTGGCTTTCATGTGCAAGACCACAACCCACAAGGTGTCTGCCCGGTCACCTTTGATGGAAAGCATCACTTCCAGAGGCAATCTTCCGCTGGCAAATTCTCGCTCATACACGGGAAGCAGGTTGCGCACACGCAATACCTGAAACATGCTTTTCCGATACAGCAGCGCGGTTTTCTGCACCTGCGCATAATTGGTGATTACGCCTCCGTATTCGGGCAGGTTGTTCAGCAATGCCTTCCAGGCATTGGAGTCGGCAACTTCACATAAAGCCCACAAATCCATGCCGGCGCTTTGCAACACCTTGGTAACATTTTGCTGTTGTAAGGCTTCGTTGGTGGGGCCGTAGCCAGGATTTCCGTACCACTCGATGTTCCAGCAGGCTGCCTCCAGCAAGGTGTCGCTGCCCAGATTGGGGATGTTTTGGCTGAAGCTGCTCAGCGGTTTGCACAACAGAAGGAACGCAATCAGGGGGAAGCGCATGTCGCAAAATTCGTTTAAAATACCGTTTGCATGGGCTTACTTTGTATTTCAAATGAAACGGCTGCTTCTATTGCTGCTTTCAGGCTTCCTGCTCGGGTCAGCCTCTGCTCAGATTACCAAGCTGACCATCTGTAAGGGGATGTCAATTAACTACTTTAGCATCATCACTACAGGAAATGCTGTTGCCTGGACCTGGACGTTCCCGGGTGGTACGCCGGGTTCTTCTACCCAGCAAAATCCCACGAACATCACGTATCCGAATGCGGGCCTTTACCGCACTGTGGTGGTTACCAAGTTTGATACGGGTAAAGACACCACGCAGTACATCGATGTGGATGTGATTGACGGCGACATCAAGAGTATTCCCATTGGCCGCGATACGACG
>JBDKIU010000007.1:0-3269 GCA_039796915.1 Bacteroidota bacterium | reverse complement strand
GCTGCTTTCTGCGCCAGATCAGGTCTTCCAACGTCGCCGATGAACAGCGTGTCGCCCGAGAAGATGCAATGGTCTTTGCCGTTCTCGTCGATGAGCAGGTAGGTGGTGCTTTCCATGGTATGACCGGGTGTATGCAACACTTTGATTTTCACGTTGCCCACTTCAAAAAGCTGTCCGTCGGTGGCGTGGATGCAGTCAAACTCCGCCGCGGCATTGGGCCCGTACACAATGGGCGCGCCGGTGGCTTTACTTAGGTCGAGGTGACCGGAAACGAAATCGGCGTGGAAATGCGTTTCGAAGATGTACTTCAGCTTCACGCCGTCGCGCTCCATACGGTTCAAGTAGGGTTGGATTTCGCGGAGCGGATCTACAATCGCTGCTTCACCGTTGGAAGTGATGTAGTAGGCACCTTGTGCCAGGCAGCCGGTATAAATTTGTTCTATATGCATGTCTTGTTTCATGGGTGCAAAATTCGATGGGTAATTTAATTCTTTGCGTTACTTAGGTCACATTGTCGTTTAACGGAACAGAAGTTCTTTCAGAATGATGTAACATCCCATAACCAACACAAACCAGCCAAATCCTGTTTTGAGTTTGGCACCGGGAATGCTTTTGGAGAGGGCGATGCCTCCGAAGATTCCCGCGGTAGCGGCGGCGGTGAACAGGCCGAGCAGGTTCCAGTCGATGACCAGATTTCCCTGCAGGTCTCCGGTGAATCCGATGAGTGATTTTACGGCAATGATGAACAAAGAAGTGCCTACGGCCAGTTTCATGGGCATTTTGGCCAGCAGCACCAGGGCCGGGATGATGAGGAATCCACCGCCGGCGCCCACCAGTCCGGTGAGTACGCCCACCAAGGTTCCTTCCAGCAGAATTACGGGATAATTGTAGGTGATGTTTCCTGAATCGGAACGTTCGGTTTCCTTTTTTCCGGGTCGAATCATGGAAACAGAAGCCATAATCATCACCACAGCAAAGAGCAACATCAGGGCGATGGGTTTGGTGATTGCCAGGCTGCCCAGGCTGAACAGCTCATCGGGGATCAGGGGAACCAGCCATTTCCGGGTGGCGTAAACCGCCGCTATGGAAGGCAATCCGAACACGAGCACGGTTGGGAAGTGCACGGTTTTTTGGATGGCATTGCGGATGCCGCCGACCAGCGCCGTGGCGCCTACGATGAACAGCGAATACGCGGTAGCTGCCACCGGATCTACATCCATGATGTACACCAGGATGGGAACAGTGAGGATGGAGCCGCCGCTGCCAATCAGTCCGAGGGAAATGCCGACAATTGCGGCCAGCAGATAACCAATGATGATCATGCTGCAAATGAAAAACCGGGAAGCAGTATTTCTATGCGACTCAGGTCACGGTGCAGGTTGCGCAAGCGAAACCTTTCCGGGAAACGGCATGGTATTAATGCACCATGGGCGACAATGGCCTGATTTCTTCCAGCAGGGTGCGGAAGGCCAGAATCTGTTCGCCATAGCGAGCCCGGGTTTCCTGCTGCAATGCAGGCGCAAACAGGTCGCGGTAACGTTCGTAGTCGGCCATGCTTTGGGCTCGATATTGGATGCTGTAGTTCACACCTTCATCATCGGCGGCATTGGTCAGCACCTTCAGGATGCCCACTTCGCGAAAGCAGCCGGTGGCCATCACCTCGGGAATATGCACTTCATTCATCCATTCCAGCCATTCTTCTGCCAGTGCAGGCTCCATGTGGCAGGTTACGTTGTATATAATCATGGGTTAAAGTTGTTGCAGGCGAATCAGTTTGGCGTAGGTTCCGTTCAGCGCCATAAGCTCTTCGTGGCGGCCGGTTTCCACAATTTCGCCCTGTTGTAAAACCACAATGCGGTCGGCGTGGGTAACCGTGCTTAAACGGTGGGCAATCACAATACTGGTGCGGTGTTTCATCAGCTTGTCCAGCGCCTCCTGAACCAGTTTTTCGCTTTCGGTATCCAGGGCGCTGGTGGCTTCATCCAGAATCAGAATTTCCGGGTTGCGCAGCACCGCACGGGCAATGCTCAGACGTTGCTTTTGTCCGCCGCTGAGTTTTCCGCCGCGGTCGCCAATATTGCTTTCATAGCCTTCAGGCAGTTGCATGATGAACTCGTGGGCATTGGCCATCCGTGCGGCCGCTTCTACTTCTTTCATGCCCACACCCTGCATGCCGAAGGTGATGTTCTGATATACCGTATCGTTGAACAGGATGCTTTCCTGCGCCACAATGCCCATCAGGCCGCGCAGATCTTCCTGCCGGAAGGCGCGGATGTCGTGGCCGTCGAGCAAAATCTGTCCTTCGCGCACATCGTAAAAGCGGGGAACCAAATCTGCCAGCGTGGTTTTTCCGGCTCCGGAAGCGCCAACAAGTGCCACCATTTCGCCTTTGCGGACATGCAGGTTGATGTGGCGCAGCACCGATTTTTCGCCATAGCTGAAGCCCACGTTCCGGAATTCGATTCCTTCCTGAAACTGCGGCGCAGGCAATGGATGTTGTGGGTCGGTGACTTCCAAAGGCGCATGCAGGATTTCTTCTACCCGCATCAGTCCGGCCATGCCGCGCTGCGCGGAATACAAGGCCTGTGAAAATCCTTTAAATGGTGGAATCAGCTGACTGAAGATGCCGAAATAGGCGATGAAGAACTCGGGTTCCAGTTCGCCGCGAAATACCATGCCGCCGCCAAACCAAAGCAGTACGGCCGATACCAGAAATCCCAGGGTTTCAGACATGGGCGAAGCCAGGTCGTAGCGGTGGCTTACGGCGATGTTCAGTCGGGTATAATCCTGGTCGTCTTTTTCATAGCGTTTCTTCACAAAAGACTCCGCCACGAAACCTTTGATGATGCGGATGCCGCCCAGGGTTTCTTCCATCATGCTAAGGATATGCCCGGCCTGTTCCTGGTTTTTGGTAGATTTTTTTCTCAGGGTGCGGGCAATCACGCCAATCAGCAGGGCGGCAACGGGCAATGTTACCAATACGTACAAGGTGAGCTTCCAGCTCATCAAAATCAGCGTGGTGAGGAAGATGACGATGTTTACCGGGTCTTTGTACAGGGCTTCCAGACTTACCATCATGGCCCATTCAATTTCTTTCATGTCGTTGCTCATGCGCGACATGAGGTCGCCTTTGCGTTCGTTGCTGAAATATGAAACGGGCAGGGAAACCACTTTGTGGAATACCTTCAGGCGCACACTGCGTATGGCTTTGTTCCGCAGGATGACAATAAAATATAAAGCCAGATAACGACAGGCGTTTTTGATGAGAG
>JBDKIU010000006.1:0-11336 GCA_039796915.1 Bacteroidota bacterium | reverse complement strand
AACAACCTAAGTCCTATTGAATATCTAAAAGCAAACAACCACCTTTGAATTCCAACTTATAGTCGGTTCGAAAAACGGGGTATCTTCAAAACCTCGCGATAGCGAGGCATTGCTCGCTATCATGAAGTAACACTTCATGACCTGTATCTATAAATCTAGTAGCCTCGACAGGAATCGAATGGCGAGGCGCAGCTCGCCATCGCGAGTGAAACCTCGCGATAGCGAGGCATTGCTCGCTATCATGAAGTAACACTTCATGACCTGTATCTATAAATCTAGTAGCCTCGACAGGAATCGTCCCGATCGCTGCGCTTTTCGGGATGCTCCCGCTCATCAGCGGGATCAAATAATCTGGTAGCCTCGACAGGAATCGAATGGCGAGGCGCAGCTCGCCATCGCGAGTGAAACCTCGCGACCTGTTTTAGTAGCCTCGACAGGAATCGAACCTGTATCAAAAGTTTAGGAAACTTCTATTCTATCCATTGAACTACGAGGCCGTGATTCAAAAGGGCTGCAAAGATAAGCAAGCACCGCTATTTGCGCACGCCTCGGAAGCGAAAGAAAAAGAGGGAAAACAACATCGATAAAATCAGCCCGCCGCTTTCCCGTGCGCGCTCCACGTTGTCTGTCTTCATCTGCATGCCGTCGCCCAAACCCAAGCCCTCCCAGGCTTCCGGCCAAATGCGCACGAGCCAAACCAGCCCAATCAATACCGGAATCAGCCAAACATATCGCGACAAGCGACCGCGCGCATCCAGCACACACAATAAAGCCAGCGATAAGTACCAAGATGCCCAGTATTCCGGATCCGGATCGTTGAACTGAACCGCCCCAAACAGCAAAAACATGCATGCGATGGAATAACGAAATCTATTCATCGGGCGTTGTTTTTCAGCAACATAAAACCAGGTTGCGTGAACCAATGGCCTGCTGCCTCCCTGGGAATTTGGCCGGGGCCCTGGGAAAAGTTCCCCAACACCACATCTTCATCGCCATCGCCATCCAAATCACCCGCATCGGCCGTGAGCCAGCGACCATTTCGAAAGCCATCAACCTCTGTAGGCAGAAACTGCATGTTGCCCTGGTTGATGAACAACAGCAAGATTTCATTGGGCTGATTTACATAGTCGGCGAAGAAACTCAGACTCAGCATGTCCAAATCGCCGTCAAGATCAAAATCGCGAACCAGCGCCTTGTAGCAACCGTTCACCGGGAAAAACCAGGATGATTGCGCAAAGTTGTTCTTCCCGTCGTTGAGGTAAATGTACACTCCATGGAAGTTCTTCAACACCATCGAGTAATCGGCGTTGTCACCGGCTGTGTACACGATGTCGGTATGGCCGTCGCCATTCATGTCGGCCAGCTCAAAGCCGGAAGAGCCGTTCAGCGAGCTAAACTCAAGCAGCCTACGTTCGCGAAACGCCCCATTGCCCTGGTTCTCAAACAGGTAAATGCCTTCCTTCCCCTGACAAAAAAGGGTCATCAAATCAGGTTTCCCGTCTTTGTTAAAATCGGTGATGACGGTCTTTATGGCTCCGGGTTCCTGCCGCAGCACCTTTTTCTTGCGCGAGTCGCCATCGGGCAGCCAGTAGAATTCGCCTTCCAAATGACCAAAGCCGTTTACAATCCAGTCTTCCTCGCCGTTTCCATCCAGATCAGCTTTCTGAATCATCACAGGCCTGCCCAGATTCTGGAGCAAAAGTCCGCCTGCCTGCAGGTTTCCCTGGGCGTCAATGCGGGCTTCCTGCAGCGAGCCTTCCCTTTTGTTCGATGGGAAAATCGAGCCAATATTGGTAACCTGCAGCGATTTGCCATCATCGTGGATCCAGGAAGGTGCGCCTTTCAGGCTGATGGTGCTTCGGCGCTTCAGGTCGGCACCATAGGTGCTGAGCGTATTTCCATTGCCTTCGCCATAAAAGATGAGTTTTCGTGATGGATCAATACGCACAAAAACGGTCATCGGCCCTTTCACACCACCGGCCTCCGGCATCATCGGACTGAACAACCCGGTTGAATTGCCAATGCCGGCGTAGCGAACCTGTGGCATTACTTCCTCAGGAGCGCGGCTCAGGTAGAAGTCAAGGATTTTCCCCCAGATTACAGGGTCAATCACCGGCTTGTCGGGGAAGATATTGGTTTTGAGGTTGGTGTCGCCACGTTCGTTGGGCGGATAATCCATGCCTCCGTGCTTGTATATACCCACCTTGGGACCCATGGCCGGGAAAATCCCGTATTTCCAGGTGTTCTTGTTCAGCTTTTCAGGTTCGGGATACAGGTGGCAACTGCCGCAATACTGTCGGGCCAGTTGTTCGTCGGCGGAGATGGAATCCTGCGTTTCCGCACTGCCGCTTTTTCCGCCGCAGGCGCTGAACAACATGATGCAAAGGACCGCCGGCGCTGCGCTGTTCAGGAATTTATGAAACACCGCTGCCCGCATTTGCTTCCCCGTCAGGTTGTACAAAAAAGAGCTTCCCGTCTGCACCTTCGGCCATCAGAATCATGCCTTCGCTGTCGATGCCGCGCATCTTTCTGGGTGCCAGATTGGCCAGCAGCAACACCTTACGTCCTTTTACTTCCTCAGGACTGAAATGCTCCGCAATGCCGCTCAGCACGGTACGCGTATCCAAACCCGTATCCAGCGTAAGTTTCAACAGTTTGTCGGCCTTGGGAATACGCTCGGCTTCCAGCACCTTCGCCACGCGAATATCCATTTTCGCAAAATCTTCGTACTGGATGGTGTCTTTCAGGGGTTTTACCTGCTGTTGCGGTTCTGTACCTGCCTGAACGGTCGTTTCGGTATTCATGTTCCTGAGTTTCTGTATCTGTTTCTCCACCACTTCATCTTCTACCTGTTTGAACAGCAAGGCGGGTGTTCCAAGCTGGTGATGTTCGGGAAGCAAATCGGTATGTAAGGTACCTTTCCAAAAGCTGTAGCGGGCTTCATCGCTGACGTTGAGGGCCAGTTGCGCAGCTAAATTTACGGCAGTTCGGGGCAGAAACACTTCCGATGCCAACATCAGGTTGGCTGCGATTTGCAGCGCACGATTCAGGATGAAGGCGCGGGTGCGGTAATCGTCCTTGAGTTTCCAGGGCTCGGTGACGGCAAGGAATTTATTTCCGGCACGGGCCATGTTCATCATTTCTGCCAGCGCATCGCGGAAATGGTAATGCGTTAATCCGTCGCGCATCGCATCCAGGGCGTTTTGCATTTCCTGCGCACAGGAATTCCAGGCTTCGCGCACGGAATCAGGGACTTCCTGCACAGACACGTCTCCGGGCACTTTGCCCTCGTGAAACTTCCCGCACAACACCATGGCGCGGTTAACGAAGTTGCCGAAAATGCCTACCAGCTCACTGTTGATGCGGGTTTGCCAGTCTTTCCAGGTGAACTCGGAATCTTTGGTTTCCGGCATGATGGAACACAGCACATAGCGCAGCTCGTCTTCCCTTCCGGGCAAATCGGCCATGTATTCATGTACCCAGACGGCCCAGTTTCGGGAGGTGGAGATTTTTGCGCCTTCCAGATTCAGAAATTCATTGGCGGGAACCTGTTTGGGCAGCACAAATCCGTGGCCATACAAGTGCAGCATGGCCGGAAAAATGATGCAATGAAATACGATGTTATCCTTCCCGATGAAGTGAATGAGCTCTGCATCACCGGTCCAGTATTGCTGCCAGTCGTTGGGCCGCAGCTTGCGCGTATTGCTGATGTATCCGATGGGCGCTTCAAACCACACGTACAACACCTTCCCTTCGGCACCGGCTACCGGAACCTGAACGCCCCAGTCGAGGTCGCGGGTCATGGCCCTGGGCTTCAGCCCTTCATTCAGCCAGCTTTTGCATTGCCCCAGCACGTTGGGTTTCCATGAATCACGGCTGTTGATGTATTGATTTAAAAAGCTGTGCTGCAGTTTGTCCAGCGGAAGGTACCAATTGGTGGTAGGCCGCAATACCGGCGGATTTCCGCTGAGCGCAGAACGTGGATGAAGCAATTCCTGTGGACTCAGCGTGGTGCCGCATTGCTCGCACTGATCGCCGTAAGCATTGGGATTGCTGCACTTCGGACAGGTGCCGCTGATGTAGCGATCGGCCAGAAACTGCCCGGCAGCCTCGTCATAGAACTGTTGTGTTTCTTCAACATCAAAAGCTCCCTTCTCCAGGAGGTCGCGGAACATTTCCTGCGAGGTTTCATGGTGAATCGGGTCAGAAGTGCGCCCGTAGATGTCGAAGGAGATGCCAAAATCGGCAAAGGTTTTCTCTATGAGCGCATGATTGCGGTCCACGAGTGCCTGCGGACTCATGCCTTCTTTTTTGGCGCCAATGGTAATGGGCACGCCGTGTTCGTCGCTTCCGCAGATAAAAAGCACATCATCACCAAGCATGCGCCGGTAGCGCACATAAATATCAGCAGGCAAATAAGCACCGGCCAGATGTCCAAGATGAACAGGACCGTTGGCATAAGGCAAAGCAGCGGTAATGGTAACTTTTTTATGCGACATGCAGGGGCAAAGATAGCACGAAGGGCAGGCATGAATTGCCCCCTTATGTGGTATTTTCGCGGCTTCATGCAGGACGAACTCATTGCAGAATTCCTTCAAAAAAGTTCTTGGAAGAAAGCGGTCATCACCACGCACCATAAACCTGATTCTGATGCCCTGGGATCAAGCCTGGGTCTGTACCATTTTCTGCTGGCGCATGTTCCGGAGGTTCAGGTTATTACGCCTACCGACTACCCCGATTTTCTGCACTGGATGCCGGGAAATGATCAGGTAATCATTTACGAAGGAAATGAAGCAAGCTGCAACGAGCTTGTGCATGAAGCCGACGTGGTTTTTTGTCTGGACTTCAACGCCCTCTCGCGCATCAATGAACTGGGAGAAGTGGTCCGGGCCTCCAGGGCAATGAAGGTATTGATTGACCATCATCAGGAACCGGAAGGCTTCGAAGACCTGGCCATCTGGACAACCCAGGCCAGCTCCACCTGCGAACTGGTGTACCGCTTCATCAGCAAGAACTTTGGACGGGAAGCCATCAGCATCGAAAGTGCCTCCTGCTTGTATTCGGGAATACTTACCGATACCGGAAATTTCCGCCACCGGAATACGGGGCCGGAAACGCATCGCGCCGTAGCTGACCTGATTGAACTGGGCGCAAATATTTCCCATATCCACGAGGAGTTGTACGACAACTTCCGCGAAAACCGCCTCAGGCTGATTGGTTATACCCTGGCAGAACGCATGGAAATTCTGGAAGATTGCCGCACCGTGCTGATTACGCTCAGCAAGGAAGATCTGGAACGGTTTGAGGTTCAAACCGGCGATACCGAAGGTTTGGTCAACTATGGGCTGAGCATCCGCGGCATCAGGCTTGCTGTGCTTATCGTGGACAGAAGCAAACTGGTGAAGATGAGCTTCCGAAGCAAAGGCGGTTTTTCTGTGAATGAATTTGCGCGAAAGCATTTTCAGGGAGGCGGGCATTTTAATGCCGCCGGTGGGCAGAGCGCCGAATCTTTTGAAGCCGTGGTGGCACGATTCAAGGATGTGATCCGTTATTATCGCGAAGATTTGAATAAACTATGAAACGCAGTTCCCTGCTCCTCCTGCCCTTGATATTGTTATATGGCTGTGGCGACGGCTACCAGGAAACCGAAACCGGGCTGCGCTATCAGTTTCTGCACGGCCCCGGAAAAGGGCGAAAACCCCGCGGCGGCGATGTGGTGCTTATGGAATACACCATGGCTTCCGGTGATTCGGTTCTGGTGAGCACTTACAGCGACCCTGATCCTCACGTGCTGGAACTTCCGCCCACGCCTCCGGAACAAAATGAACTGATGCAGGCCATCCTGATGATGGCAGAACAAGACAGTGCGCGATTCCAACTGTCTTCAGACAGTCTGGAACTGCGCACGGGTTGGGAACGCCCCGCCTTCGTGCCCAAAGGCAGCATGCTCACCGTGACCATCGCCCTGAAGAAAACGCTTTCTAAGGAAGAGTTTCGTAAATACCAATGGGACGATTACATGACGAAACGCAAGCGTGTGCTGCAGGAGTTTCTGGCTTTTGAACAGAAAAGCGGTAAACGCTTCACCCTGGATTCGGCTACCGGCATCCGCTACCACATCACCAAAGGCGGAGGAAGCATTCCCATCCTCGACGGACAACGTGTAAATTTCCATGTATCCGGACAAGTGCTGGGACTGGAAGGTTTCTTCCTGAACACCCAAATGGAAGGCCGTAAAATGGAACTTGAACTCGGTAAGGAATACCAGCCGGAAGCCATGCGCCACATGCCCAAATTCCTGAAAGACGGGGAATCCGGACTGTTTCTGGTTCCCTTCGACATGGGCTACGGCAAAACAGGACGCTACGGCATTCCTCCTTATGCCAATCTGCTGTTTGAAATCAACGACATTCGCATTCAATGAACAAGATATATTTACTCCTCGCCGGTGCGTTCTTCAGCGCTCCCGCTGTACAAGCCCAGGATACCATGAACCTGCCGGGCGGTTTGCGCTGCATCGTTCATAAAAAAGGAAACGGTGATGCCGCCATGCCTGGAAACATGGTAAAAGTGAAATACGCCGGCAGGCTCACCGATGGAAGACAGTTTGATGCCGGAACCATTCCTTTTCAACTTGGTGTGGGTCAGGTGATTCAAGGCTGGGATGAAGGCATTGCCGCACTCAATACCGGCGACAGCGCCACCCTGCTGATCCCCTCAGCCATGGGCTACGGCAGCATGGGCGCCGGCTCTATTCCGCCCAACGCCGACCTCATCTTTGATGTGGTTTTGCTGGAAGTCATGAAACCTATCGACCATCAGCCCTTCGACGGCAGAGGCCTGGATACGCTGAGCACCCCAAGTGGCCTGCGCTACATCATCATCCGCAGACCCGGCGATACGGCAAAACTGAAAGACGGACAACAAGTAGCGATCCACTACGCCGGCTACCTGACCGACGGCACCAAGTTTGACGCCTCCTACGACCGCAGTCAGCCACTGGAATTCCAGGTAGGACGCATCGGCCTGATCAAAGGATGGCTGGAAATGCTTACCCTGGCCGGCAACGGCGGGAAATACAGAACCATTATCCCCTCAAACCTTGCTTACGGAGAACGCGGTTATCCCGGCGTTATTCCACCCGGTGCAACCTTGGTATTTGACATGGAAGTGGTTTCTGTAAACGGTGTGAAAGGGGAAGGTTCATTCATTCCTGACACCCCGAAAGCAGAAGTAAAACCTGAACCCGTGCCGGCTCCTGTGGATGAACCTGCAGCGCCCAAAAATTCTAAAAAGAAGAACAAAAAAGGATAAGCTGCTCATGGCTAAGAACATCCTCATTACCGGTGGCGCTGGCTTCATTGGCTCGCATGTGGTGCGGCTCTTCGTGACCCAATATCCGGAGTACGAAATCTACAACCTGGATAAACTCACCTACGCCGGTAATCTGGAAAACCTCAGCGATATTGCCCAGGCCCCTAACTATCACTTCGTGAAGGGCGACATTGTGGATCAGGGTTTCCTGGAAAGCTTGTTCGACACCCACCGCTTCCACGGAGTCATCCACCTCGCCGCGGAAAGTCACGTAGATCGAAGCATCACCAATCCCCTGGAGTTTGTGATGACCAACATGGTGGGCACCGCCAACCTGCTCAACGCCTTCCGTAAATATGGCGACATGCAGCACGGCCGCTTCTATCATGTTTCAACCGATGAAGTTTACGGCGAACTGGGCATGAGCGATCCCGCCTTCACGGAAGAAACACCTTACCATCCGAACAGTCCGTACAGCGCCAGCAAGGCTGGCAGCGACCATCTGGTGCGCGCCTACCACCATACTTACAAGATGCCGGCGGTGATCAGCAACTGCAGCAACAACTACGGAAGCCATCAGTTTCCGGAGAAGCTGATTCCGCTGATGATTCACAACATCCGCAACCGCAAGCCCCTGCCCGTTTACGGCAAAGGCGAAAACGTGCGCGACTGGCTTTGGGTGAACGACCATGCCCGCGCCATTGATGTGATTTACCACCAGGGCCGCAATGGCGAAACCTACAACATCGGCGGAAACAACGAATGGAAAAACATTGACCTGGTGCACAAGCTGTGTGAGATTATGGACCGGAAACTGAACCGTTCAGCCGGGGAAAGTGCTACGCTCATTCAATTTGTAGCCGATCGCTCCGGTCATGATTTCCGCTATGCCATCAACGCCGACAAACTGGCCCGGGAACTGGGATGGACTCCTTCGGTGAATTTTGACGAAGGTTTCGAACAAACCATTGACTGGTACCTGAACAACGAATCCTGGCTAGAACACGTGACCAGCGGCGCCTACCGCGACTATTACGCCGCCATGTACGGCGAGCGCTGACTTGTTTCTGCACCCACTTAACGACCCTTGGGCAGCGATGCTTTATTTTTGCGGCCCATGTCCACCTTACATCTGTACAATACCTATTCCCGCAAAACGGAAGCCTTCCAAAGCCTCATCCCCGGAAAAGTTGGTTTGTACGTGTGCGGACCAACCGTGTACGGCCCGCCACATCTGGGGCATACACGCGGCCCGGTGGTTTTTGATGTGCTGCGTCGTTACCTCACGCATCTTGGTTTCCAGGTACGCCACGTGCGCAACATCACCGATGTAGGCCATCTGGTTGGCGATGTGGATGAAGGTGAAGACAAACTGCAGAAACAGGCGCGCCTGGAACAGATAGAACCCATGGAAATTGCCCAACAATACACGTTGGCATATAACGAAATGGTTCGTCTGATGAATGTGCTTCCTCCCGGCATAGAACCCCGGGCCAGCGGACACATCATCGAACAGATTGAGATGATTGAGTCCATCATCGAAGCAGGATTGGCCTACGAAGTGAATGGCAGCGTGTATTTCGATGTGTTGGCCTACGCCCAAAACCACGATTACGGAAAGTTGAGTGGTCGCGTGCTGGAAGACCTGATGGCCGGCGCTGGCAATGAATCGCGTGAGCTGGAAGGTCAGGAAGAGAAACGTAATCCCAACGACTTTGCGTTGTGGAAGAAGGCCGGACCCGAACACATCATGCAGTGGAGCAGTCCCTGGGGTAAAGGCTATCCCGGATGGCACATTGAGTGCTCCGCGATGAGCCGCAAATACCTCGGCGATACATTTGACATCCACGGCGGCGGCATGGATTTGCTGTTCCCGCACCACGAAAGTGAAATCGCACAAAGCACCGCATGCACAGGTCATCAACCCGCGCGCTACTGGATGCACCACAACATGGTTACCATCAACGGACAGAAAATGGCCAAGAGCCTCGGCAATGGCATAACGGTAGAACAGCTGTTCAACGGTAATCATCCTCTGCTGGCACAGGCCTACAGTCCGATGACCTTGCGTTTCTTTATGCTGCAGGCGCATTACCGCGGCACACTCGACTTCAGCAATGAAGCCCTGCAAGCTGCCGAAAAAGGCCTCAACAGACTGTGGAATGCTGTTGCGCTGAGCGCCGGGTTAAAAGCTTCAAACCAAAACGAATACGAAGTTTCACAAATCGTTGATGCCTGCTACGCCGCCATGAATGACGACATGAATACGCCTCAGGTGGTGGCACAGCTGTTCGAAGCCGCACGGGTGACGAACCTGGTAAACGACGGAAAACTGGCCCTCGATGCCCATAATATTTCCGCCCTGCAGGGTTTATTCCATACCTGGCTGGTAGCAGTTCTTGGTGTTCAGGAAGAGCAACATGGCGATAGCGGTGCTCTGGATGCAGTGATGCAGGTATTGCTCGATTTACGGGCAAAGGCAAAATCTGAAAAAAACTTCGCCCTGAGCGATGCCATCCGCGACCAGCTCAGCGCTGCCGGCTTCAGCATCAAAGACGGAAAAGAAGGCAGCACCTGGAGTAAGAACTGAAAACCAACCCAACGCTGAAGGGCGGAGCATAACAGCCGTGAAACAGCTTAACCGCATCGTACAGGGAAGCATCCGCATCGGCGGAATGAGTATTCCCACCATCAACCTCATTTGGTTTGCCACCGCGCTGGCCATCGCCGCCATCCGCGTTTCCGGAGGTCGTGGGGGAATGAACAATTACCTCTTGTTTGAGGGCATCATCCGCCACCTGGCCAACAAACAGAACATCTTCTGGGATTTCTGGTGGGAATACGACGATGCCAACCACTACGGACCCAGCTTCAGCATAGTGATTGCGCCCTTCGCCATCCTGCATCCTCTGGTTGGCTGTTTCCTCTGGTGCCTGGCCAATGCCGCCATCCTGCTTTATGCCATGCGTCGTTTGCCACTCAGCACGCTTCAGCAGAACATCATTCTGGCCTTTTCATTGGTGGAACTCAGCACCAGCCTGAGCAATGTGCAGTTCAATCCGATGCTCAGCGCCTGGTTTTTGCTTTCCTGGGTCTGGGTGCAGGAAGGCCGGGATTTCCGCGCCGCCATGTTCATTGCCCTTGGTTTTCTGGTGAAGCTCTACGGCATCGTAGGACTGGCCTTTCTGCTCTTCTCCCAAAACCGCCTGCGTTTCCTGCTTTCCTTTGCATTCTGGCTCGTCGTCTGGGCGCTGGCTCCGCTGCTGTTCACCACACCCGAGTTCCTCATCCAAACCTATTACGACTGGTACGAGTCCTTGCAGCTCAAGCACAGCAAGAACCTGAACCTGCTTGATACCGACCTGAGCCAGGACATCAGCGCACCCGGACTCATGCGACGTATGTTCGGCTTCAGCAACTTCCGCGACCTTTGGATGCTGGCGCCGGCAGCGCTGCTGATGGGCATTCCGATGCTGCGCTTTCTGTGGAAACCCATGAGTATGGCCGCACGCTACACCTTGCTGGGTCTGATCATGGTGAGCGTGGTCATCTTCAGCAATGCCGCCGAAAGCGCTACCTATATCGTGGCCATTGCAGGAATTGCCGTCTGGGCGTTTTATCGGGAACAAACTTTGCCACCGCTGCACAAAGTGTTGCTGGTGCTGGTGCTGATGTTCAGCTCACTCAGCGCTACGGATTTGTTTCCCGCATTTGTGCGCCGCGAAATCATCTGGCCTTACGCCGTGAAGGCGCTGCCGGTAACCTTATGCTGGCTGTTGATGGTTTGGGAATTTTGGAAAGCAGCGTTTGGGAAGGTAGAAAAGCATTCTTCCTTCAATTCCGCCGATCCAAACCCCAGTTGAGTTTGTTGCGCAGGGTATCGAGGAAGTTGTGTCCTTCAGGGCGCACCAGTTTCAGGCGGTAATCGGCTTTGCGGATGGCAATCTGCACATAGGGCGGCACCGTGGTGCTCCTCGAATCCAAACTGGCCATATAGCTGTTGGCGCGGCCTTCCAGCTCGA
>JBDKIU010000005.1:0-20017 GCA_039796915.1 Bacteroidota bacterium | reverse complement strand
GAAACATATTCTTCCGATGCACCTTCAAAGCGAAACTTCTTACCAGTGTAAAGAACAAAAGCAAGATGCCGCCAATCACGTGGAGGAAGTGAAATACCGTTACCACGTACAAGAAAGAAGCGCTGATACCGCCGGCCATATCTTCGTGTGGTACGAAAGGCAAGCCAATGGAAGTAAGGTATTTCCAGCCACTGTATTGAAGTGCGCAAAAAGTGATTCCCAGCAACAGCGTAACCCCTAACATGATTTTATTCTGACCGAGCTCATCATTTTTTGCCGCCCGGAAAGCAAAATACATGGTCACCGAACTGATTGCTGCGGTAAGGAGGGAATAGGTGAATTGTACGGGTAAATCGAACTGAATCCACTGATTATTGGCCAATCCATCTTTTCTGTGCAGAATATATGCGCTGGTAAAAGCAGCAAACAGCATAATGGAGGCAACAATCAGCAGCCAAAGGATGAATTCACGTGGATTCATCCGGAAGGACGGTTCTTTGGGCTGAAACTTGATGGGTTGTGTGGGTTGGGTTTGCATGGGAATTCAGGTCAGCAGATCAACAGGCCGATGAATATGAGCGGACTGTAAATCAGGGTTGTAAACATTAATTTTCGTGCATCTGGTGTTGACAGGCTTTGGTGCAACTTCCAGGCACGAAATAAAATCAAGCCGCCCAATGGCAGGGTAAACAACAGAAACCAAGGCCCAACCATTCCGAGATTCAGTGGCAAAAGGCTCACTAAAATCAAAATCACGGAATAGATAAGGATTTGTAAGCTGCTGTTCCTGCTTCTGCCGTGTGGCGTTGGCAACAGCCAATATCCGGCTTCCTGGTAATCGTCATGCAGCATCCAGGCAATACTCCAGAAATGGGGAAATTGCCAAAAGAACTGAAATCCGAACAAGGTTAAGCCCATGGCATCCAATTGGTCCGCACCGGCTGTCCAGCCAATCAGTGGTGGCAAAGCTCCCGGAAATGCACCTACAAGCACGCTCAGAGGTGTGATGCCTTTTAATGGCGTGTATAAGAAAGCATAAAGTATCAGGGAAAATAAACCCAACCAGGCGGAAAGCGGATTACAGGCAAACCATAAAATCAGAAAACCCAGCAAGGCACTCAGTAAGCAGAATAACCTTGCGGAGGCATCGGTAATCCTTCCCATAGCAATGGGGCGCTTGCTGGTTCTTTTCATCTTGGCATCCTGCTCTTTTTCGATAAGCTGATTCAGTCCGTTTGAAGCAGCAACCGTGAAAAATCCTCCGAGCACTACACCAAAAGCCTGCAACAAATTGAAATCGTGATGATCCAATACTTTCACAGCCACCAGGTAACCGAATAAAGCACTGCCTACCACCGATGCAGTAAGTCTGAACTTCACCAGTTGCAGGTAATCTTTGAATAATTCCTTTACGGATGCACTCATTTCGCGGTCCTTATGCTGCATAACCGGGTTCAGTGTTTTTTGTTTTTCGCAGGGCCGAGAGTGCCAGGTAACATTGTATGCCGAAGCAGATGCTGCCCAAAAGAATGTGCAGCGCCCGTGCCACCATAGGAAAGGGGAATACGGTATTCAGTGCTCCGGTGCTGATTTGTAACAAGAACAATATCATCAGCACATGTTGCCAGCGGAAGAACACTTCAGACCTGTTTGGATCCTGATAACACTTCCACCAGATCCAGGCATGGGCCGCCCATAACAACATGCTCATGCCGCGATGCACCAGGAACAGTGTTCCCATGGCTTCCATATTCAACCAGCCATTGGCCTGAATGAGCGCATGTTGTGTTTCCAGAAAATCAACACGCTCCCGAACCAATGCACCAAGGCTTATTTGGATCAGTGAACCGACAGACAACAACAGCCACAACCCAAAAGCAGGCATGGGCTGGAATCTGTTTCTGCGTTCCTGCTGCCACATAACTGCAGCCATGAAACAAATGATGGCGCCAAAACTCAACATGAAATGCATGCTTACCAGGCCAGGCAATAAATTCGTAACCACCACTTTAGAGCCTAACCAGGCATTAAAGAAGGTGAGTATAAAGCCCGTAAGGGTGAACCAGAATACAGTTGGTTTGCTGCGCACATACTTTACAGACAGCAACAGGAGTGCAAAAACAAACAAACCTGTAAGCGCACCGTAAAGCCTGTTGATGTATTCAATCCAGGCCTTCACCGGACTGAAAGGCTCATGAACGCGCAGCCGAGGGTCTTTTCGAATTTCAGTAGCCTTGTCGCCCATACCCAGTTTTTCGAGGAGGGAAGCAAACTTTTCCAGCTTTTCTTCTCTTTTCGCGTTCAACCTGTTTTCCGCATCCGGCGGAAGCTGGCATGCACAGGTAGGCGGTACCAAACGGTCAAAACATTTGGGCCAGTCCGGGCAACCCATTCCTGAACCTGTGGAGCGAACGATGCCACCCAGCAGGATCAGTATAAAAACAGACAGGTAGGAAAGTCTTCCTACCTGTCTGAATAGTCGATGTCTGTTCAACATCATGGTTCTTGAATTCAGCGTGGGCTGAAACCGAACACTTTTTTCAATGCGGAGAACAATACATTGCCACCGGTTGCTGCTGGTGCATCTTCGGTATGAACAGGTGCCGTTTTGGTTTTTGGCGCACCATGTCCATGACCCTCGTCTTCACCGGGGATGTATTGAGGATAGTAATCTTCTTCACGGTCTTCACGGCTGTATTCGTAAGGACCACGATAAACAGTTGGGATTTCACCTGGCCAGTTGCCATGGATATGCTCCACAGGCGTAGACCATTCCAGGGTATTGGCTTTCCAGGGGTTCTCAGTGCTTTTCTTTCCGCGGAAAATGCTGTAGAAGAAGTTCCACAGGAAGAGCACCTGAGCAAAACCAGCCAAAATTGCGGCTACGGTGATGAGTTGATTCACTTCCAGCCAAACATTGAATTCAGGGATTACGCTGAATGCATAGTAACGACGAGGAACGCCGGCCAATCCCATGAAGTGCATAGGGAAGAACACCAGATAGGCTGCGATAAATGTCAGCCAGAAGTGGAAATATCCGAGGGTATTGTTCAACATACGGCCAAACATTTTTGGGAACCAGTGATAAATACCACTGAACATTCCAAAGATGGCTGCAGAACCCATTACCAGGTGGAAGTGCGCTACTACGAAGTAGCTGTCGTGCAGGTTGATGTCCAGAGCGGCGTTGCCCAGATAAATACCTGTCAGACCACCGGAGATGAAGAAGGAAACCAGACCAATGGCGAACAACATCGCAGGAGTAAATTGGATGTTTCCGCGCCAAAGCGTGGTGAGGTAGTTAAATACTTTTACCGCGGAAGGTACCGCAATCACCAGGGTCAGGAACATGAACACCGATCCGAGGAACGGATTCATACCGGTGATGAACATGTGGTGTCCCCATACGATAAAGGAAAGCACCGAAATACCCATCAGTGAAATAACCATGGCGGTATATCCGAAGATAGGCTTGCGTGCATTGGTGGCGATTACTTCCGATGTAATACCCAAAGCAGGCATCAAAATGATGTACACTTCGGGGTGGCCCAGGAACCAGAATAAGTGCTGATAAAGAATGGGGCTACCACCTACGTTTTCCAGAGCACCAACTCCGTTCAGCCAAATATCGCTGAGGTAGAAAGAGGTTCCGAAGCTGCGGTCAAAAATCAGGAATAATGCTGCGCCCAACAATACAGGGAAAGAAAGCAGACCCAGAATCGCAGTGAAGAAGAATGCCCAAATGGTCAGGGGCAGCCTGTTCATGCTCATTCCTTTGGTACGCATGTTCAACACGGTGCTGATGTAGTTAATACCGCCCAGCAGTGAAGAAACGATGAACAATGCGATGGCAGCGAGCCATAAGGTCATACCAAATCCAGAACCGGGCATGGCTTTCTCAAGCGCACTCAGTGGAGGATAAACCGTCCAACCGGCAGAAGCAGGACCAGTTTCTACAAAAAAGCTCCAGCACAGAACCACTGAAGACAAGAAGAAGAACCAGTAGCTCAGCATGTTCATGAAGGGTGATGCCATGTCCCTTGCTCCGCATTGTAACGGAATCAACAGGTTACTAAAGGTTCCGGACAAACCCGCGGTAAGCACGTAGAACACCATGATGGTGCCGTGAATGGTTACCAGGGCCATGTAAAAGTTTGCATCAAGTACTCCGCCCTTTGCCCAACGGCCCAGGAGCATTTCCAGAATCGCGAATTTTTGATCCGGCCATGCCAGCTGCAGGCGGAACAAAATGGACATCACCATACCAATAACACCCATCACAATTCCTGTAATCAGGAACTGGCGGCTGATCATTTTGTGGTCGGTACTGAAAATGTATTTACGGATGAAACTCTCGTGATGATGCTCATGAGCATCTGCGTGTACGCCGTGTGCTGCTGCGGTACTCATCTCGTGTTGTTTTTGTTAGGAATGGCTTTAGATTAATTACCCATAGCCAATGATGGCCTGGCGTTGTTGTTTTTTGCAGTTTTCGGAGTTGCCGTTGTGTCTGTTCCGGTGGCAGGGGCAGCGGGTGCCTCAGGCTGAACCGGTTCAATCACGCGCTTCTGTTTTTCAATCCACGCGTTGTATTCTGACTCAGATTCTACAACAATTTTGATTTTCATGTTGTAGTGCGCACTTCCGCAAATCTTTGCACAGAACAGGTAGAACTGGAATTCGGGATTCTTCAGTTCATCCTGCATTTGTTTGGTTGTTTTGGTTGGGGTGAATGTGAAAGAGGTCATCATCCCGGGAACCACGTTCATTTGCGAACGGAAGTGAGGCATGTAGGCACTGTGAATAACGTCGCGTGCACGATACCTGAAGGTATAAGGCTGATCTTTAATCAGGTGGATTTCTGTGGTGATTTTATCATCGTTGGCAGCCTCATTAAACATGTCTCTGTTGCCTAGGGATGCATTGATACGTTGAATCTGAACGCCTTTACGCTTCATCATTTTGCGCAGTTCAGATGCTTTGTTACCGTTTCTGATGTCTTCAAGTTCCTGCATCAGGTCAGTGTAGGCTTTGCCGTCTGCGGCAAGACTCATTTTAGAAAGATCTTCAGCCTTCTTCTTCAGAATAGCAGAAAGATTTCTCAGGTCATTACCCAAACGATGGGTGTCTGCCATCAGCGTATCACGCAGGGCAATTACGGTTGGTTTGATCGCCAGACCCAATTCGTTGGTGGCAGGATCAATGAAGTTGAAATTCGCTTCACCAAACTTATTGTCATCACCCGCATAGCGCGCCTTCCATCCAAACTGGTATCCGAATACTTCAATTTGTTTGGCTTTAGGCTCTGGGGTTTGGGTGATTGCATGCCAGGTAGAGTATCCGCGCAAAACCAGGAAGGTAAGCACGATGGCAGGAACGATGGTCCAAATTACTTCCAGCTGGTTGTTGTGGAAGAAGTAAGCGGCTTTCCTTCCTTCTTTGTTTCTGTATTTGAAAAGGAACCAGAACAACAATACCTCAGTAATCACGAATACGGCAAAGGTGAAACCAAAGGTCCAGTTGAACATGTTGTCGATGCTGTCACCATGTTTACTGGCTGCTTCAGGCAACAAATGTTTGCCGTGGTAAACCAGTTCATAGGCAACACCAGCGCCACCTGCTACAAGAACAATGATGGCCAGCCAGGCATTTACTTTGGTCCAGTTGATAACGGTGCGTCCGGTAAGTTTTTCACTGGCAGCGCCAATATTGAAGATGTACACAATCACCAGCAGTACCAAAGCTGCAAGTACCCAATAGGCGTAGTACACAAGATCGGCGGTAGAAAGAGAAAACTCTTTGGGTGCCGGGATGACATCACTTGCCGGATCTGCCTGAGCAAACACGGAAATTGGTGTAAGGGTTGCAGTCAGCAGCAGCGTAGCGAGTAGCAACAGCTTCGCGCCTGACCATCCGAACTTCATTTTTTTCATCACAGGACGATTGATTATGAGGCTTTTTTACCGGCTGCAAATTTATGCGGCTGCCCGATTAAACCTAAAGCCCAAAGAAAAAAAATCCACAGTGTAATCAACCAGCCTGCCGGCCCGTCGTTTCTTGCAGATTCCGGATTCTTCCATCTTGAAAAAGCGGAAGAACTGGCGCTGTATCCATGCGCAGGCACACTTCAAGGTCCGATTCTCTTTGCAGGTGTCTGAATCGCTGGGCATGAGAAGCATGTTCCAGGAAGGAAACAGGCTGATCTTTGTGCGTATGCCACAAGTGCATGGCCGCCAAAGTCGCATCGCAATTGCTGGGGAAGTGTGGCAACAAAAGTGCTGCAAGCGCCCCAGCGTAAAATGTGTCCTCAAGGTTGAATTTGTCCTTCCATCCTGCGCAGAACAACACTACCGGTTT
The DNA here is from genome assembly GCA_039796915.1 of Bacteroidota bacterium. Classification (GTDB taxonomy): domain Bacteria; phylum Bacteroidota; class Bacteroidia; order NS11-12g; family UBA955; genus REEB481. The sequence goes on along the minus strand of JBDKIU010000005.1, from coordinate 13,660 downwards.
TTGCTGGACGATGAGGTATTCAGCCAGTGTGCTGATGTTCAGGAAGCTTCCTGCAAAAACCTGATGTGCACTTGCACTCATCAACAGGCAGCGGGTTCCATTGGTGGTGGTCAGGGCGATTTTCTTGCCTGAAACCAATGCGCTGTGATAATCCTGAGGCGCATTCCCCAATTCAAAGCCGGGCACGGTCATGCCATCGCGCTCGGCGGCGCAGAGGTAACCTTGCGCCCGGAATTCCAGGGCTTCAGTCGGGGTGGCAGTGGTAACTATTTCTTCCGCTCCCTGATGCAGTGCTTCGCAAATGGTTGAAGTTGCCCTGAGGATGTCAATCACTACCACGATTTTTGATTCAATCCCAGACTGATGCAACGGGAACAGGGCAGGTGACAAAATGGTTTCAAGCATGAGCAGCTGCGAAATTACATCTTTCACGGCAGTCCGTTCCGCACCAACTGGAAATGCGCCGTATTCCTGAACCAAGTTCCGTGTGCAGATCGTAATTTTGCGCCAACAAGTAAACATGAACAACGACGTAGTGATTGCCGCTGCCGTGCGCACGCCCATGGGAAGTTTTAACGGTTCCCTCGCCTCTGTTTCCGCCACACGACTTGGCGCTGTTGCCATCCGTGCTGCTGTAGAAAAAGCAGGAATAGACGCTTCCCTTGTTCAGGAAGTATTCATGGGTTCCGTGCTGCAGGCCGGTTTGGGTCAGGCTCCTGCCAGACAGGCTGCACGATTTGCAGGCCTCAGCGATACTACGCCCTGCACCACCATCAATAAGGTATGTGCCAGTGGAATGAAGGCCGTTGCGCTTGCTGCACAAAGCATCATGCTCGGGCATCATGACATTGTGGTTGCCGGTGGCATGGAAAACATGAGTCAGGTTCCGCATTACCTTCCCGGATCACGTTCAGGCTTTAAGTATGGAAGCATTACCATGCTCGATGGTTTGCAGTACGATGGTTTGACAGATGTGTACAGCGGAACCATGATGGGAAACTGCGCGGAATTATGCGCAACTGAATACCACATCAGCAGGGAAGAACAAGATGCCTTTGCCATTGAAAGCTATCAGCGCAGTGCCAAGGCGTGGAGTGAAGGCAAGTTCGCACAGGAAGTTGTTCCCGTTGAAATTCCGCAGCGGTCCGGTGAATCAAAATGGGTTTCTGAAGATGAAGAATATAAGAATGTGCGCTTTGACAAAATCCCGGCGCTGAAACCTGTGTTCCAGAAAGATGGAACCATTACCGCAGCGAATGCCAGCACCATGAACGACGGAGCTGCTGCGCTGGTGTTGATGAGCAGGGCAAAGGCTGAAGCATTGGGCGTGAAGCCATTGGGTTACATCCGTGGTTTTGCCGATGCTGAACAGGCGCCCGAATGGTTCACCACCTCGCCAAGTAAGGCGCTACCCCTGGCCATCGAACGCGCAGGGCTCACACAGAACGATATTTCTTTCTGGGAACTGAACGAGGCGTTTTCCGTGGTAGGTCTTGCCAACAACAAAATCCTGGGACTGAATCCTGAGACGGTAAACGTGCATGGTGGTGCTGTTTCCCTGGGCCATCCGCTTGGCGCTTCCGGTGCGCGCATCCTCGTTACGTTGCTGCATGTGCTTCGCGACCGCAATGCACGTTTCGGTGCTGCCGGTATTTGCAATGGCGGAGGCGGAGCCAGCGCCATGGTTCTGGAAGCCCTGATTTGATACGAGCGTTCGGCCCAGTCCGCGCCCTAAGTTTCTTCCGACATGCAATTTTTCATGTGCTGCACAGTTACCACTGCATGAAGTCGCTGTTTTTTTTCATGCTCACTTTGGGCACCGTGCACCATACGTTCGGCTCCAGAGACACCACAGGATTTTTTGTCTTTCAGCAGCAGGAACAACGATTAAGCCCACTTTCACGGCAGTTTATTTCCGGTAAAACAGATGCAGTTCGGCGCGCAGCAGCCCTGAAGGTTTATGAGGAATTAGGCGCTGCCCTGGCTTCCCCTAATTCATGGAATTATCCTTTTGATTCGCTGCGCCAGGCAGCAGTTTCAGTGATTGCTGCGTCCGATGGCTTATGTCGTTTGTTTACCTGGAACCTTATTCTGAAGGATGGCAAACACCTGTATTTCGGATACGTGCAGTACAAAATAAAGAAGGAGTGGAAGCTGGAATCGTTGTTGGATACGGCACGAAACAAAATACCTGACCTGGAATACGCAGAAACCGATGCCTCCAGATGGCCGGGCGCCCTGTACTATACCATCGAACCGTTCAGGTTCAAAAAGAGAAATTACTACCTCCTGCTTGGATACGATGGGGCTGATGCGCGCACCAATCGCAAAATTCTCGATGTGCTCAACCTGAATCAGGGTGACGGTGTTTTGTTCGGACTTCCGGTCTTCAGAAGAAAAGAAGGGGATTTTGAACCGAAACTGCGCTGGGTCACTGAAGCCGCTGAACAGGCTGTGATCAGTTTTCGTTATGAACCGGCGAGGAACATCATCGTGCTGAGTGAATTAGCCAAGGCATTTGAAAATTCACCCGATGATCCATCCTTTATGGTGCCCAGTGGTGATTACCACTATTTCTCCAGAGACAACAAAGGATATTGGGTTTTTCATCCGCTGCTGACCGATTTTGATTTCCGCAGAAAGCGCTGATAGAATCTTATGAAATGCAGCGATCCAGCACGAGTGCTGTGGCGATGGCCGCGTTTAAACTTTCCGCCTGTCCGAATCGGGGAATGGTAATGGCTTCGTCCACGTGGGCCATCACTGGCGATGAAATACCATGTGATTCACTGCCAATAACCACCACAAAGCGCTCAGGGAAACTTATGGTTCGGATGTTCGTTCCATGCAGCGTGCAGCCATAAACCGGAAGTTCCGCTTTGTTTAGCATCGTGGGAAGTTCGCCGTAATGGCATTGTACCCTGAGGAATGAACCCATGCTGGCATGCAGGGTCTTGGGATTGAATACGTCGGTACAATCTTCTGACAGCAACAACTGATTCAATCCGTACCAATCGGCAATGCGCATAATGGTGCCCAGATTCCCGGGATCACGGATTCCATCCAGCGCCAGAATTGGTCCCGTACACAAGCTTGGATCCCATGCAGGCCAATGCGGAAATTCTGCCACAGCCATGATTCCTGGCGGTGTTTCCATGCTGCTCAGGCGCTCCATATCCTTCTTGCTGAGCAGGGAAACAGGAACTTCTCCCGTGTTTACATCCCAATGCTCGCTCATCAGAATATGCTGCACCGTGAATGAAGAAGCCAGCAGCTCTGTTACAGATTTTACACCCTCAACCAGAAACAGACCGTATTTTTGTCTGAACTTTTTCAGCTTCAGGCTGCTGAAGCGTTTGATTTCAGATTGAGATGTCATATACCCGGCGCGAATATCCGAATATGTTGCGGATAATGGTATGGCTGCCTTTGCTGCTGCTTGCTGCCGGTTGCAATTTGAATAAACTGGTGCCGCAGGAACAGCATCGCTTGGTGCGCAATAAGGTGAGCCTGGAACAGCCATTGCCAGCGGGTCTGGATGCGCGCACGCAAATCCTGCACAAGCCCAATCGGAAGATATTATTCGGCAGCATGCCCTTCTATTTGTGGTTGTACAAGCAGGGCACTTCTTTTCGTCATCCCGAAAAAAACGATGCAAAAAAATGGCGACGAAAATTCCGTGAAGACATTGGCGAAGCGCCGGTGATTCTTGACACCAGTTTGGTTGCCCTGAGCGCAGAGAACCTGGAAAAATACCTGTTTCATCATGGCTTCTTTGACAGCAAGGTACGTTGGAGCTGGACATCCAGACAGCAACGTGCCAAGGTGCTTTATGTGGTTCAGTCGGGCCCGCAATACCGCATTTCTTCAGCCCGCGTTGTTTGCACGCATGACAGCATCAGAGTGATATGTGAACGCGTGATGGAGGAGGCCGAAATCCGGCCCGGAAAGCCCGTGGTTTTTGACCAGTTGGATGCTTTGCGCGGAACCATGAGTACAGCGGTGCGGAACAAGGGATTTTTCACCTTCAGCAAAGACCTGATCCGCTACGAACTGGATACACTTCAGGGGAATGCCGCAGCATCGGTGCAGGTTTTTATTTCTGTGGGTGACATCAAGCCTCGGGTTATCAGAAAGGTTTGGTACGAATTGGAAACGGCTGCTTCCTACCGCGAGTTAAAGCCCGTTGATACGCTGTGTTTGCAGCGGAACAATGCTTGTTTCGTGATGAACGGTTATCCGTTGAAACCCGATTTATTGTTGCGGGTGAGTGCTTTAAAGTCAGGTGCCTTATACCGGCAGGATGCGCATAATGCCACATACGCAAACCTGGCTGCTACAGACTTGTTCCGGTTCATCGATATTTCTTTCGGGCCTGTGTTGCCTGGTGCCGGCATCGATTCCATGGATTTGTTCATCCGGATGAAAACCGCGGTTCGTCAATCGTATGCATTGGAACCTCAGGGCATTTATTCGCCACAGGGCAGCTCCGGAACCAACGTAAACGCCAACAACGTCAGCTCCTACGGATTGGCGGGAAACTTCAGCTTCACCAACAGGAATTTGTTGAAGAACGGGGAAAAGTTCACCACGAATGTCTTGGGTTCGCTGGAGGCCATCATCAGCAATGAAGATCAAAAGCGCAGCATTCTGTACGGTTTTCAGGCGGGAGGCAACGCCAGTCTGGCCATTTCCAGACCGCTCCTTCTGGAATACTTGTTGCCAAAGGCCGACATCAGCAAGGTGCGCACCATTTTCAGTTTATCTTATCAGTATGAAGGGAATCCAAACTTTATCAGGCGCACGCTTCCTGCAAGCTTAACCTATCAATGGACAAAAAAACACCTGAACTGGTACTATACGCCAACGGAAATTAGCTACAACCGCAACCGCCTGACCCCCGATTTCAGGCTTCGTCTGGGTTCGGTAGATTCTTTACTGGTTACCCGAATATTCACGGATCACCTCATCACTGCGGCACGTTTGGGTTTCGTGCTGAATACCCGAAAAGAATCCGGGGAAGGCAATTATTGGTACATCAGGGCCAATTTGCTGGAAACCAGTGGCAACCTGCATCGGCTGTTGCGCCGCACCATGGATGGAGAACGCCGCACGGATACCAGTTATCAGGCTTTTGGCGTTCGGTATTTCCAATTCCTGCGCAGCGAATTTGACGTGCGGTATAACGTGAAGTTCGATGAAAACAATGCTGCGGTGTTCCGCACCAATTTTGGACTGGGTTTGCCTTACGGAAACAACAGTGTTTTGCCCTTCGACAGGCGCTTTTTTACCGGGGGAAGCAACAGCCTTCGTGCCTGGAGACCCCGTAGGATGGGGCCGGGTTCTTTTGTTGATTCCAGCGGTGGTTTATTGTTCGACCGTTCAGGAGAATTGCTGCTTCAGGCAAATGCTGAATATCGATTTGCCCTGCTCCGCAATTTTCTGGAAGGCGCATTGTTCCTGGATGCGGGTAATGTGTGGAACCTCAGGCATCGTGGTCAGGTACTGCCGGGTTTATTTCAGCGCAGCACCTTTCTTTCAGAAGTAGCCCTGAATACCGGCGTGGGTTTGCGCTTTGATTTTTCTTTTTTTATGATTCGTTTCGACTGGGGCATACCACTTCGGGATCCTTCCGAAAAACCCGAAAACCGTTGGGTAATCAGGGACGCCGGTCAACCCGGATTTATCAGAGAGCATACTGCACTTACCCTCGGCATAGGATATCCTTTCTGATCCGGGTGTTTACGGTATTATTTTTGCAACATACTTTATGATGCATTTGCGTACTACTTTACTCGTATTGTTCAGCGCAGGATTGGCCTTTTTGGTAAGCTGCCGGGATCAGGATGGCGACATCAACATTTTTTCCATCCAGGATGATCTGGCCTTTGGTGCGCAAGTGGCTGCCGAATTTGAAAAGGATTCTTCCATTGTTGTTTTAGATTCAGCGAAGTTTGCTGCACAATATGCGTATTTGTACGGCATCCGGAACAAGATTCTGAATTCAGGACAAATTGTGTACAAAGATGCCTTCCCCTGGAGGCTCAGGATAATCCGCAATGATTCAGTGCTCAATGCATTTTGTACGCCTGGAGGATTTATTTACTTCTACACCGGCATTCTCAAATATCTGGAAAGTGAAGACCAACTGGCCGGGGTGATGGGACATGAAATGGCGCATGCCGACAAAAGACACAGCACAGATGCCATGACCCGTGAATTTGGCTTGTCGGTATTGTTCGATATTGTTTTTGGTCGTGACAAAGGACAGTTGGTGCGCATCGTAGCAGGCCTGAAGCAAATGCAGTACAGCAGGGAGGCAGAGTCTGAAGCCGACGATTATTCAGTTTCGTATTTATGTCCAACCAGTTGGGATGCTGCCGGTTCAGCAGGCTTCTTTGAAAAACTGCTGGCTACCGGTTCCGGTACACGAGTGCCGGAATTCCTCAGCACACACCCGAGCCCCGAAAACAGGGTACAGCGCATAAAGGACAGAAAAACAACGTTAGGTTGTATCGGTACTGACCGAAACAGCGCTGCTTACACCACATTTAAAAACACATTACCCTGAAAAACGCAATCCTCTTCAGTTTTAGCCTGCTGCTTTGTTCGTTTTCGAGCAAGGCTGCCACATCCATCATCCCAAACTTAGGAGGTCCTGCGGATTCTCTGGAAATGGCCGTTGCCGAAACTGAAATAGATTCAGTTACGCTGCCTTCTGCTCTGGGAAAGATTGACTATGTAGTGAATTTTGCCGAACAGTTCTTGGGTACGCCTTACCGCTATGGAGGTAAAAAGCCAGGAGGTTTTGATTGTTCCGGTTTTGTTGGGTATGTGTTTGGTCAGGTTGGCGTGCAAACACCTGCGTCTTCATCGTTGTTCCGCCATTACGGTCAAAAGGTGAGTAAAGCCGCATGTCGCCCGGGAGATGTCATTTGTTTCAAGGGAAGAAGTATTCATGCTTCAGTGATTGGTCACGTAGGCATAATTGTCGAATCCAATCCTGAGGATATTTATTTCATTCACGCCTCTGTGAATAAAGGAATTACCTACGACCGTTTGAGCTCCACATACTACAAGCCTCGGTTTGTGCAAATCAGGCGCGTCCTGCACTGAGCGGCATTTTGTTCAGGGATGGTGGTAAGGTTCACCATTCAAAATAGTGAAAGCACGATACAGTTGCTCGGCAAAAATTACCCGTACCATTTGGTGTGAAAAGGTCATTGGGCTTAAGGAAATCAGCTCTTTTCCTTGCTTGAACCCGGAAGAGAATCCGAATGGCCCTCCAATGATGAATACAATTCTTCCCCGACTGTGGCTGCATTTCAGGTTCAGCCATTGGGCAAATTGTACAGAGTTGATATGCTTCCCTTGTTCATCCAACAGCACAACGCTGTCCTGAGGTTTGAGCAACTTGTTCAGCGCTTCTTCTTCGCGCTTGATTTGTTCGTCTTTGGGAAGCAGCGTTTTGGTGGCAATCACGGTTTCAAACCTGAACCGGCCATAATGTTGGAGGCGTTTCTCATAAACGCGAAACCCTTCATCAACCCATGATTCACGGGTTTTGTCAATGGCCAGCAACAACAATTCCACGGTTCAGGGTTGAATCAGGTTCAGGATTTTATCCAGCCTTGGGGTGAGGATGATTTCGGTACGGCGGTTTTTCGCTCTTGCTTCCGGTGTGGAAGCAGCATCAACCGGAAGGTATTGCGCGCGGCCGCTGGCCTGAATTCTGGAAGGATCTACCTGGCCTTCTTCGCTAAGGATGCGCACGATGGAAGTGGCGCGCAGCACGCTCAGGTCCCAATTATCCTTCACCGTTCCGCCGCGAATAGGCTGATTGTCGGTATGGCCTTCTACATTGACCAAAATCTCAGGCTGGTTCTTGAGCGCCGCTGCCAGTGCCATCAAAGCATTTTTTCCTTTCGGATCAACCACAGTACTTCCTGTTTTAAACAGCAGTTGCTCTGCCATGCTCACATAAACTTTTCCGTTACGCACCTCAACGTTGAGTCCATTGCCACGAAAACCGGTAAGTGCATCACGGATGGAAGATTGAAGTTGCAGGGCAGCGGAATCTTTCCGCTTCAGTTCCTGTTCCAGAAGGCGCACCCTGGACAGCGTTTGCTTCAGTTCGGCTGCACTTTCAGCAGCATACTGCTGCATTTGACGGGCACGGTTTTTTTCTACTTCAGCATCTGAAAGTGCCTGGTTTAAGGCGATTTCCTTTTGCTGAAGGGTTTGGTTTTTCCTGCTGATTTCCTGGTTGAAGTCATTCAGCCTGATGCGCTGTTCTGCTTCGCATTCTGACAATTTTCTGTTCAGATCTGCCGCCAGAAGTTCATTTCTTGAAATATTCATTGCTTTCTGCGCCGTATCAGTCTTCAGCGCGGAAATGGTGGCAAGATTCTTTTCTAAACCCGCTTCCAGTTCCTGAAGGTTGGTCCTCAGGGCAGACAGCTGTTCCTGACATTGATTTAACTGTTTACGGCTGGTCGATTCCAGTTCCTGGAACTTTTTCTTGCTGACGCAGGCAGGAAGCAGGAGCAATAAACCAACAAACGCAGTAGTCTTCATAACTGCAAAATAAGCATCGTGTAAGGTGTTTGCTGTTTAGGCTTGTGCACAGGCGCATCAGGCGTGTGCTAAAGGCTACATTCAGAGCCTCGAAATTTCCTTACCGTGACGGTCTTCGAACTGATATTCACCAATATGGAAGGTATCTACGGCCTGAATCCTCAACCAATGCCTGTATTTCCACCACCATTTCATGCGCACCGATGGAAAGCCCTGGCTGATGTATGCTGCAATAAAGGGATGCGCTTTCAGTACAACGCCCTGGTGATTGAGGTTTTCCCAAAGGTAAATCAGCGTGTTTTCGAGCATTTCGAACAGCTGCACGCTGCTTTCAATTCGGCCACTTCCACTGCAGGATGGGCAGGTTTCTGTGTTGGTAATCACCGTTTGCGGACGCACGCGTTCCCGGGTGATTTCCACCAGCCCAAATTTGCTCATGGGAAGAATGGTATGTCGGGCCCGGTCGGTGTTCATGGCTTCCTTCAACGCCTGATTGAGGTTCTTCTTCAGTTGAGGATCCTTCATGTCGATGAAGTCCACCACGATGATGCCGCCCATATCGCGCAGACGAATTTGCCTTGCGATTTCGGCCACCGCTTCCATATTGATGCGAGCCACGTTAGCCTCTCTGTTTTCTGCATCAAAAACGGCATTGCCGCTGTTCACATCAAACACATGCAAGGCTTCGGTATGTTCAATAACCAGGTAGGCTGAGCCTGAAAAAGGAACTGTTTTTCCAAAGGAACTGCGAATTTGCCTGTTCACATTGAAATGATCGAATATTTCGGTTTTGCCCTGATACAGCCGAACAATTTTCTCCAGTCCGGGGGCAATTTTACCTACGTAGCTCTGTAATTCCTGAAACAGGTCCTTGTCGTTTACGCTGATTTGGCTGAAGCTTTCATTCAGCACATCGCGCAGCAGCGTATCCAAACGGGAACCTTCGCCCAGAACCATTCTACCGGGTTGGGCTGTTTTAAGGTTTTGAGCCAGCTGATCCCATTTTTTAAGGAGGGAACGCAGGTCTTGGTCTAGTTCTGTGATGTCAACACCTTCTGCAACCGTTCGGATGATCACCCCGAAGTTTTCCGGCTTAAGGGTCTGGGCCAGTTTTTTGAGGCGCTTCTTCTCTTCCGGATTACCGATTTTCTTGGAAAGTGAAATGTGGTTGGAGAAGGGAACCAGCACGAAATACCTGCCTGCAATCGAAAGATCACAGCCAATTTTAGGCCCTTTGTTGCTGATGGGTTCTTTTAAAATCTGGACCAGTACTACATCACCTTTCTTGAAAACCTGAGCGATTTTTCCCGTTTTAACGGTAGCTTCTTCAAGTTCAAACCGGTCGAGGTCGGCGGCGCTTGTTTTACCTTCCAGCACGAGGCGGGTCAGCTTTTTCACTGACCTTACGTTCGGGCCTAAATCGAAGTAGTGTAAAAATGCATCCTTCTCACTGCCAATATCTACAAAGGCAGCGTTCAGGGATGGAGAAATTTTCTTGATTCTGCCTAAGTAAAAATCACCAACATGAGCACTGCTGGAGGTTCCTTCGCGATGAAGTTCGGTTAATTTCTTATCGCATAATAAGGCAATATCCACCCCACCCCCATGTTTCGAAACGATGAGTTCGTTCGTCATGCGAGGAAGTCAGAATAATTACTTCTTCTTGTGACGGTTTTTACGCAACCTCTTTTTTCTCTTGTGAGTGGCGATCTTATGACGCTTTCTTTTTTTACCGCTTGGCATATCTGACTTTAATTATGGGTTACCGAGGCCGGAGCGTTGCATCTTTATGGCTAAGTCTAGGTACAGTTTGGCATTCAGGGAATCACCTTTCATGCCGTACAGCCCGCTCATTTCATAGAGAAACTCCGGATTTTGGGGTTGCAAAGATATAATTTTTTGGCAACGTGTGATGGCCTTATCCAGTTCACCTGCTTTTTTCAGCAGAGAGAGGTACAGATATTGGGTCTCCAGGTTGCTGCTGTCCATCTTTTCATTCTCTTTCAGAATGGCTACACCTTTCATAGGTTCGCCTCCAAATTCTGTGTAATACGCAACCAATGCGTTGCGAGAGGGGAGGTGATTAGGGTCTATGCTGAGGGCGGAGTCCAGACAGATTTTGCTTTGCATCCATTCCGTGGCGGCTGCCTGATCCTGGTGTTTCACACCCGACAGAGACGCTGCTTTGATAAAATCAACGGCTGCCTCGTAATAGTCATTCAGGGAATTGGTTCGGCGTGCTTTCCAATAAATGAAGAATCCGCTCAGGCCAAGAAGTTCATTTTCGCGAGCCCAGCTGCTTCCCAGGGTCAGGGAATCAAGCGTGGTGGTTTTGTTGCGCATGGCCAGAAGTGCCGCCTGCTGGGCAAAGCTTCCGCGAAAACTTCCCAGCACATAACGGAAGTATTCATCCGGCCGGTAAGGTGCAATGGCGGGAGTGGCGCTGTGTTTATCAGGTGTATGGGTCTGGGCTGTTCCATGTTTGCTGTTATAGCCGGGAATAAACAGTCCCAGAAACAACAAAATGAAGGCGCCGGCGCTGATCAGAATAATACGGATGCTCACAGGAGCGCAAAGGTACTACAGAACAAAAACGAAATGCAGGAACTACAACGGGTGTTTAGTCCTCGCCGTCGGATTGTGTATTCTTCACCCTGTCCATGAATTCTTTTGATGGCTTGAATTTGGGAACAAAATGTTCGTTGATGGTAATGGTCGTATTATTGTGCAGGTTGCGTGCCTTCTTTTCGGCTCGTTTCTGAACCATAAATGTTCCAAACCCTCGGATGTAAATATTTTCTCCCCCGGCCATAGAATTTTTAACCACCCTAAAAAAAGTTTCCATAGTTTCCTGAACAACGATCTTGTCCAACCCTGTCTTAATGGCGATTTCATTTACTAAATCTGACTTTGTCATAAAAATGCGAATTCGCTCAAATTTCTATATATTTTTTCCGTTTGTACAAGTTTTTTTGCAGTGTTGAATGATTTTGCAAAATGCCTCATCAAATGGTATGAGGCGAATGCCCGGAATTTGCCATGGCGGAATACGAAAGATCCGTATTTAATATGGCTGAGTGAAATATTGTTGCAGCAAACCCGTGTAGAACAAGGCCTTCCATATTACGAAAAATTCGTATCCGCCTATCCAAGTGTGCAGCACCTTGCCAACGCCCGGGAAGAAGAGGTACTTAAACTCTGGGAAGGTTTGGGTTATTACAGCCGTGCACGGAATATGTTGCATGCGGCTAAATACATAGTAAATTCATGTGGCGCTGTATTTCCTGATTCGAGCAAGGAACTATCTCGTTTAAAAGGTGTAGGCCCTTACACAGCTGCGGCCATAGCCAGTTTTGCCTTTGATGAAGTGATTCCCGTCTTGGATGGAAACGTGATCAGGGTAAGTTCCCGGCTTCTGGCATGTTCCGAGGATGTGACCAAAGGCAAAACACAGGCTGTTTTGAAGGCATACCTGAACGCACAAATCCCTGACGAAGCGCCGGCTTTGTTCAATCAGGCCATGATGGAACTGGGGGCTTTGGTTTGTAAGCCCGGGAAGCCCGATTGTGTATTATGTCCGGTGTCCGACTATTGCCAGGCTCGTGCATGTGGCATTGCCGCGAAACTCCCCTTGAAAGCGCCCAAACCACAACCCGCTTCCCGTTATTTTCACTATTTCCATCTGATAGCACCCCAACATACCTGGTTGAAAAGGCGTCCGGCAGGTGACATCTGGCAAGGACTTTTTGAGTTCCCGATGCACGAAACCGATGCGCACTCCTTTGAATCATGGCAACTGCCCCAAACCATCATGCGCAGTGATTCCCAAACCCGCGTGTCTCTTGCTTTTGAATGTACACACCGCCTCACACATCAAATCATCCATGCGCGCTTTTGGAAAATTTATGTACAACCTGAGCAGATTTTCCCTGAGGCTGGTATATTTGAATGTGCACACGAACAGGTCGCGCATCATGCGCTGCACCGTTTAATGTTGCGATATCTGGAACATCAACACACTGAAACTGAATCATGATTAACAAAGTAATTCTGCTTGGACGACTGGGCCGCGACCCTGAAATCCGCGAACTTCCCAATGGTAAACTTGTAGCCAATGTATCTCTTGCAACCAGTGAGGTTTATACCGATAAAATAAGCGGGGAAAGAAAGGAAAATACCGAGTGGCATTACCTGGAATTATGGGACCGCAATGCCGAAGTAGCTCGGCAATATCTGCGCAAAGGTGCAGTGCTGTATGTAGAAGGCCGCATTAAGACCGACAAGTATAAAGACCTTCAAACCGGCGAAGAAAAGCAGAGAACCAAAATCAGGGTGCTGTCGATGCAGATGCTCGGCGGTGGTCAGGGTACCCAGGGCCAGGAAATCGGTGGCGGTGATGTGTATCCAGGGAATGATTTTCCGAAGTCGGAACCGCATCAGGATGCACCCGGAAACGACCAGGGTGCAGATGAGTTGCCTTTCTAAGTCAACTTTCCGTTTTTGCCGATATGCCATGGCCTCGTGAAAAATAAAGGCCTGAATGCGCTTGAAAAATCATTGATGAATAGAAGTCATATCTTCCTTCTTGCCGGGCTCCTGTTGCTCGCCTCCTGTGGTGATCAAATAGCAGAAACCCCGAAACCAAAGGGCTTTCCAAGGCTTTATCTTCCGACGCACCAATACCAGGGCTGGGATGATGGCTGTGCCTACAGCCTGGAAATTCCGAAATACGCTACCATGGAGCGCGATGAATTATACACCCTAAATCCATGCTGGTTCAATTTGAATTTCAAGCCGTTCAATGCCACTTTGCACATCACCTATCATCAGGTGCAGAATTTGGTACAACTGGATTCCCTGCATGCCGACAGCCGGAAGTTTGCGTTCAAGCACACGATTAAAGCTGAAGACATCCTGGAAATACCATTGGCGAATGATGACCGCAGTGCGGTGGGTTTTATGTACCACATCACGGGAAATACGGCAACGAACTACAGCTTTTATCTGACCGACAGCAGCCGTCATTTCTTTCGCGGCGCGCTTTATTTCAACACCAAAACCAACCCGGACAGCGTGGCACCTG
>JBDKIU010000004.1:0-5970 GCA_039796915.1 Bacteroidota bacterium | reverse complement strand
AACATGAACAGTTTCAACTTTGTGAATGCCAGCTTTGATGATTTATTCCGTCGCTTTCCCGTGCGCGATGAGTTTGAGCAGGCCTATCAGGTGATTGAATACAACAAGCCGGGTACAGTCTTCGGAAGGGTTTGTACCAACAAAAATGAATACTGCCGTGCGCTTACGGAATCGGCGGAGTTTTACGAAGCACAAATCCGCTGGGCGTTTTACACCTTGCTCCAACGTGAAGCAACGACACCGGAAGTGTTCAACCTGCTTTCGGCCTATAAAAACAGTGGCGACTTTAAATCAGTACAATTGGCCATCCTCAAAACAGATGAATATGCGCAGTTCCAGTAAAACCCTGCTTGCGCTTCTGGTGCTGACGTTCTTCAGCGCTTGCACCAAGAACGAACGGATAAGCTATGGCTTGCTCGATCAGGAACTTTATGAGGATAAAACCCTCAAAACCAAGAATAAAAGCGAAAGCGAATACATCAGCATCCTCTATACCAATCTTTACCAAAAACCCATTGCACCCAACGAACTTTACAAAACCCAGAACGTGGTGTACAGTATCGGCGACCGCACGTTGGCTTATGAAATGCTGCTGAGTAATTATTTCAATCAGGGAACCGTTCAAATTCCTTCCAACAATACCATGCGCGGCAGGCTGGACAGCTTTATCCTGGAAACCTACAAGCGGTTTTACCTGCGCTATCCGAGTGAGGCTGAGAAGACCTGGTTTCGCAATTACATTGAAGCCAATCCGGATGCCACCGTGGAAATGGTTTATACCGCCTTCGCAGCAAGTGATGAATATTCCTTCTATTAAGCATGAAGCGTAAAGAATTTATACAGAAAGCAGGCCTGCTCGCGGCAGGTGGTGTTGCAGCACCTTACATTCTGCCCGGCGGCAGATTATTTGCCCGAAGCAATACACCACTGGCAGACCACGTGGTGCTGGTGATGTTTGCAGGCGGCGTGCGGCAACAGGAAGCAGTATTGCAGCGCTACCTCGACGACAGTCAGGGTGTGAATTCGCCCGGAAACATCATGTATAACCTGCTGGAAGGCCCGGCTCCGGCTTCTAAAATCGCCTATGGAACCACGGCTGCGGGCGGTACTTCCGGCGGACAACCCATCCCAAGGCTGCTGAGTGAAACCCTTCAGAAGCAAGGAACCTTGTTCCGTGAAATGCGTGCACAAAGCGCCGGGCATTATGTAGGACTGAATACGCTGATTACCGGAAATCCCGGCACCGCGCAGGGTTTAAAGGCGCGGCCCAATTTCCCAACCATTTTTGAGTATTTACGTAAACACGCCGGCTATGCAGCATCCGATTGCTGGTTTATCGGCAATACCATTGGGAACTCTACGCCCTTGCTCAATTCCAGCGAACATGAATCCTACGGGCTGCAGTATGGAGGAAATTTCTTCGCCGCGCCACTCACCTTTGGCAGCGCCGGCCGAGATGTACTCAGCAATGCCAAACCTTATTCTGACGAAGAGCTGGCGCCCATGTATGCCATGAAAAACTTCCTCGATCAGAACTTCGGCCTGAACCCGGAACAGTTTCTCAGCGTGCGCAACAATCCCGAAGAGCGCAACCGCATCAAGGAATGGATGCGCGATGTGTACATCCGCCTGTCCAATGGGCAGATTCCTTTTCCTCCGGTCAATGGCGGTGGCGACAGTTTCAACATCGGGATGGCCGCAGAAGTGCTCCGCACGTTTAAACCCAAAATCCTGGTGGTGAACATGAGCGCCGTGGACGGCTGTCACAGCAACTTCACCGGTTACCTGCAAAGCCTGCACCGCGCCGATCACGCCACCGGCTGGCTTTGGGATCAGATACAACGCAATATTCCCGAGATGAGCGGCAAAACCATGATGATTGTGGCGCCTGAATGCGGACGTAACCTGAAACCCAATCCCATTCAGGATGAGAACGACTGGTACGCGTACGACCACAGCGACGCCAATGCGTTGCGCGTTTGGGGACTGGTGGCCGGACCAAATGTTCCGCGAGACCTGGTGGTTGGCAGCGAAAGCAACCCAAGTGGCAGGTTAACCGATATTGTTCCAACCATCGCCCATGCCCTCGGAATCAAAGATGAAGTAATGAATTCAGGTTTGCTGGATCCCTTGGCCCGTTCCTTATTTGACCGGATATGAAGCAGTTTTGCGCCATCCTGCTTATTGTTCTTAGCACTCAGGCCTGCATCAAAGAAAGCTCAAGACCGGAGAATCCTTTTGATCAAAACCAAGAGGATCAGCCCAAAGATACGTTTACGGCCCCGGCAGCTGCCACCATCCAGGGCATTCACTACAACATCCTGAAACCTACATGCGCCAACAGTGGTTGCCACGACGGCACCTTTGAGCCCGATTTCAGAACCGTTTCCAGCTCATACAATTCATTGCTGTATCGTAAACCCATCAAAAACGACAGCGCCGGAACTTTTGCCGCACGCGTAATGCCCGGAAATGCAGACCTCAGCATGCTGTGGTACCGCCTCACCGTGGACCTTGGGGGAAACTCCGGCATCATGCCTTTGGTGGTGGATCCGGGCAGCAAATGGCTTTCCAAAAAAGCAGATTACCTGAACGATATCAGAACCTGGATCATCAACGGCGCCAAGGATCCTTTCGGGAATGCACCTGCCCTGCCCGACCAACCGCCGCAGGTTTTGGGCATGACAGTACTCGTGAATGGAACGGAAGCCTTCAGGCCCGGCCGATATGAACCCATACAGGTTCCGGTGGGAAGCAATGCCGAATTGTGGATTTGCTTCGCTGACGACAAAAGCGCGCAGTCCGCTTTGAGCAATGCCAGCATCAATTTCAGTATGGATCCGGGCAATTATACTGCTGGGAATGCCCAGCCACTGATACAGGCGGCAAGTCCGCGCATCTTCAAATCGGTTTACGGCCAAAACGAAGGCTATGGATTTCGATTCAACCTGAACTCAGGCGCCTGGAAACCGGGTGATGTTACCTGGCTGCAGCTGAACATCAGCGACGGAGTGAATGGGAATGCTGTAATCCCCAACAGCGACGCTTTGTTCTACCTCAAAAAATACTTAGCCATCCGTTGGATATGAACCTGCGCTTCTGCTTCGGCTGGATTTTATGTACCGGACTTTGTTCCTGTTCCGAAGAAAAACCTTATGCACCCAATCCGGTTCCATTCCTCAGCCTGGACAGCGTAAGCAATACCAACATTGTACAATTCAAAGACAGTCTGCGTATTTACCTGCGCTTTGAAGATGGCGACGGTGATTTGGGCGCATTGAATCCGGACAGCAACAGCTTATGGGTTCAGGATGCCCGCTTCAACCGACCTGATTTCTACTTCGTGCCGGCCCAGGCACCTGCCAACGCCAAAGTGCATATCAAAGGACGTTTTGTGCTGCGCATGAAGAACCTTTTTCTGTTGGGCAGCGGCAATACAGAACCAACAACATTCACCCTGCGCATCAAAGACCGCAGCGGAAACTGGAGCAATTCGGTAAGCACGCCACTCATCAATATCAGACGCTGAGTTGAAAATCCTGCTGTATATCGCCCTGGCATGGCCAACCGTCCTGGCCGCTCAAAACACCTACTACATGAGCAACGGCAGGGTTCGCGCCTGTTCCGGAATCTTTAAGGACAGTGAAAAAGGAAAAACTCCTGGTGATTATGACCACAATGAAGCGTATATCTTCACCATCAGTGTTCCGGGCGCCAGCAGCATCAGCATCAACTTCAAAAGCTTCTGTACAGAAAAAGACAACGATTACCTGCAGATTTACAACGGGAAAGACACCTTTGCACCGAAGCTCGGCCCGCGTTATTCCGGCAGCACCAGCCCGGGAATAGTCAGCAGTACCGACAGCTTCATCACCTTCTTCTTCAAAAGCGATAAAAACATCGCATGTTCGGGATGGGAAGCTACCTGGAGCGCAACAATGCGGATTATTACCGCACCAAGTCTCACCCTGCAGTCGGCGCCCAAATGCAAACAACAAACCCTCAGTCTTTTGCTGGGCCGTGCCTTCCCCTGCGATTCGGTCAAACCCGGAAGTTTTATATTGTCGGGACCGGTGGGCAGTTCCGTGAACTCTGTTACTCCGGTGAATTGCACCGGTGGAAATACCGCCTCCTACACGTTGCAGCTGAGCAATGCGCTGAACATGAGTGGAACTTATACCCTGGAGGCCACGCTGTTCTTCAAAGATTTCTGCGACAGCATCTGGACACTAAAGAGTAAAGTTTCCTTCACCATCAGCGATTGTCCGCTGAAGGTACAGCTGATAGCCGACAGCGATACCCTGTGCAAGGGTAGCTGTACCTGGTTGCGCGCTACGGTTTCGGGTGGAACGCCTTCGCGTTATGTGTACACCTGGACTCCGGGAACTTTAAGTGGTGCAGGGCCACACAAGGTTTGTCCGTCAGGCTCTACACGCTACATACTCCGAGTTACCGATGGTCTTTCCGTTCCATCTTCCGACACTGTTGACCTGACGGTACTTGCGCCGCCGAACGCGCAACCCGACACCATGGTGTGTTACCTTTCTGCCCCGTTCAGGCTCAGGGCTACACCTGCGGGTGGTTCCTGGAAAGGAAAAGGAATCACCGACGCAGCAAACGGCATGTTCAGTCCGGCGGTCAGCGGAAGCGGTACGCATAAAGTCTGGTACCAGATTGGCAATTGCGCAGATACCGTGTTGGTCACCTCCACCGGAATCTGGAACGGCGATAATCTTTTTTGTCCCAAAACGCCTCCGGCGGCCTTGTACCACGTATATCCCACGGGAGGAACCTGGACCGGGCCAAAGGTTACAAGCAGTGGCATTTTCAACCCCGACAGTGCGGGAACCTACAAGCTTACCTATTCCTGGAAAGGCTGTGTATCTACCAAGACTGTTCGTGTCACACAAATTTGGGCCAAGCCTTTTGATACGGCCTGCGAGCGAAGCACGCTTCATCAGCTTCAGTTCAACCCTATCGGCGTTTATTTCAACTGGTTTCCAGGATTGATCAACAGCTATTATGGAACGGTAAATCCTTCCTTGATGGGAGGACCCGGAACCAAGACCATCATCTTCAACGCCGGTGGCTGTAAGGATACAACCTTGCTCACCTTGTTGCCGATTTATGCAGGGAAAACGTTTGATACCATTTGTCCCGCGGCTGGTGTGCATACACTCACCGGATTCAGACCTGCCAGCGGTTATTCCTGGCGAGGCCGTGGCATCAGCGATACCACACAACCCAAATACAATCCTGCTTATTTCAGCGGTCTGGGGAAAAGCAGTTTCACCGATACGCTGACGATCAGAAATGGGCGTTGCACCGACCGCAAATTCCTGACGCTGCTTCCCACACGCGTGGGAAAACGGGATACCTTGTTTCTGTGTGCTCAGGATACGGGCATCTGGCTGAGCAAGGCATTAACACAATTCACCCCTTCGGGCGGCAGCTGGAGCGGAAAGGGAATCACCAATCCGAAAGGATTTTTCAGACCTGCAGCAGCGGGTTATGGCACGCATCTGGCTTTTTATTCGGTAAACGGATGCAGGGACAGTTTACGCATTTGCGTGCGGCCCAAAACCGGCATCCAGAAAGACACCGCCGTTTGTCGCAGTTCCGGAATTTTCAAACTGAAGACAAGTCTGAGCGGTGGCTATTTTTACGGTACCGGAATCAGCAACAGCACGCAGGGTTTATTCAATCCGGCCATTGCGATGAAAGGGAAAAACCGCATCATTTATGTGAGCCGTTTTGGTTGCTTTGATACGGTATTTGTCACGGTAGATACCATTCCTGTAATGCAATGGCTAAGTGCGCCGGCTTCACCCTGTTTGAAAGACACGGCTTATCTGTTGAAGGCAACACCTGCGGGCGGAATCTTCAGCGGGCCGGGTGTCAGCGATCCATACTTCAACCCCTGGAAATCCGGTTCGGGAAGCAAACGCCTGGAATACAGATTCACCCAGG
>JBDKIU010000003.1:0-4882 GCA_039796915.1 Bacteroidota bacterium | reverse complement strand
GCGCCTTCGGGCAATAGTTCAGCACCGGGAGGCAGGTTCATGGTTCCTTTTTCGCCATTGGGAAGAATACGCGCGTACACCGGCAGCACGTGTTCAAAATGTTGTTGTAGCTCTTCTATGGAAATTTGGGGCGAAAGAAGTTCGTGATGTGGAAACCATTGTTCTGGTTTGTATTCAGGAAACAGATCCGTAATTTCCGTAACATCAGCCAAGGTTTTCCCGCTCCATGCTTCAAAGCAGGAAGCTTCTTGTTTCTTCCAGGCCAACAGTACAAAACGATCTGAAGGGTTTAGTGAACCACAGGATGCGCCGAGACGCATATAGGCATACATCCATTCCCTGTAAAATTTCCGGTCTGAAGAACCCCAGGCCTTATTTGCCCGAAACTGTTCTTGCAGGAAAAGTTGTAATGGCTTTTGGCCAGTGTAAGCATGGACCAGGGACAAAAGGTTCCTCAATCGGTTGTGTTCCCGACTCATGGATGAACCTTGTAAGGATATTGCTCACCCATGGTTACCAGGTTGATGCCATAGTTGTCATAGGTGCCATTCTTTTTTTTGAAGTAGAATTCATTCTGAACCATCGGGAATGCGCCGTTGGCCGTTCGTTCCGGGAAGTTTCGGCCAAAAGCCATGAGCGCTTGTCCGAAGAACATCATCTGATCATAGCCCACATACACAAAGCGCGTAGGCTCGCTGCGGAACTGTTCGCGATAGCGCAGGCGGAAGCTCCGCGTGGTGGTATCGGCCGGATCAACGAAATTCACCTCAGGAATAAAAACCCGGTTCATTTTGCCCGAAGCCATTGTTGCTTCCAGGTTTTCATACCACTGATGATGACCAACGGCCACCGCCTTTGGATGTTCTTCCAGGAATTTTATAACTGCAGCCAACATTCCGGTTCGTGACGTGGGCATCAGAATCACCACACTGTCGTTTTTGGGAAGAAATTGACTGAAGCTCCCATTGTTGTAGGGAATCACCGAGAGGTTTCTTTTCCCAAATGCACCTCCTGAAACGCCTTTGATGTAGCCAATATTCCGAACACATTCAGGACTATTGTCGTTCAGGATTACCATCCGCGCATTGCGAAATACCCACACGGTTTTCTCAACGGTCGCTTTGATACGAATGCTGTCATTGCTGAACGGATTAAATATGACAGGTTTCACACCTTCCGGAGGTGAGTAGTGTTTCAGCGGAGAAACCAAAGGAATTTGGTGACGGGCACAAAATGCCGCCACTTCGTCGAGTTCTACCGCAGCTGCCGGGCCAAGGATCAGATGCAGCGAGGGCAAATCCGGATGATCCAGGATTTCATTCAACGCAAAGGAATCCTTTTGGGAATCAAACACGTACAGGCGCAATCTGATGCCTTGCTGTTCCAGTTCCTGCAAAGCGATTTTTACGCCTTCGTAATAATCCAGCGAAGCTTCACTCAATCCATTTCTGATGCTGTTGGACTTAAAAGGCATGATCAGCCCTACACGAAAAAGGCTGTCTGAGGGTTTTGAAAAAGCTTCCACGTTGCTGCACAACACAAGCAACATCAAGCAGATGGATTTATGAATCATTCCCATTCTATGGTTGCTGGGGGTTTTGAACTGATGTCGTAAACAACTCTGTTGATTCCTTTCACCCTGTTGATGATGGAATTGGAGATTTCTGCCAAAACTTCATAGGGAATAGGGTACCAGTCGGCCGTCATGCCATCCACAGAAGTAACGGCACGAAGTGCAATGGCGTGCTCGTAGGTGCGCTCATCGCCCATCACACCAACGCTCCGAATAGGGAGGAAGATGGCGCCCGCCTGCCAGATCTTCTCATACAAACCGTGTGAACGGAGGATGCTCATATAGATGTGATCCGCATCCTGCAACATGCGCACCTTTTCTTCGGTGATATCGTCAATGATACGAATGGCAAGGCCCGGACCCGGGAACGGGTGTCTGTCCACGAAATGCGCGGCGAGACCCAGTTCACGTCCTACACGGCGCACTTCGTCTTTGAACAACGACTTCAGAGGTTCAGTGATTTTAAGGTTCATCCGTTCTGGCAATCCGCCCACATTATGGTGACTTTTGATGGTAGCAGAAGGACCTTTCACACTCACACTTTCAATCACGTCCGGATAAATAGTGCCTTGAGCGAGCCATTTTACGTTCGGGATTTTGCCGGCTTCTTCATCAAATACTTCGACAAACAAACGGCCAATGATTTTTCGCTTCTGTTCGGGATCGCGCACGCCGTTCAAGGCAGCATAAAATCTTTGTGAAGCGTCAACAGCCACAATGTGCAGGCCCAGACTGCGGTATGCTTCCTGAACTTCTTCATATTCATTTTTCCGCAGCAGGCCGTTGTTGATGAAGATACATGTAAGTTGTTCAGCAATGGCACGGTGCAACAACAATGCCGCCACGGTGCTGTCCACGCCGCCCGACAATCCAAGAATGACGTGGTCTGTTCCGATTTGATGACGCAGCAGTTCGGTGGTTTCAGAAATGAAATGGGCCGGAGTCCAGTCGCCCGAACAGCCACAAATGTCAAACAGGAAATTACGAAGCAGCTCTTTACCCTGTGTGCTGTGCGTTACTTCCGGATGGAACTGGATTCCATAGGTTTGAGATCCCTGAAAATGAAAAGCTGCTACCGGAATGTGTTCGGTATGTGCAATAATTTCGCAATGTTCAGGCAATTCCAGGATAGAATCTCCATGACTCATCCAAACCTGGCTTTGATCGTCCAGCCCGTCAAACAGACGGTTGCTGATTCCAGTCTGGCTGATGATGGCCCGACCATATTCGCGATGGCTGCTGCTTCCTACCTTACCGCCATATTTTTTTGCCAGTAGTTGGGCGCCATAACAAATGCCCAACACCGGGAAACGGCTGCGCAAAGCATCCAAATCCAGATCAGGAGCTTCAGGATCATTCACCGAAAACGGACTTCCACTGAGGATAATTCCCTGCACATCGGTACCAATGTCTGGCAGGTGGTTGAACGGGTGAATTTCGCAGTACACCTGTAATTCCCTTACACGACGGGCAATCAATTGAGTGTATTGCGAACCAAAGTCAAGAATCAGAACTTTTTGATGCATGGTTTCAGTTTACAAAGGTATCAATGAAGCGCGAAAGCCATTCATTAGTTTTTTGGTATGGAAATTCAAAAGGTTTGTATATTTTTGCCGGCCCCAAAAGGAGGAAACATCAGTTTGACAACAGAAAACACTAACAACCAGGAGGTCGAACAGGTACAACCTGAGACCACAGCGCCGGTAACGGCAAAAAGCAACGCCACTGCGGCTTCGCACGACGATTTTGATTGGGATATGGATGGTGCCGGATTCGGTACGTATTCCAAAACAGAACGTGCGTCGATGGAGCAGCAGTACGCTGGTACCTTTAATCCCATCGAAGAAAAAAAGGTGGTTAGAGGCCATGTGGTAGCCATCAACGAGAAAGATGTTGTGGTGAATGTAGGCTTCAAATCAGATGGTTTGGTGCCCCGTCAGGAATTCCGTGATTTACCTGACCTGAAAATCGGCGACGAGGTAGAAGTGTTTGTTGACATTGCAGAAGATTCAGCCGGTCAGTTGATTCTGAGCCGCCGCAAGGCGCTCGCCGAAACAGCATGGGATCGCATCCTTGCTGCAATGAATGAAGACCTGATTGTTACAGGTTATGTGCGTTCTCGCACGAAAGGAGGACTTGTGGTAGATGTGTTCGGAATCGATACCTTCCTGCCAGGTTCTCAAATTGATACCAAGCCTGTTCGTGATTACGATCAGTATGTTGGTAAAAACATGGACTTCAAAATTGTGAAAGTGAATGACGTTTACAAAAACGTTGTCGTTTCGCACAAAGCACTTATTGAAGATGATATTGAAGCCCAGAAGCTTGAAATTCTGAAGCGCCTTGAAAAAGGCCAGGTGCTCGAAGGAACCGTGAAGAATATGACTTCATTTGGTGTATTCGTTGACCTTGGCGGTATTGATGGCCTGCTTCACATCACAGATATCTCCTGGGGACGTATCAACCATCCGGAAGAAGTGCTGAAGCTTGATCAGAAGATCAACGTGGTAGTGCTGGACTTCGATGATGAGAAGAAGCGCATCAGCCTGGGTATGAAGCAACTTTCAGAACACCCATGGAACAGCCTTGGTGAAGACATCCAAATCGGCAGCCGCGTGAAAGGTAAAGTGGTTACTGTTGCTGATTACGGTGCATTCATTGAAATCAAGCCAGGTGTTGAAGGTTTGGTGCATGTAAGCGAAATGAGCTGGAGCAGTCACCTGCGCAATCCTCAGGATTTCCTGAAAGTGGGCGACGAAATCGACTGCGTAGTGCTGGCCCTGGATAAAGACGAGCACAAAATGTCGCTCGGTATCAAGCAGCTTACTCCTGACCCATGGGGAACCATCGCTGATAAATATCCAGTGAATTCCCGCCACACCGGCATCGTGAAAAACCTGACCAGCTACGGCCTGTTCGTTGAATTGGAAGAAGGTATCGACGGCTTGGTGCACGTTTCTGACCTGAGCTGGAACAAGAAAATCAAGCATCCTGCAGAATTCACCAAAAAAGGTGAGGAGCTGGAAGTAGTTGTATTGGAAGTAGATACCCAGAACCGTCGTTTGAGCCTTGGCCACAAACAGCTGGAAGAAAATCCATGGGATACATTCGAGTCTATCTTCAGCGTGGGAAGTATCCATGAAGGAACCGTTACTTCCGTGAACGACAAAGGTGCTACCGTGCAGCTGCCCTACGGTGTAGAAGCATTCGCGCCAACGCGTCACATCAAGAAGAAAGACAATACTGCAGCCCGCGAAGATGATGTTCTGGAATTTGAAGTAATCGAATTCAACAAAGACCAGAAGCGTA
>JBDKIU010000002.1:0-5196 GCA_039796915.1 Bacteroidota bacterium | reverse complement strand
CGTCCAGTTTATTCCGCTGCAGCTGGATGATTCCTGCAATGTTCAGGGCAGGCGTATAATCAGGGGTGATGGCAATGGAACGCGCAGCAGAAGCCAGTGCAGAATCCATCAGGTTCATCGCTTGGGCAGTGTCTGTCTGTGCCAATTGCTGGTAGCAATCCGCAATAGCTGTCAGCACTTCGCAGTTGTTCGGATCATATTTGAGGGAAGCACGCAACTTTTCAAGTGCCACCGGATAATTCCGCACTTTGTAGGCCTTCATTCCTTCGAGGTCTTCGCGGCTCAGCCTTTGCAGCACTATGCCCATAGGCTTTCCATCCACTTCCGGGGAGAACACTGTTCCTGCCGGCGGATAATAACCATTCAGCAGGCGCTCCCTGTCCATGTGCGCATTGTAAAAAATGGCATAATCCCAGTTCACCTTACTGCGGTCGTCGTAGCGTGTGTAGCCCACATGCACATTCGGATACTTGCGGAAATAATATCGCACGTGATCCATGCCGTAGGTGAGGATGGTGTACTGTTTTTCGGGATTCTTGCTGATCACTTCACGAATCAGCCAGTCGCTTGACGGTTTCAGGCTGGCCAGGTAGTAGTCCATTTCATATTTGCCATAAGCACCTTTCACGCCGCCGCTCACTTCGTTGAAATAGATGTATTCCAAAGGATGGTTTCTGGCTACAAAGCTGGCAGGCAGCAACAGCATGAGACCGGCTCCGGCAGGCACAGCCATTCTTGCATAGTTCAAATTCCGGAGCTTTTGTTCCAGCAATGAAAAGCCATAAACGCCCAAAACCACCATGGGCGGAATGGTGAACAAAATTTGCCTCAGACCGCCATAAACATTGGACTTTTGGATGTAGATGTAAAGGATGGGGAATAAAGCGGCGAAGAGCAGCAGGAATACATCCAGTTTGAAGGATTTCCAGTTCAGCAGCTGCAATACCAGAAACAACAACAATCCGCTCAGGGTAAACAACGGCATGGTGATGAACAGGTAACGGGCCAGATAACCCGAAGGAAGCAGATCGCTGTCGTATAGTTTGCCTTCATACAACTGACGGAGGCTGGTGGCATAATTGCTGAATTCGCTCAGTACTTTGAACGGATGTTCCAGTGGACTTTCCAGTGCATAAGGCCAGGGAAGAACGCCGGCGGTGTAGCCAAGCACCAATACGATCAGTACGGGTTTAACATGCGCCCAAAAGTGCGTCCAGCGTAAAGATAGGAATTGTTGCAGTCCAATGGTTTGAATGTATTGCAATCCTGCGTACATCACGGAAATGGGCAGCAACAACAGACCACCCACGCGCACGCTGATGGCCAATCCGATGCCCAGAATCAGGCCAAGCGCATGACTAGTCTGCATCTTATGGCCGCCGAAACAGCGGATCATGTAATACAAGGCCATGATGTAACCGGCTGCAAACGGAATATCTTTGGGATTGTTGAAGGCTTCGCCCAGGAATCTTGGGGTGAGGAACAATGCCAGCATACCCAGAAATCCGTACTTCCAGCTTCCTGTAAGTCGACGAATGATTAAGGCCGAGAAGAATATGGCGAGGAAGCCAAACAGGCTGTTGAAGATATGGCGGGTTTCAAACACTTCTTCAGTGCCCAGCCAGCGGATCAGTAACGTAGTAAAAGTGTCAAAGCTTGAACCATACAGGTGCATGAACTTATCACCATCCACCAGTGTAGCCAGTTTTGCCGGATCTTCGGTAGCAGCAGCCCGGGCCAGTCCAACCATCTTCTGTCCTTTGAGCGCGTTGGTATCTACCGAAACTGAAGCGCCGAAGATGTTCTGGTAATAGTTCGCCGTGAGTTTGGAGTATTCATATTGCGTAAATTCATCCCCGGAGATGGCCGCATTGCGGCTCAGCATGGGCATCAATACAGCCAGTACCAGGGCAAGCAAAACAAATGCGAGTTGCCAGGTCGCGCCCTGGCGCAACATCCTGAAGGGATGATACCACCACAGTGCGGTGCTTATTTTGGCCTGAAGTGATTTCAGCAGCGGATTGCGACTGCCTGTGGTTCCTTCAGCCGTTTTCACATCCATGCTGCATCCGGATTTCTCCAGCACATACAGGAAGCGGAAGGAATCGGTGCAGCCAGCGTCAGCTGCGGTTTTCCAGGACTCTCCGCGCAACAGCAGCCAGGGCGAATTCCAAACGGCATCCGAAAAGCCGGAGAGCAATTCCGTAGCCGAAGGAGTTACTGCAGCACCGGCGCTGACCACATCTGCAGCAACATTGTTCAGCGACAAAAGCCAGCCATTCAGTTTGGCGGTATCCAATTGATGCACCAGTAAATATTGATCTGCCTGCGCCGACTTCAAGGCCTGCAGCGCTTCCTGAAAGGAACCCGAGCCCCAAAATACTACTTCAGCCTGCTTCAACTGCGTACTGATGTGCTGTTGTTTATCGGCAGGTACCGGAACCGTAAAGGCAATGGCAGTTTTTTTTACCCTTGTCGCCGCCTGAATCGGTGATTTCTGTTTCATAAGCTTTTGCAAGTATAAACACTGATTGTACATCGGCATTCCTGAGCCTGTTCAAAATTCCGAAGAAAGTAAATACACGCCCTGCGGCGTTCTGGTGTCGGTTGATGCACACAGGTCAGCGTCGGTTGGCAGGCATGTATTACGAGTAGCTGAGTACCGGTTTTTACCGGAATCCTTCAAGGATGCAAGTCATGCAAAGCAGTTCCTTCCTGAAAGGGAAAAAGAATTCTGCGTGTGGGATGTTTATTTGCAGCCATCATGACGGTAAAACTGGGAATTATCGGACTGGGCTATTGGGGCCCAAATCTTGTGCGCAACTTTGCTCAGGCTGCAGGTGGTCAGCTGATGGCTGTTTCGGACCTTGATGAAGGAAGGCGGAACCGCATTGCTGGCCAATATCCCGGGCTTCAGTGTTTTGCGGATGCCGATGAACTCATCCGACATCCAGAACTGGACGCGGTGGTGATTGCCACGCCCATTCATACCCATTATCAGTTGGCCAAGCAGGCGCTGCTGGCCGGAAAACACGTGCTTGTGGAAAAGCCATTGGCCACCTCGGCTGCAGAAGTTCAGGAACTTATGAACCTTGCTGCCGAAAAAGGTTTGCTGCTGATGGTTGACCATACCTTCCTTTATACCGGAGCGGTGCAAAAAATCAAAACCCTGGTGGAACAAGGTGAGTTGGGAACACTGAACTATTTCGACAGCACCCGAATCAACCTCGGCCTGTTTAATCCCAACTGGAGCGTGATTTGGGATCTTGCCGTTCATGACCTGAGCATCTTTTTTTACATCACCGGCGGGAAAAAGCCGGTTTCAGTTTCGGCCGTCGGCCAGAGCCACACAGCGATGGGCATAGAAGACCTTGCCTATACCACGTTGTTTTTTGAAGATGGAATGATGGCCCACATCGCATCTTCCTGGATTTCACCGGTGAAAATCAGAAAAACCCTGATTGGCGGTACCAAAAAGATGGTGATTTACGACGACGTGGAACCTACCGAAAAAATCAAGATTTACGACAGCGGATTTACGGTGCGGAGTCCGGAGGAAATGCATCGTTGGCTGGTTGATTATCGCTTCGGCGACATCTTCATTCCCAAACTCGAACAAAAGGAAGCCCTGAGTGGTGTAGCTCATGATTTCATCCACTGCATCAACACAGGAGAAACTCCGCTGTCAAACGCGCAGCTGGGGCTGCAGGTTGTGGCGGTGATGGAAGCAGCGCAGGAAAGCATCCGGAAGCAGGGAGCGCCAGTGCCTCTGAACCTGTAAGATTGTTCCGGCGTATTAAGCGCTTTTTCGCACAATTTGCTTTTTTTTGTTGCCACACATCATGCCTGAAATCATCAATATTGACAACCCCACACAAAAAATTGTGAATGTGACCGTTGGGGAAGGAGTGCGCATTTTTCACTTTGTGAATTTGTATGGCTGCAGCTTGGGCGATGGAACCAAAGTGGGTCCGTTTACCGAAATCCAAAAAGGAGTAACTATTGGCAAGAATTGCAAAATTTCCAGTCATTCGTTCATATGCGATGGCGTGACGATAGAAGATGAAGTGTTCATTGGCCATGGGGTGATGTTCATCAACGATATGTTTCCGCGCAGCACCAATGAAGATGGAAGTGTAAAAACGGAGGCTGACTGGAAGCTGGAAACAACCTATATCGAGAAAAGAGCTGCTATTGGAACCAATGCCACCATTCTTGCGGGTGTACGCATCGGTGCCGGCGCTTTGGTTGGTGCAGGCAGTGTGGTAACCAAAGATGTTCCGCCCATGACCAAGGTGGCAGGAAATCCTGCCCGTGTAATCGGTAAAGTGGGTCCCGATGAGTAATACATCCAGGCAAAGCTGGACATTGGGTATCATGTGCTACAATGAATCCGGCAATATTGAGCAGGTAGTAAGAACTACCTATCAAACCGCTGCCCGGCTTGCCGATGATTTTGAAGTTTTGGTGGTGGACGATGGCAGCGCAGATGATTCCGTTTCCTTGCTGAAAAAGTTGCAGGCGCAGGAGTTTCCGGGCTTGGTGATTGTGGAGCACGGAAAGAATCAGGGAATTGGCGCAGCGCTGCGTTCCATATATTTCAACGCTACCAAAGATGTAGTGGTTGCATTGCCCGGCGACGGGCAGTTTGATACCAATGAACTGCTCGCTTATCCATACATCTCCATGCGCACGGTGGTGAGTTTTTACAGGGTTGAAAATACTTCGTACAGCGTGTTTCGAAATGGATTAAGCTGGGCCAATAAAACCCTCAACCGACTTTTATTGGGCATGGAACTGCGCGATGTGAACTGGATACTGGTTTTCCGTACCCAGGAACTGCGCGACCTGGATTTGAAGATGCAAAGCAGCATCGTTACCAGTGAAATTTGCAGCAAGCTTCGGGCAAAGGGCTGGAGGTTCCTGGAAGTGCAATCAAAATACCTTCCCAGAACAGCAGGCAAGAGCCGTGGCGCTTCGCTGAAAACCATCTACCGCGCCGCCAGTGAATTGCTGAAGTTGTTCGTTGTTTATCGCCTGTTCAGACGCAGGCTCCGGCGGGCTTCCTGAATCTTGCGTTTCAATCAGGAAAGGAACTGCCATTTGTTCCGATATTTGCCCACAATATGAATGTGCCATTCTTCGACCTTTCGCGTCAATACCAACAACTCAGGTCCGAAATTCAGGATGCTTTGC
>JBDKIU010000001.1:0-3227 GCA_039796915.1 Bacteroidota bacterium | reverse complement strand
ATGGCTGTGTGCAGGATGCGGGCCACGCCGGTGATTACCTTCATCAATAAGATGGATCGCGACGGCAAAGACCCCTTCGACCTGCTGGATGAAATCGAGCAGAAACTCAACATCCACGTGCACCCGATGAGCTGGCCCATCAACAGCGGCCGCGACTTCAAAGGCGTGTACCTCATTCCGAACCATTCGCTGAACCTCTTCGAAAGCAATAAAACCAAGAAGGCCGACGAGTTCATCAGCGTTGCAGGCATCAGCGACCCCAAACTCCCTGAACTGATTGGTGAGCGCAACGCCGCCAAACTGCGCGAAGACATTGAACTGATAGACGGGGTGTATGGGGAACTGAACCGTGAAGATTACTTGGAAGCCCATACCAGTCCGGTGTTTTTTGGTTCCGGCCTGAACAACTTCGGGGTGCAGGAACTGCTGGAAACCTTTCTGGATCTGGCCCCTACGCCGGTGCAGCGTCCTACCGCCGAGCGCATGGTGGAACCCACCGAGGCAAAGTTCAGCGGCTTCGTGTTTAAAATCCACGCCAATATTGACCCGCGCCACCGCGACCGCATTGCGTTTTTACGCGTGTGCAGCGGGAAATTCGAACGCAACAAGCCGTACAAACACGTGCGCCTGGGCAAAGACCTGCGGTTTGCCAATCCATACACGTTTCTGGCCCGTTCCAAAGAAGTGGTGGAAGATGCCTATGCCGGCGATGTGGTGGGATTATACGATACCGGGAATTTCAAAATCGGCGATACGCTGACCGAAGGTGAAATCCTGCATTTCAAGGGCATTCCCAGCTTTTCTCCGGAAATCTTCAAGGAACTGATCAACCTCGATCCGCTGAAAAGCAAACAGCTGGAAAAAGGCATTGAACAGCTTACGGAAGAAGGCCTGGCGCAATTGTTCAGGCAGGAACCCGGCAACCGCAAGTTCATCGGCACGGTGGGAGAACTGCAGTTTGAAGTATTGCAGCACCGTCTGGAACACGAATACGGTGCGAAATGCCGCTTTGAGCCGCGCAGCATCTACAAAGCCTGCTGGATGGGCGGCGACGCCGATGCCATCCGCGACTTTATGAAGTTCCGGCAGAACAACATCGCCTGGGACAAGGACAACAACCCGGTGTATCTGGCAGAAACCCAGTTCACGTTGCGCATGACGCAGGACAACAATCCGAAGATTCAGTTTCGCACCATGGTAGAAATGACCGATGCAGCCCAGGATGCGTAAACCTTTGGGTGAAGAAAGCATACCCTTTTATTCGCAGCTGTTTAAAGTCCAGCCGTATTAAACCTTCACGGACTTGCGCAGGGAATGCAGCACCTTCCCCGCAAACCGCAACACATAACGCAGCATCGGCACGGCATCAGGCCAGGGAATTCCGTGTTTTTGGTTCAGCCGATACCAAACCAGTCCAACCAGCAGCCCAAAGCCGATACAGGCTGACAGCGCGGCGCCCATTAATCCGTAGTACGGAACCAAAACCAAAGCCAGCAGAACCTGCACCAGACAGGCAATCAAATTGGCCATCAGCAGGGCTTTGAAATCATTTTTGGCATGCAGCAGATGGCTGGGAATGGTGCTCAGCGACAAGAACAGAATCACGGGCAACAGCGGAAGCAAGACAGAACGAAAACTGCGGAAATCATGCCCGAACAGCGCCACATAAACGCTGTTCGGCAGTAGACAGAGTACCAATACCGCCAAGAGGGTTCCGGCGGCGCTGAGGCTGTGGTAACGGCGCAACAGGTTACGCGCGTAACCCGCATCCGGGCGCAGCACCATGCGCATGTGGGCTACGCTGCCCAGGCTGTTGCCGAAAATCCAGACTGCGTCGGCGATGATCAGCGCATTGCTGTACAAACCCGTGGCATTGCTTCCCAAAAAATAATCAATAATGAAAATGGAAGCGCGGTAATTGAAAAACTGAACCAGATGTCCCAACTGCGACCACCAACCGGAAGTGAACATATCTGCCGGCGGCAAGATTGTAACACTGCTTTTTGTCGTTGCGCTCCACAAGGTCGGAATCGTGAAGAGCCAGGCCAGAGCAGCAGCTATGGTAAAACTCATCACCACCAAATTCAAGGCTTCGTATTTGATAAAAACCCAAAAGGAAATAGCAACCCCTGCGATTTTCAGCAGCTCATACAGCAATTGCGCCTGATTCCGCTTGCGCATATTTCCAACACCCTGCAAGAGCGAATAGTGAATGGTGAGCAATCCAAGCGGAACTGCCATCGGCAATGCAGCGAGGAATTCCGATTGTCCGCGCTGCAGAAACCACAGCCATGTGCCGCAACAAACCAGAAACAGCCATCCGTATGCGGTGGGCAGCAATCTGCGAATGCCGTATTGAGGGGTGAGGTTCACCAAGGTACTTCCGCCCACAAACTCGCTTCCAATCATGATCAACTGCACATAGGCCAGCAACACACTGAGCATACCGCGCCCTTCCGCGCCCAGCACATGCGAACACAAGACTACCGTGCCGAAGCCGGCCACTGCAGCCGTGATTCGGGCTCCCAGGGTTCCCATGACGGCATTCTTAGCCATGTTGCCTTTGCTTTAGATGATATAGAAACACAGCGCTGGCAGCGCAGCGAAACACGAACGAAGCCAGCCCGGGTTTGCGCTGCAGCGCTTCCGGAGTACTTGCTTTTAAGAGCGCCTGATGGTCCAGGCCCGGGATGTTGTTTTCGGCAATCCATGCCAGTAATTGCGGCAAGGACTGCACCGTGAAATCGGCATCGGGCATGGTAAACCCTTTTTTGTCCTTGCGCCAGCTCAGCGCCGCCGGGATATAGGCTTCCGAAATTTTCCTCAGCGGGAACTTGGTAAATCCATGTTGCACTTTTTCCGAAAAGGGTATATGCAGACACAATTTCACCAGTTCCGTATCGTCGGCAAAGGGATTGCGCGATTCCAGGCTGTGGGCCATGCTGTTTCGGTCTTCCCATTGCAGCATCTGCCCCAGTTTCATCCCGTAAAAGTCATGTGAAAGTATGTGTTCGGGAGAAGCAGGAAATGCATCGGCAGAAGGAATCTTCTCCAGCAAATCAGGACTACAGAACCCCACTCCTGCCTTGCGTTTCAGGGCTGCCTGTTGCCAGCGTTGAGCGCCTAAAGTCCTTTGCAGCCGATCGCGCATTTGCAGTCTGAGCCAGGAACTCAGGGTAAGGCCGCAATGATTCAGATGCAACAGAAAGTCTAGGCGCTGTTTCCAG